>CAZSEH010000036.1:6251-32772 GCA_964605835.1 uncultured Opitutaceae bacterium
GCGGCAATCGGTTGGTTGCCGACATCCTGATGGAGGCTGACGAGCAATCGTCGCGCTAACCGGGCTTCTGGCCGTAGGTCGATCCGGGGCCGTGCTTTCTGTGGAAATGCCGGTCGAGGAGCTCGGGCTCGATGCTCGTGATGCCCGGGGAGATCTGCAGGGTCAGGATGGCCATCCGGGCGCACAGTTCGACGACGAGAGCCGACTCCACCGCATCGGCAGCCGCCGCTCCCCAGGTGAAGGGCGCATGGCGGTTCACGAGGACGCCGGGCAGCTCAAGCGGGTCCAGGCCCTCGAAGCGCTCGGCTATGACCGCGCCGGTATTCCATTCGTAGTCTTTCCCGATCTCCGGGGCGGTCATCTTGCGGGTGACCGGGATCTCGCCAAAAAAGGTGTCGGCATGCGTTGTTCCCAGGGCCGGAATCGGCCTGCCCGCCTGCGCAAAAGCGGTCGCGTGCAGGGAGTGCGTGTGGACGATGCCGCCAATCTGCGGGAAATCGATGTAAAGCCTGCGGTGGGTTGGCGTGTCCGACGAGGGGTTGAGCCTGCCCTCGACGCGCTTTCCATCGAGATCGACGAGCACCATGTCTCCTGCCTGAAGGGCCTCGTAGGGAACGCCGCTCGGCTTGATTGCGAAGATCCCGCGGGCGCGGTCGAGCGCGCTTGCATTGCCGAATGTGAGGTGGATCAAGCCGTCGCGCTTGAGCTGGAGATTGGCCGCAAGGGCCTCCTGTTTGAGTTCTTCGAGCATTGGCATCAACGGCCGATTCCTGCAGCGAGATGATAATACGCCTCGTTCCAGCGCAACTCCTGTTTGAAGGAGGATAGGCGGGTGTCGCTGCCGATGACCACGATCTCGATCCCCGCCATCGCCGCGAAATCCTCAAGATGTTCGGCCGTGACGGCGTAGCTGTAGCCCGTGTGGTGGGCGCCGCCCGCAAGGATCCACGCTCCGCAGGCGGTGGCGAAGTCGGGCCGGCACTTCCAGACTGCGCGGGCCACGGGCAGCCGCGGGAGCCTGGGCGGAGACACGGCATCCACTTCATTGACGATGAGCCGGAAGCGGTTGCCCAGATCGATGAGCGAAGCGTTCAGGGCCGGACCGGCCGGGGCGTCGAAGACGAGCCGCACGGGGTCCTCCCTGCCGCCGATTCCCAGGGGATGGACCTCGAGCCGCGGCTTGCGGGATGCGATCGATTCACAGATCTCGAGCATGTGCGCTCCGAGGACCAGGGGGCCGCCGGCTCCCAGGTGATAGGTGTAGTCCTCCATGAACGAGGTGCCGCCCGGCAGGTCGGAGGCGATCAGCTTCATCGCGCGCAGGAGGGCGCACGTCTTCCAGTCGCCCTCGGCTCCGAAACCGTAGCCCTCGCCCATGAGACGCTGGACGGCGAGACCGGGCAGCTGCCGCAGCCCGTGAAGATCCTCGAAGGTCGTCGTGAATCCCGCAAAGCCGCCCGCCGTCAGAAACGAGCGAAGGCCGAGTTCGAGCCGCGCGCCGTAGCGAAGCGAATCGTGCCGGGCGCCGCCCTTCCTGAGCTCCTTCGCCACCGAGTACTTTTCCTCATACTCGGCGCACAGCCGCTTGATCGCGGAATCCTCGATCGCCGCTTCTGCCACATGCCCGGCCAGGTCGCCTATGCCATAACCATTGACCGAGAAGCCGAATTTGGCCTCCGCCGCCACCTTGTCGCCCTCGGTCACGGCCACCGCGCGCATGTTGTCGCCGAAACGCGCGAACTTCGCCCCCTGCAATCCGAACCAGCCCCGGGCGGCCCTCATCCATGCGCCGACCCGGTCCTGGACCTGGGGATCCTCCCAGTGGCCCACGACAACCTTGCGGCTGAGCCGCAGCCGGGTGTGCAGGAAGCCCGCCTCACGGTCCCCGTGCGCCGACTGGTTCAGGTTCATGAAATCCATGTCGATCCTGGCCCAGGGCAGGTCCCGGTTGAACTGCGTGTGAAGATGGAGGAAGGGGCGCCGCAGGGATGTCAGGCCCCCGATCCACATCTTTGCGGGCGAAAAGGTGTGCATCCACAGGATGAGCCCGGCGCAGTTCGGCGAACTGTCCGCATCGCGGCAGAGCGCCCTCACTTCCTCCGGCGTCTTGACGACGGGCTTGAAGACGACCTTGAGCGGGATCCGCCTCGAGGCGTCCAGGCCCGCCGCGATCTTTTCCGAGTGGCCGGCGACCTGCTTGAGCGTCTCCGGCCCGTAGAGGTGCTGGCTGCCGGTGACGAACCAGATTTCCAAATTATCGAATGAGTCGGGCATGGGTGGAGTGGGGGAGATTAGCGGGCCTGCTCTTCCTTGATCGCGAGGAGTTCTTTCATGACATGGGACAGGTCGGCCGAGCGATTGAGCCCTCCGAATGCGTCATGGACGCTCCGGTACAGCCTGTAAAGGCGGTCGTACACCCTGCGGCCGGCGGCGGTCGGGCGGTACTTCACCTTCTTCAGGGAGGTCATCGCGCGCTGGGCGGCCGGAAAATCGGGATGGGCTCCGGCGAGGACCGCGGCGGAGACAGCGGCGCCGAGGGCGCAGGCCTGGCTGGAACCGGCGACCCGCATCTCGCATCCGAGAACGTCGGCGTAAATCTGCATCAGGAGGGGATTCTTCTCGGCTATGCCTCCGGCGCAGACGACGCGGTCGACCGGGACGCCGTATTCGCGGATGCGCTCCACGATCGCGCGGGCGCCGAAGGCCGTCGCCTCGATGAGGGCCCGGTAGATCTCGGCCCGGGTCGAATGCAGGGTGGTTCCGAGGAGGAGCCCGGTCAGCATCGGATCGACGAGGATCGTCCGGTTTCCGTTGTTCCAGTCGAGGGCCAGGAGGCCCGACCGGCCCGGCTTCGATTCCGCCGCCTCCCGGGTCAGCGCCTCGTGGAGCGCGTCCTCCCCTTTGCAGACGACCTCCACCCACCACTTGAAGATGTCTCCGACCGCCGACTGGCCGGCCTCGATCCCGTAGTAGCCCGGCAGGATGGCCCCCTTGACGATCCCGCAGATGCCGGGAATGTCGGGCACGGACTTGTCGGCCGACACGACGCCGCAGTCGCAGGTGGAGGTCCCTATCACCTTGACGAGCGTCCCCTCGGTGACGCCGCAGCCTATTGCGCCGTAATGGACGTCAAATTCCCCGATTGCGATCGGGATATTGGCCGGCAGCCCGAGCCGCTTCGCCCAGGTTCCGGAGAGCCGTCCCGCCGGCTCGGTTGCATCATGCGCCTTGTCGTAGAGCCGGTCGCGGAGAGGGGCGAGCCTTGGATCCAGCAGCGCTAGGAACTTCTTGTCGGGGAGGCCTCCCCATTCGTCGCAATAGAGCGCCTTGTGGCCTGCGGCGCACACCCCGCGCTTGACCTCCCTGGGGTCGGTCACGCCGGCCAGGAGCGACGGCACCCAGTCGGCCAGTTCCACCCACGAATACGCGGCCTTGAACACCTTCGGGTCCACGGCGAGGCAATGAAGGATCTTCGACCAGAACCATTCCGAGGAATAGGTGTTGCCGCATTTGGCGATGTACTGCGGCCGCCGCTTTGCGGCCACTTCCGTGATGCGCGCGGCCTCGCGCCAGGACGTATGGTCTTTCCAAAGCCAGCATTGCGCGGACAGGTTCCGGGCCCATTTCCTGCTGAGGGCGAGCGGCCTGTTGTTGCGATCGACCGGAATCGGACTGGAGCCGGTCGAATCGACGGCGAGGGCGATGATTTTCGCGGCGTCGAAACCGGGCTTGCGGCGGGCCTGGGCGAGGGCGGCCCGGATGCTGCGCTGAAGGCCGTCGACATAGTCGCCCGGATTCTGGCGGGCCAGATGGTGGTCCCTTGGATCGAGAAGAATGCCCTGGCGGCCGCTTGCGTAGGAGGCCACGGCCGTTCCCACCTCAGCGCCATCGCTGCAGCGCACGATCAGGCAACGGACGGAGTTTGTGCCGAAATCCAGGCCGAGGCTGTACATGGGGTGAAGGGTATCTCTTTGCAGCGCCGCACAAAACAATGCCTTCACAGGACCGTCATGTAAACATTCGTCCGGCCCGGCGCTTCGGCCGCCTTTCCGGATCCCGGAACCTTGCCCGCGGCCGGCCGTTTTTGCGGGGCCGCGGGCAAGGACCTGGACTGCTGATCAGCTGGACCTGACGGGATCTTTTCGGGGCTTTCGGCCCATAGCCTGAGGTGTTGTGTGCTGCCAGCTTGCGTCTGCCAACATACGCCTGCGCATCAGGAGCGTCTACCGGGCTTTGGCCAATAGGCCTGTAGGAGGCCGCCCTACTTGGGTGTCTTGGGGCCCTGGGACTTGCGGGGGGTCCAAGCCAGCTTGCAGTGACCGCGGCGCCGGACCATGATCGCTGGCAACGACCCATGACAATTCCGCCCGCCGCGTCGTATTTTGCCCGCGCAAATGAACTTCTGGCCCGCGCCTGGACCGAGAATGGCCCTGTCATTGCGCAGGTGGCGCCGATCATCGGAAAGAACGTCGCCCAGGGCGGCGTCATCCATACTTTCGGAAGCGGGCACAGCGAAGTCATCTCCCGGGAAATCATCGGGCGGGCCGGGGGTCTGGTGTGTGTGACCGGGATCATGGACCCAACCGCGGGCTTCGTCGAAAACCTGCCCGGCTATGGGACGCGGCTCGTTGAGCGTTATGACCGGCAGTATGAATTGAGGGCCGGCGAGACCGTCGTCGTCATCTCCAATTCAGGGAAGAACGGCTCGCCGATTGAAATCGCGCAGTACGCCAAAGGGAAGGGCCTCACCGTCGTCGCCCTGACGTGCCTGGCGATGTCGCGGATCACGCCCTCGCAGCACCCGAGCGGCAAGCGCCTGTTCGAGTGCGCGGACTATGTCCTTGATAATGGCGGCGTGCCCGGAGATGCCATCGTGCAACTGGGAGAGAGCTCGGGCGTCCCGGTGAATGCGGGGCCGACGAGCACGGTGATCGGATGTTCGGTCCTCAATTGGCTCATGCTCTCGGTCATGGACTGGCTGAAAACCAACGGCCATCCGCTGCCGGTTCTCCAGAGCCAGAATCTGCCGGGGGCGATCGAGCACAACCGGGCGCTCGCCCGGAAATACCAGGGACGGCTCTCGCGCCAGCTGGCCTGAACCGGTTTCGCATGAGTTTCAAACTGGGCGTCGATGGGGGAGGGACGAAGACCGAGTGCATAGTGGTCGATGACTCGGGAGCGATAATAGCAAGCCACCGGGCCGGAGGCAGCAATCCGGGCATCGTCGGGCCCGACGAGGCCAGGCACGTGGTTGTCGACGCGATTCTCGCGCTCCTCACCCAGCCCCCTGTGGCGGGCCCGGCCCGAACCATTTCGACGACGCTTCTCTGCATGGCTGGCAGCCGCCCTTTCTGGCGGGAAACCGCGGCCGGGCTCACCGGACTGGGCCGCGTCATCGCCGTCGACGACTCGCTCCCCGTCCTCGAACTCGCCACCGGCGGCCTCCCGGGCCTCGTCCTGCACGCGGGGACCGGCTCCTTCGTTGCCGCCCGCGCTCCGCGCGAGGCTGTCCCCGCAGAGGTGCCTGTCCCTCACGGGGAGGCTGTCCCTTTTGGCGTTACTCACTACGCGGGCGGGCTTGGATGGCGGTTTGGAGATGAGGGGAGCGGGTATGACATCGGGCGCAGGGCGGTTGCGCGCGGGTTGCTCGAGCTGCAGGGGTGGCTGCCGGAGTCGGGGATGGGGCGGATGTTGCAGGCTTATACGGGGCTGCAGGATGCGAATGCCATCAGCCGGGACTTCAGCCGCGAGAAGATGGCGAACGCGAGGACCGCGGGCCTCGCCCCTGAGGTGCTTCGCCTCGCGGAGGAGGGGAACGCGGCTGCCTTGGAGATCGTGGTCGAGTCGACCGGCAAACTCCTGGGACTCGCGCTGCGGGTCGTGGCAACGCTGTTTCCCGAAACACCCGCAAACGAGATTTGCGCTGGACTCAGCGGACCGATCCTGACCCGCCCGATTGTCGCCCGGGCGCTGCGGGAGCGCACGCTCCTGGACCTGAAGCCGGTCGACGCAGCCCCCATCGAGGGCGTGCGGCGCCTGCTGGCGCGGCTGGATTAGACGGCTCCGGACCCTATTTGAGGAGCTTCAGGATCCCGGCGATTGCGGCGAGCTGGGCGATCCAAAACGCGAAATTCCAGCGGATGGTGCCCCTTATTTCGCCGATCAGGTCGGCGCGAAACGCCTCGATTTTGACATCCAACCTGTGGATTTCCTCCCGCAGCTCCGCCTTTGCTGCAAAAAGGTCCGACTTTACTGCAAGGAGATCGGACTTTACTGCGAACAGATCGGACTTCGTGGCGAGCGAACCATCATGGAGTGCGAGTTCCGATTCCATGACCGTAAGTATGGCCCGGGCCTGGGCCGGCGGCAACTTGGATTCTTCCAAAAGATCGAGACTGGACGTTTTCACTTGCGCGCATAATAGCAGGTCCCGGCCCAATGCCCGGCCCGGACGGCGCGCCTGATCGGGGTTCTAGCAACCGCCTACTGCCAGTCGAGGATCAGCCGGGTGTAATAGGTCGTGTCGAGTCTCTTGAAGCCGATGGTCGGCTTGCTGTTGTAGTCGTTCGACACGCCGATCCGGAGCTTCCACGCAGGGCTGGCAAGCGGTATCTGGTAGTAGCTGTCGTGCGTCACGATGATGTTGGAGAGATCGGAGAACGCGGGCAACGCCGCCAGATGGGTGACCAGTTCGGAAATCTTGAACTTGAGGTCATTCGCGATCTCAAAATCCGCAGCGGCCGAATTCACGGTCGCCGTCCTGGGGCTGTCGTACCCTTCGTAGCGGTAGGCCAGACCGACGCGGCCGGTGAGCAAATCCGTCCTGCTGTTCAGGATATTGTAGCCCGCGCCGGCTGCCGCCGTGTCATAGAACCGAACGTCCATGATCCGGTCGAATCCCCCCTCGTCGCGGACGTACCACGAGGAGTCCGCCGAAAAATTGGCGGCGTAATCGACACCCGCCCTGAACTTGTCCGCCGACTTGACCCCGGAGGTCACCTGCCGGTTGTACCCCGTATAGTATTGGAGCGTGTCCTGGGGAGTGACGAGCTTCGCACGGAATCCGGCCGCCGTGCCGAGTTGATCCTTGTTTCCGGACGTGCCTTCGACGTCGACGGTTGCCTCAAACGACCAATGGCGCTCGAGGGCGGCGATCTCCGGGTCCTTGGCGTCCGGTTCCCACATGGCCGCGACCCTGGGAACGCTTGTCGAGATCGTCCCGTCCGATCCAACGACCTGAAGCGCGCCATCCTGCGTGCCAATCCGCCCCTTGATCCGGGTGCCGTCGGCCAGCCGCACCGACAGGGGCCCGTCGGTTGTGATCGCGGCAACCTCGCTTTGCTTGATTGTCAGGTCGCCGGCGAAATTGGTGGTCACAAAGACCGATCCGGCGTCGACTTTCGTTATCTTTCCGACGATTCGCGCGCCATTTCTTGTCTCGACTATGTCCGCAGCGAGGCGGGCGCTCCCGAGGAGGGTCGCGACCAAGCAAGCGGACACGCCGAGAATCTGGAGTGAGTGGGTTTTTATCATGAAAATATTCGACTTATGGGCTTTTTGATCGGCGAAGGACAGGCAGGCAAATGGTAATAATACCTATTGAGCCCGACCCTCAGCGGCGCGCCGAGCGCCTTGCGACTCGACACCAGCGGGCGGCCGGAGTTCGCTAGGATTTCCGATGCCCCCAACCGTCCAGCGCAATCCCCTGATCGTCGCCGACCGATGGAAGGATTATCAACTGGTCGATTGCGGCGCGGGAATGAAGCAGGAGCGGTGGGGGCCCTATACGCTGATCCGGCCCGACCCGCAGATCCTCTGGCCCCGGCACGACGCGGCCGCCGACGCCCCGTGGGCTCACTGGGACGGTTTCTATCACCGCAGTGCCTCCGGCGGGGGGCAATGGGAGTTCCGCCGGCCGCTTCCCGAACAGTGGGAGATCCACTACGACCCGCTTTCCCTCAAGCTCAAGATCCGGCCCACATCGTTCAAGCACACGGGATTGTTTCCCGAGCAGGCCGTCAATTGGGACTGGTTTTCCGCGCTCATCCGCGAGGCGAAGAAGGAGGGCCGGACAATCAATGTGCTGAACCTGTTCGGCTACACCGGGGCGGCAACCTGCGCCGCCGCAGCCGCGGGCGCGAGCGTCTGCCACGTCGATGCCGCCGAGGGCATGGTAAAGTGGTGCCGCGAGAATGCGGGACTGAGCGGTCTCGGGTCGGCAGCCATCCGCTTCATTGCCGATGACTGCCTGAAATTTGTCCGCCGGGAGAACAAGCGCGGCCGGCGGTACGATGCGATCATCATGGACCCGCCGACCTTCGGCCGGGGATCAACCGGGGAGATGTGGAAGCTTGAGGACGACCTTTGGCCCCTCCTGGAGGAGTGCCGCGCGATCCTTTCGGACGAGCCGCTCTTTTTCCTCGTGAATGCCTACACGGCCCGGCTGTCGCCGACCGTGGTCGCCAATCTTCTCTGCGAACTGCTCGGGTCGCGCGGCGGGACGATCTCGGCGGGCGAGGTCGGCCTTCCGGTCCAGCGCGACGGGAAGGTTCTTCCCTGCGGAATCTACGGGCGCTGGCAGCCTTGATGCTCCTTACGCGACGAGGCCCGGCACCCGGTACGGTTCCCTGTATTCCCGCGAAAGAAGGCGGGACGCCTCCGGGCTTCCGATCAATCCTTCGTTCGGCACGTCCACCGTGAGGGGCAGTCCGAGGATCGCGGGCGTCCTTTCCAGATCGACCCCGTTTGTGGCAAGGTGCCCGGCGAGGCGCCCGTAGGCCTCGGCCAGCGCCGGATCCCCCTGGATCTGCTCCCGTATCTGCCCGGGCGCGGCCGCGCGGCCTGCGCGGTGGGAAATGCTGCCCAGGTGGCAGAGCGCGCTCGAAACGTGCCCCTCCTGTATCGGACCGTAGAGATCGGCCGCCTTCCGGCTGCGCACCGCATCGATGAAGTTCGCCATGTGGCGGTCCGTGCCCCGGAATTCCTTCACGACCTTGCCGTCGCGATCATGGGCCGTCGCCGAAAAATAGGAGGCTGTCACGACGCTTCCCCCTTCGCAGTCGACGATGTTCCCGATCGAGACACCGCGGTACTTGTCCATGAGCGAGGCGCGGGCGCCCGCCGCCTCGGCGCTTCCGGAGCCCCCGGCTGAGTCCGGGGTCGGTTTCGAAGGCAAACCCCTGACCTCGAAAATGAGCGGCGCCGTGGGGTAGTCGTGGATCACGACCTGCGAATTGGGCGTCTCGGCGTCGTCGACGTAGCCGAGCCTGCCGCCGACGCTCATCGTGTGCCGGGGAAGCCCCGGCTCGCCGAGGAACCAGCGGGCGACGTCCATCTGGTGGATGCCCTGGTTGCCGACGTCGCCGTCGCCGGTCGGCCACACCCAATGCCAGTCATAGTGGAGATTCTTGCGGCGCAGGGGCGCCATCGGGGCGGGACCGCACCACAAATCGTAATCGACGGTCGCCGGCACCGGCTGCGGCCCGCTCGTCAGGCCGATGCTGCCCCGGAACTTGTAACAGAACCCCCGCGATGCGGTGATCTTCCCCAGGTTGCCCGAGCGCACCCATTCGACCGCCTCGCGCAGGCCCTCTCCCGAGCGGATCTGCGTCCCGGCCTGGACGATCCGGCCGTATTTTGCGGCGGCGGCGACCAACTGGCGGCCCTCCCAGACCGTGTGGGACACCGGCTTTTCGACGTAGACGTCCTTGCCTGCCTGGCAGGCCCAGATCGCGGCAAGCGAGTGCCAGTGGTTCGGCATGGCGATCGTGATCGCATCGACTTCAGGCGAGGCCAGGAGCTGCCGGATGTCTCGATAGGTCTTCACCCCGCCTCCGACGGACTGCGCCGCCTTTTGCAGGACGGCCGAGTCCGCGTCGCAGAGGGCGACCAGCCGGGCTCCCGGAAGCGAGCGCAGGCTCGCGATGTGGCTCTTGCCGCGGCCGTTCAAGCCGACGACCGCCACGCGGATGTCGCCGTTGGCTCCGGCGACCTGCGCCCAGGAACGGGCCGAGAGCGAGGCCCCGGCCGCCGCCAGGGCGGATGCCTTGATGAACGTGCGGCGGGAGAGGGAGGGGATGCGCGCGTTCATTGGGCCTTTGCGTATTCGGCGTACTGTTCGGCGACGCGCCCGTCCTTTTCGTCTCCGTAATGGAAGTAAAATCGGTAACGAAGCGTCAGGCTTCCTCCGGCGGGAATCGTGTAATCGCCCAAGTGGGGCTGGTCCATCTTGGCCTCATACCAGTGCTGGCCGAAGGGGTTTGCCCCGAATAGCCCGTAGTCGCGCGCCATCCACCACGTGGGGTGGCGCAGGTTCTGCGGGCTGTCGAAAATTGCGACCCCATAGACCTTTCCCTCGTGCGGAGCATGGTAGTCGCACCAGTCGGCGCGCTTTCCCCAGGCCTTTTCGTCACGGTCCCCGGCCGCCGTCACGATTTGGCCGGCTCCCGGCTCGGCCTGTTTTCCGTTCTTGTGCGGCATGGTCATCCATTGCGCGAGCCGTATGGCCATTGTTCCGTCCTT
Organism: uncultured Opitutaceae bacterium; assembly: GCA_964605835.1. Taxonomy (GTDB): domain Bacteria; phylum Verrucomicrobiota; class Verrucomicrobiia; order Opitutales; family Opitutaceae; genus Palsa-1447. The sequence continues at coordinate 16,773 of CAZSEH010000036.1, forward strand.
GTCATCCCCGATCTGGACCGGCGCGTCCTTAGGCGCCTGGATCGTCACGGCATAGTCGATGATCCGTGCGTCCGGCAGCCCCTGGAAGCGCAGGGTCGTTTCATCCGTGCAAAACACCTGTCCTGTGGGCGCGATCCACCGATCGGTCGCCCGGATCGTGCCGACGTCGCCGCCTGTCGACTCGACAATGGCGTCGTGCACGATCCTGCCCTTCTTGCGGCTGTTGCCCGCGGTGCCCTCGTTCCAGAAATCGATCCCGTTCACGTCGCTGTGAGCGAACCAAAGCGACCGGTGATGCGGATGATCGTGATCCTCCCCCGGCGTGTTCTTCATCGGAAAGTCGCGGGTGAGCGGTGTTCCGTCGGGCGCCAGGACCGGGTAGCAGTACGGCCGGTCCGCCCCGGCATAGACGTATTCGGTGAACGGCTGCCCGCCGATCTCGACGCGGATGCGGCCGTCGGCCTGGGTGAGCTTCACGGCCGGTTGGGCCTTGAGCGGGAAGCCGCCGGCCAGGGCCATGGCCAGAATGAGGACGACGGAGGGAAGTGGGGTGGGGTTCTTCATGAAGACAAATCTCCGCCAGGAAAAGACGCGCCGCAACCGGAAAGGTCTCAATCCAAGGGCATCCCGTTCATCGAACGGGTCACTCCCGGACGGCTCCGTGTCACGTCCCGTACAGCCGGTCCCCAAAATCGCCGAGGCCGGGCAGGATGTATTTTCTCAAATCGAGGGCCCTGTCGAGGGCCGCCGCAAAAATGGGAACATCCGGGTGCGCCCGGCCCACCTCCTCCAGTCCCTCGGGCGCAACGACGATGCACACAAGCTTCGGATCGGCAGCCCCCCGTTCCTTGACGAGCCGGAGGGCCTGGGCGGCGGAGCCTCCGGTTGCGAGCATGGGGTCGATCACGAAAACCCGGCGGCCCTCGAGCGGCGGGAGCTTGCAGTAGTAGCTGCGCGCCTTCGCGGTCTCATGGTCCCGCTCCAAACCGATGTAGCCCACGCTCACGTCGGGAAAAACGTCCAGAAACGGCTGCAACATTCCCGAGCCCGCCCGCAGGATCGGCACGACGACGAGCGGGGTGTGGGCGAGGACCCGGCCCCGGGCCGTCTCGAGAGGCGTCTCGATCGTCTTCTCCTCGGTCGCCAGGTCCCGCGTCGCCTCGATCGCGAGAAGGAGGCTCAATTGGTACGTCAGGGTGCGGTACGTGGCCGGATGGGTCGTCCTGTCCCGCAGATGCGTGACAATATGGTGGGCGAGCGGATGTTCGATCAGGCGCAGTCCCCCGTTCACAGCAGTTCCCTTTCCACCTTGGTCTCGAGGAAATGCTCGAACTCCCGGCGGAGCTCCTTCTGCTTTCCCCGCAGCCCCGGCATGAGGCTCAGCCAGTTGTACACCTCCTCGCGCAGGTGGCGGGGCATCACCGGCTCGATTTCGCGCACGCGGTCGAACGCCCGGACGCAGGCCGCCGCGACCGCGTCGCACATGCGCTGCGCGTCGGCCGAGCTGTGCTGGCCGGCGAGCCTCAGGACCTCGTCGAGCTTCCGGCGCCTGCGCTTCAGGATCGCCTTGTAGGACTCCAGGCCGTCCAGGATCACATTGACCGTGCGCGGAAAATAGCTGGCCATCAGGGTCCACGGATCCTTCCCGTCGCCGCTCTTGCGCAGATCGCTCCGGAGGATGACCGAGGGAATGTCTGCAAACTTGGCGTACATGAATTCGATCGCCGTCGCCGAGTCGACCGCGGGCCCCTCAAAAATGAAAAGCGCAAGATCGCAGGCGATGAGGGTCTTGACCGCCTGGTCCCGGATCGCGCGCGGACGCTGGCCGTTCGGCTCGAGGTCCTGCGGCAGGGCGCACAGGTACCGGCCGTGGGATTTTTCGTAGATCGCCTCGCCGAGGTACGCGTTTCCGATCAATTGGCTCAGGCAATACATCTCGCCCGAAAAATACACTTTGAGTTGGCGCTGTTTTTTCATCTGCCTGCGGGCGAACGCGGTCCAGTATCCCGCGGAGCGCGCCCGGCTCAACGAAAATTGTTCCAAACGTCCGAAGAAACTCAGTCCCGCAGGAAATAAACCGCGGTGACGATCCCCGCCAGGAGCAGCGTCGGCAGGATCACCCAAAGCGGGCTGAAGGGCACGCGATAGTGGGGAATCGCCCAGGCGACGACCGCGCATTTGAGCACGATGATGATCCAGCAGGCGAGGAGCAGCCGCTCCGTCCGGCGGTTGCGCGGCGCGGCCCCGGGGAAATGGACCGATTCGACGAAGCTCCGCTCGTAGTCGAGGGCGTTGCGCCGCGGGCCCCGTCCCATGAGATTGGCGAACATCGGCGTTCAGCAGCGGCGGGTTCGTCCGCCGAGTTCCCTCAGGTAGCGGGCGGTCCCGCCGGCCAGGCGGTCCATCTGCTGCTCGGAAAGCCGCCACTGCCAGTTGCCCTCCGGCTTTCCCGGGCTGTTCAGCCTGGCCTCCGATCCCAGCGAAAGGATGTCCTGGACCGTGATGACGGCGAGCCGGCTCGGGGCGGCGTAGGCGGCGCGGATCAGGTCCCAGCCGATCTCGGCCCCGCTGGCGCTCAGGGTGCGCCGGACGTGGTCGCGCGCGGCCTCGCCGGCCGAGGCGTACCAGCCGAGGGAAGTGTCGTTGTCATGGGTCCCGGGATACACGATCTGGTTCGCGATCAGGTTGTGCGGGAGATAGAGGTTGGATTCGTCGCCGCCGAAGGCGAACTGCAGAACGGCCATTCCCGGAAGCCCCGTCTCCTCGCGCAGCCTGACGACACCCGGTGTCAGCAGCCCCAGGTCCTCCGCGATGATCCGCGCCCTGGGCAGCGCCCGCTGGATCGCCTTGAACAGGCCGATCCCCGGTCCCGGGACCCAGGCCCCCGTCCGCGCATTGGAGGCCGGAAGCGGGATCCTCCAGTACGATTCGAATCCGCGGAAGTGGTCGATCCTCGCTATGTCGTACAGCTCGAAGGCTGCGCGCAGCCGCGAAAGCCACCAGGCATAGCCGTCGGCCGCGTGGCGCTCCCAGGCGTAGAGCGGGTTGCCCCACAGCTGGCCGTCGGCTGAAAAATAGTCCGGTGGAACCCCCGCCACGGCCAGGGGCCGGCCGCTCGCCGGATCCAGCTCAAACAACTCGGGCCGGGCCCAGACGTCGGCCGAGTCGGCCGCGACGAAGATCGGCAGGTCGCCGACAATCGAGATTCCCCGCCGGGCGGCCTCCCCCCGGACCCGCCGCCACTGGGCGAAGAAGACGTACTGGTAAAACCGGTGCGCCTCGCATGAGGAGGCGAGCTTCCTGCGAAGAGGGGAGCGGGCGGCCTTCGCGTAAATCCGCGATTCGTCGGGCCATTCGGTCCACGCCCTGCCCCCGTGGAAATCCTTCAGCGCCTGGAAAAGGGCGTACGGATCCAGCCAGTCCGCCTGCCGGCTCTTGAATTCGGCGAAACTCTCGCCTTCGAGGGAAGGGCTGCCGCTTTCCTGGTAGCGCTCGAATGCGCTCCTGAGGAGCGCCCACTTGATCCGGTAGAGGGCGCCATAGTCGACCCGCCCGGGCGCCCGCTCGGTGATTTGGGAGAGATCGGCCGCATTGAAGAGCCCACGCGACGCCAGTTCGCCCAGGTCGATCAGGTAGGGGTTCCCGGCGAACGCGGAAAAGCACTGGTACGGCGAGTCCCCGTAGCCGGTCGGACCCAGCGGGCAGATCTGCCAGGTGCTCATCCCCGCCGCCTGCAAAAAGTCGAGGAATCGATCCACCTGCACGTCGAAGGTTCCGATCCCCTGGTGCCCGGGCAGGCAGCTTGGATGCAGAAGGACGCCCGCCCCACGCGTCTCCAGCCAGTTGAACAACGGTGTTTGCATTTCAGGAAGGAGTTAGGCGTCCAATCGGTCTTTTGAACAGGTGAATCATGTTAACCTGCATCCATCACAAATTCCGACAAATCTTGCCCAATCTCGTCGGCGCAAAGGTCCTCTGGCTCCCTGCGCTGTGCTTTTAGCACAGCTCGGTCGCCTTCGGCCCTTTTCGCCCGACGATCTTGCGCAATCTTCATCGGTTTTGTGATGGATGCAGGTTAGCCGGCTCCGTGGCGAGCCGCAAGGGACAGGCACCCATGAGGGACAGGCACTTTTGGGGGACAGGCCCTGCCGTGGCGCAGGCTGGATTTTGGAACATATTCGTGCTAACGTGCCTCCAAGTCAGAAGTCTTCTCAAAGGAGCACACCATGAAAAAAGTCGCCTTGTTCTCCGCGGCGGTCGCATTGGTGGCCGCTGGTGCAGTTTACGGCGCGGAAGCGCCAAAGGCCTCCTGGGCCGAAATCGTATTCGACCACCAGGAGAAATTCACCGACATCAAGGATCAGATGTCCCCGACCGACCAGGGGCAGCAGGACATCCTGAACAAGATCAGCGAGTATCTGGTCTCGGAGTCGAAGCACTTCGTTCCGGAAGGATGCAAGCTCACAATGACGTTCACGGATATCGACTTGGCCGGGGATTTTGAGCCCTGGCACGGCGCCCAATGGGACCACATAAGAATGGTCAAGTCCATCTACCCGCCCCATTTCAAATTCGGCTGGACGGTCGCCAACGCCGCCGGGAAGGTGATCAAGGAGGGGAAAGAGGATATTCTTGATCTCTCTTTCGATTCGAGGGTTACGATAAACGCGGACGACCCGCTCCGATTCGAAAAGGACATTCTTAAGGATTGGATGGGCGGCAATCTGGGCAACCTGAAGCGCCTGGTCGCCGAGAATTGAGCCGATTCCCGGGGCAGCGCCGCAGGTGGAGCTGGGCCCGAAAAAGCGCCGTCCTAAATTATTCTTGCATCAAGTTCCTTTCTGTGCGTTTTTTGCGCCCTCGTTAGAGATAGCGTTTTGATGACAGCTTCTGGTGAGTCGTTGGCTGAGCAGGTAGCTTAAGTGATGATTTCGAAACCCAATGGTGGGAACGGACTGGCAGCGGACGGTGGCTCTACGAAATCAACAAATGGCTAATTCCAAACTTTATGTTGGGAACCTGTCCTTTAAGACCACTGAAGACGAGCTACGCGCGCACTTCGGCCAGTTCGGTACTGTTACCGACGTATATGTTGCCATGGACAAAATGACGGGCCGCCCGCGCGGCTTTGCATTCGTGACCATGGGAACCGATGATGAGGCCAAGATCGCGGCCGAGAAGGTCAATGGATCCGAACTCGGCGGCCGTCAGCTCACGGTCAATGAGGCTCGTCCGAAGGAAGAGCGCGCAGGCGGCGGATTCGGCGGCGGCGGCGGCGGCGGTCGCGGCTTCGGCGGCGGCGGCGGTGGCGGTCGCGGATTCGGCGGCGGTGGTGGCGGCGGCGGCGGCGGTCATCGCGATCGCGGCGAGCGCCGTTACTAATCGCATCCCGGCCCCAAGGCCGGCGGTCAATTTGCAAGAGACGGAGCCCTCAAAAGGCCCCGTCTTTTTTTTGCCTTCCGGGGCGAGTGGCCCGCCGGTTGGATATTGAAAAGGCCGCCTTGGCCCGTTGGGCTACCGCGTCTGTCCCTTGTCAAAGTCGACTCTTGTTAAGCATTTCTGCGAACTTCAGGCGTGCACCCGCTGCCCGCGGATGCACAGGCCGGTCGTCGTCGGACGCCCGGTCGCGTCCCGGGTGCTCCTGATCGGCCAGGCCCCCGGCGACAAGGAGCCGAAGCTCGGCCGCCCATTCGCCTGGACTGCGGGCCGCACGCTCTTCAAGTGGTTTGGCGAGGCTTTGGGCTGGACCGAGGATCAAACGCGCGACCGCATCTATTTTGCGGCCGTTTGCCGCTGCTTCCCCGGCAAGCGCCCGGAGGGCGGAGACCGCGTTCCCGCCCCCGATGAAATCGCCGCCTGCTCGCACTGGCTTGAGCGCGAGTTCCAAATCCTGCGGCCCTCCCTCGTGATTCCGGTCGGAAAACTGGCGCTGAACCAGTTCATTGCGCCTTCGCCCCTGGATCGGGTGGTCGGGAGGCGGTTTCCCATCTCCTGGCGCGGGCATTCGGCCGACTGCATTCCCCTCCCTCACCCGTCGGGCGCCTCGCCGTGGCACCGCATGGAGCCGGGGAAGACGCTCCTTCGGCAGGCCCTTTCCCTGATTGCCGCCCACCCGGCCATCCAATAAGCCAAAATTTCGCTTTCCTCCGCGGGCCTTCCCGATTTGCCTTTTCCCACCAACACCCCATGCGCCTGCTTCCCGTCGCCCTCCTGTTCGCCGCTGTCCTATCCCTGAGGCCGGCTCTTCACGCCCAGCGCGAGAAGTTCCCCTTCGATGATCTCGTGTACATCGAAAAGACCTGGCCCACTGCGCAAAAGACCAACACCGGCATCCGCTACGTCATCCTGCAACCCGGCGAGGGACAGCCTCCCAAGGCGGGCGACATGGTTCATGTGCTCTACGTGGGAACCCTTCTGAATGGAAAGCCGTTCGACCAGAACACCGACCGGAACAAGCCCTTTTCCTTCCGGCTCGGCCGCGGGATAGTGATCGTCGGCTGGGACCAGGTCATACGGCTCATGAAGCCCGGCGAGAAGCGGCTCGTCGTCATACCCCCGGAGCTCGCCTACGGCTCCATGGGGGACCCGCCCAAGATTCCACGGGACACCTCCCTTATCTTCACGATCGAGCTTCTGGGCGTCGACCGCGAGCCGTAGGCAATCCCGTCCCGCGGGGACCCCGGGCAGCCGCTCAGTGCGCGGCGTGCGTAGCGCTGAACTTCTGGTTGAATTCCGCCGCCGCCTGGGCGCGCGCGGTATCGGGCGCCAGCCCCTGTGCGACCAGTTCGGACGAACGCTTGTCCACCCAGCGCTGCTTGAACTCCCTCTCCGATTGCGTCGCCACGTGGGAATCCTCCTTCGGCGGCCTGGGCTCCGTGCTTCCGGTCTTGTGCCCAATAAATGGGATATGCGGCACGTACGAGCAGCCCGCGCAAAGCCCGAAGGCGAGCGCAGCGGCGAAAACGATGGGAGGGCGCTTCATATTGGCGTTAGGATGACAATCGTGGCGGCAACAAGGTCCAGCGGCGAGTGAAACTTTTTCCGAACGGTCTGTTTCCTTCCGGCACCGGGCCGCCTGCTCAGGGTCTCGCCTGCAGCGCATCCCGGATCGCGCGGATCAGCGCCGGCTCGGCCGCGACCCCGATGACCCCGTTCACGACGAACTGGATCCCGACGCACACGAGCAGGAAGCCCATGAGCTTCGTGAGCGCATTCATGCCGTTGGCCCCGATCACGGCGACGATCCGGGTGGACAGCCTGAGGATCGCGTAGCTGATGAGCGCCACGGCAAGAATCCCGAGGATGATCGCCGCATAGTCGAGCCACGCCCCGGCAAGCGAGGCGAATCCCACCGTGACCGCGATCGACCCGGGCCCGCTCAGCATGGGCATGGCCAGCGGCGTGAACGAAATGTCCGGCTTTGCGCGCGCCGCCGGGATCGCATGCTCGCCATGCTGCCCCCCGTCGGCCACTCCCAGAAGCATTCGCCAGCCGATCCCGACGACCAGCATTCCCCCGGCGATCCGAAGCCCGGGAATCGAGATTCCGAAGGCGTTCATGATGAAGGTCCCGAATACGAGCGCCCCTACCAGGATTGTCACCATGTAAAGACAGGCCCGGCGCAGCTGCTCCAGCCTCCTTTTCTGCGAATCGCCCTCGGTAATCGCGAGAAACGTGGGCGTCGTTGCCAGGGGATTGATGACGGGCAGCAGCCCGACAACCGTTCCGAGGATCAATTCCCAGAAATGGGATACATTGGACGCGTTCACTGCTGCAGATGTCATTCGGCCTCCGCCGTCCCGGGGCAACACCAATCCGTGCGCACGATTTACCAATTCGTGCGGAGTATCTGCGCCCTGCTTTGGATACCCTGTTATCGTGATGAAAAGCGCTGCCCCCGAAGGCGTTCCGAGCACGGGTCACCGCCCTACCGAGATCGTACGGCAGGATGAAGGCTCACTGCTCGATTTGTTGCAGGATCTCGAACAACGGCATGGGTTTGTGCCACGCGACGTCTCCGAGGAGATATCGCGCGTTGTCGAGGTGAAGCTCGAGCGGATCCGCCGGATCCAGAGCAAGCTCGAATCGACCACCCGCCGCGACGTGCAGCAGCACGTCGAGCGCTGGCGCAACGAGGAGGGCAACCTCATCATGGTCCTGCACGCCATCCAGAACCAGTACGGCTACGTGCCGCGCGAGGTCGCGATGGAGCTGTCGCGCGAACTCGGGGTGAAACTCGCGCGGATCTACGAGGTCATCACCTTCTACCACTACTTCAAGCTGCAGCCGCCCGGCGCCCACAACATCACGGTTTGCAACGGGACCGCCTGCTACCTGAAGGGCTCGACCGAGCTGCTCAACGAGACCCGCACGCAGCTCAATATCGCCGAGGGACAGACCACCACGGACCGGCAGTTCCATTTCGAGGTCGTTCGCTGCATCGGCTGCTGCGGCATGGCGCCCGCCATGGTCGTGGACGGCAAGACCTGCGGCCACGTGAAATCGTCGGACATCGCCGGCTACATCGCCGCGATCAAGGCGCAAAAGGGAGCGACGAAATGACTAAATTGACACGCCAGGACCTGGAACATTTTGCCGCGCAGCCTGATGTGGATCCATCGGAATGGATTCGCGTGCAGCTGGACACGGGGGGAATCGCTGCCGGCGCCGAGACCGCATTCTCCGCGCTGGCGCATGCCCGCAACGAACGCCACCTGACCTTTTCGCTGCTGCGGGCCGGATCGATCGGATACTCGTTCGCCGATCCCGTGGTCGAAGTGCAGTCGGAAGGCATGCCGCGGATCCATTATGGGCACGTATCCCCCGAGGTCGCCGAGGCCATCCTCGAGCAGCACCTGATCGGCAAGAAGCTCCTCGACGACCACGTGATCGCAACCCGCGCCCGCTCGCTGGAGCTTCTCGCGCCCGTCACGCATGTCCTCGTCTGCGACACGGGGCCCGGAGCCGCGAGCAAGACCGAGTTTTTCCAATTTTCCTTCAATGAGGAACTCAAGCGCCGCGGGCTCTCGGACCGGGTGCAGGTCGCCCGCGCGCTGGACATCGGCATCTATGATGAAGGCGCCGTCGTGCAGCTCCTGCCCTCCGCCGTCACGTATGCCAACGTCCTGGCGCCCGATGTCGCCCGCATCGTCGCCGAATCGATCGAGAACGGCCGCGTGCTCGACGACCTCCTTTGGAAGACCCCTGACAAGCAGGTGCGCATAGCCCTCCGCCACTGCGGCAACGTCGATCCGGGCCGGCTTGACGACTACGTCCGCCGCGTCGGCGGCTACCAGGCCCTGCGCAGGGTCCTGTTCGAGATGAAGCCGGAGGACGTGATCGCCGAAATGAAGGCGAGCTCCCTCCGCGGCCGCGGCGGCGCCGGGTTCCCGACCTGGCTCAAGTGGCAGCTCACCCGGGCGCAACAGGCTCCGCAGCATTATGTCATATGCAACGGCGACGAAGGGGACCCGGGCGCCTTCATGGATCGCAGCGTCCTTGAAAGCGATCCGCACGCCGTCCTCGAGGGCATGATCATCGCGGGCTACGCGATGGGCGCCTCAAAGGGATATTTTTACATCCGAGCGGAATACCCGAAAGCCGTCGAGCGGATCGAGCACGCAATCCAGGAGGCGCGCGAGCAGGGGCTGCTCGGCGAGAATATCCTCGGGAGCGAATTCTCATTCGACGCGAAAATCCGGCTCGGCGCCGGCGCATTCGTCTGCGGCGAGGAAACGGCGCTCATCGCCTCGATCGAGGGCAGGCGCGGCAGCCCGAGCCCCCGTCCGCCCTATCCATCCGTCCGCGGCCTCTGGAACATGCCGACCGCGATCAACAACGTCGAGACGTTCGCCTGCGTGTCGGCCATCCTGGCCAGGGGCGGCGAGTGGTTCTCGAGCTTCGGCACGGCAACCTCGAAGGGCACGAAGGTCTTTGCCGTCACGGGCAAGGTTCGCAACGCCCAGCTGGTCGAGGTCCCGATGGGCACGACCCTGCGCGAAATCATCTACGACATCTGCGGCGGAGTCCTCGACGAGAAGGACATCAAGGCCGTGCAGACCGGGGGCCCGTCCGGCGGCGTGATCCCGGTGCAGCACCTCGACACGCCCGTCAGCTACGAGACCCTCCAGCAGCTCGGCTCGATCATGGGCTCGGGCGGGATGCTCGTCATGGACAAGACCGACTCGATGGTCGAGGTGGCGAAGTTCTACCTGAAGTTCTGCGTCGATGAATCCTGCGGCAAGTGCGCGCCGTGCCGGATCGGCGGCTACCAGCTGCTGCAGGTCCTGGACCGGATCTCGCGCGGCCGCGGCAGCGACGAGGACCTCGTTCAGATCAAGCGCATCTGCCTCGCGATGCAGCGCGCCTCGCTCTGCGGCCTGGGCCAGACGGCGTCCAACCCGGTCCTCTCCACCCTTCGCTACTTTGGCGAGGAATACCGGGCGTTCATCGAGGGCGGACCCAGCTACGCGCGGAAGATGAAGGGCGCGGCGAGCGCCGGAGCGGGCGCCGCCCCGGCTGCACCGCCCCGGGTTTCAGCCGCGACCGCAGTCCCGGCAGTCAGCGGAGGGGCCGAATTATGATCACCGCACGCATCAACCAGATTGAAGTGCAGGTGCCGGAAGGCACGAGCATCCTCGACGGCGCCCGGCGCGTGCAGGTGAAGATCCCCACGCTCTGCAAGCACAAGGACCTCCTCCCGACGGCCGCATGCGGCATCTGCATCGTCCGCAACAAGGGAGGCAACAAGCTGATACGCGCCTGCTGCACGCCCCTGGAGAACGGGATGGAGATCACGACGCACGACCACGAGATCGTCGATGTGCGGCGCTCAACGCTCGAGCTCATCCTCTCGAACCACCCGCAGGCCTGCCTGACCTGCGGCCGCAACGGCGAGTGCGAGCTGCAGTCCCTCGCCGCCGACTTCAACATCCCGATGGAGACGATCAAGCGCTACGTGAAGGACGTGCCGCCCGACCGCTCCACGGGTTCGATCATCCTCGAGTTTCAGAAGTGCATCAAGTGCGGCCGCTGCATCCAGGTCTGCCAGGAGGTCCAGAACGTCTGGGCCCTGTCCTTCCTCGACCGCGGAATCAACACCCGCATGGCGCCCGCGGGCGACATAACCCTCGCCGAATCGCCCTGCGTCAAGTGCGGCCAGTGCTCCGCCCACTGCCCGACCGGCGCCATCGTCGAGAACGACGAGACACCGATCGTCTGGGAGGCGCTGCACGACCCGAACAAGGTCTGCGTCGTCCAGATCGCGCCGTCCGTCCGCGTGACGGTGGGAGAGGCCTTCGGGCTGCCACCCGGAACGAACCTGACGAAGAAGCTCTACGCCGCGCTGCGCAGGCTCGGCTTCACGGCCGTCTTCGACACAAATTTCTCCGCCGACCTGACGATCGTCGAGGAGGCGAGTGAATTCATCGAGCGGTTCGTCCACAAGCGCGGCCCCCTGCCGCTGATCACCTCCTGCTGCCCGTCCTGGACGGACTTCATGGAGAAGAACCACTACGACTTCATCGACAACTTCTCCACGGCAAAGTCGCCGCAGCAGATGCTCGGCGTCCTCGCGAAGACCTATTACGCGCAAAAGCTCGGCATCGACCCCTCGAAGATGTTCGTCGTCTCGATCATGCCCTGCACGGCGAAGAAGTACGAGCTGTCCCGCACCGACGAGATGTACGCCTCGGGCTTCAAGGACGTCGACGTGGCGCTCACCACCCGCGAGCTCGCCCGCATGCTCAAGCAGTCGGGCATCGAGTTCCTCGCACTCGAGGACGGCCAGCCCGACTCGATCCTCGGCGAGTACACCGGCGCCGGCACGATCTTCGGAGCCACCGGCGGCGTCATGGAGGCGGCCCTCAGGACCGCGTACTTCTACGCCACGGGCAAGAAGCTCGACTCGATCGAGCTCGGGGCCGTCCGCGGCCTGCAGGGCGTCAAGGAGGCGACGGTCATGGTCGCCGGGACGCCCGTCCGCGTCGCCGTCGCCCACGGGCTCGCCAACGTCGAGCAGGTCCTCAACCGGGTCCGCGCCGCATGGAAGGCCGGCGAGGAGCTGCCGTATCACTTCATCGAAGTCATGGCGTGCCCCGGCGGCTGCATAGGCGGCGGCGGCCAGCCGTACGGCGTTGACAACGAGCGCCGGAAGCTGCGCACTGCGGGTCTGTATCAGGATGACCGTGACTCCGCGATCCGATGTTCCCACGAGAATCCCGAGGTCGCCCGGGTCTACTCGGAGTTCCTCGGCAAGCCTCTTGGCGGCCGCGCGCACGAGCTGCTGCACACGCGGTACACAGCCCGCCCACTCTACAAGCGGTAGGGTGATGAAGTCCTGGCTCGCCTTCGCCGCGCTGATCCTAACTTCAACCGGCGCGGCGGAAGACGCGCCGGAATTGCTTCCACCCTGGGTCGTCTCGGCGGAGCCGGTTCTTCCCGACTCCCAGTCGATCCGGGCAACCTCGCTCCTTCCCGAGCAGGCGTGGTCGGGCAGGGCGGTGGGAACCCTGGCCGACGCCCTGAGCCAGGTCCCCGGAGCGATCCTCCAGGAGAGCTGGGGCGGATTCGAGCCGCCGCGGATTTCAATCCGCGGCTCGGGCATCCAAAGCGCCCCTTCGAGCCGCGGGGTCGCCCTCCTCCTCGACCGGTTCCCCCTGGGCCTTGCCGACGGCTCGTTCAACAGCGCCCTGCTCGATCCCCTCCTGAGCCAGCGGATCGAGGTCCAGCGCGGTATCGACGGCTGGCGCTCGGCGCCCTGGGTCGCCGGCGGCGCACTCGACTTCCGCCGCACCCCCCCGGCAGCCGATGCGGGCGCCCTTCGCTTCGAGGCCGGATCGTTCGACTCCCTCCGCGCCTCGGGCTCGGAGTCCCTCGTCCAGGGGGGCAACGGCGAAACGGCCGCCCTCTCCCGCTCGGAAGAGGACGGCTACCGGGCGCACAGCGGCCAGGCGCGCACGGCGGCCCTTGCCTCGCTCGACCATGCCTTCTCGGCCGATTCGCATGCCAGTTTCGAGGTCTACCATGTCGATTCGCGCTATGACGTTCCCGGTCCGCTGACCCTTGCCGCCGCGACAACTGCGCCTGCGAGCGTCTCCGCCGCCGTTCTCCGCGACCTGCCGGACCGCGTCTCCGAAATCACCCGCGTCGCCGGCTCCTTCGATCGCGCGGGCCCCCGGTGGGATTTCGACGCCGGGGCGTCCTTTGCGCACACATCCGACGCCTTTCGCCAGCTCCAGCCGAACGGAATCACGAACTCCAGGAGCGACGACGCCGATCTTTTCGCCACCTTAGCCAGCCGATTCAACGCCGCCTCGGAGCCGAACGAGCTCCGCATCACGGCCACCCTCGACCGCGGCTGGCGCGACTTTCAGCGATTTCTCAACGTTTCCGGCCGTTCCGGCGCCGAATTCGCCCACTTCGGACTCTTTCCGACAACCGCGGCCCTGCGCCTCGAGGACACCTTTGCCATTTCCCCGCACCTCGTCGGCACCCTCGGAGTCGCCCGCACGGGGGCAACCCGCGACATTGAGGACCGCGGCGGAGCGAACCCGGCCGCGGCCCGCAATCTCTCCTCGGGCTTCACCCTTCCCGCGGCGAGCCTTCGCTGGCGCTTCTCCCGCGATGATGTCGCCTTCGCCAGTGTCTCCACGACCGCCGAGGCCCCGACATTCGACGACTTGATCTTCACCTCGGGCGCCTATCCCTCGCTCGCAAGCCGGACCCAGGCCCTTTCGACCCAGCGCACCGTCACGTACGAAATCGGCGCCCGCGGCCGCACGGGCCCCCTCGACTGGGATGCGGCGGCCTACCACGGCACATGGCAGAACGAGATCCTGAGTCTCGCCGACGCAAGCGGCAACCCCCGCGGTTCCGTGAACGCAAGCCCCACGACGCATGACGGAATCGAGGCATCCGCGCGCTGGCTCCTTTGCGAGCACCCGGTGCGCGCCTCCCTCGGCGCCACGGCGGCCTGGACCCGTTTTGTTTTCAGCGGCGATCCCATCTACGGCACGAACCGCCTCGCCGGAAATCCGCCGCAGCTCGGAACGGCCGAACTTCTCCTCGATGCGCCCAACGGCGCATTTTTCGCCGCCGGTGCGGACTGGACCGCCGGCGCCACCCCCGTCGACCACGCGAACAGGCTCGCCTACGGCGGCCAGGCCCGCGCCCACCTCCGCGGCGGCTGGCGCCATTCGCCGCGTTGGTCATTCTTCGCCGAGGTGCAGAACCTCTTCAACCGGACGGCGATTGCGAGCACCGCGGGAGTCCTCGACCTGGCGCGCAACCCGGCGGCGACCGCAATCTTCCTGCCGGCTCCCGGGCGTTCCGTTATCCTCGGAGTCGAGTGGAAGCGCTAGCCATGTTCGGCGCAATCGGCACAACGCTCTGTTTCGCCCTCACCCCCGTTTTTGCCAACCGCGCGGCGCACCGGCTCGGCAGCATTTCGGCCAATTTCTGGCGCCTCATCGTCGCGGCGATCGTCCTCGGCATCTGGGCGCATCTTTTCGGTTCCGGCCTGAACACCGGGGCGTTCAACTGGTTCTTCCTCGGCGGCCTCGTGGGCTTCGGCGTCGGCGGGGTCTCGATGTTCCTTTCGCTCCCCCGGCTCGGCTCGAGCCTTTCGACGCTGATCGTCCAGTGTGTCACGGCCATTGTCGCGGCCGCGGTTGAATTCGCATGGCTCGGCACGGCCCTCACGGGAACCCAGATGCTCTGGGCGGCCCTGACCCTCACGGGCGTCGCCATCGGCCTGTTGCCGCAAAGCCTGATCCGCGTTTCGCCGGAAAGATTCAGGGCCGGGGTGGGGTGGGCCCTCCTTTCCGCAGCCGGCCAGGGCGTCGGCGCCGTTTTCAGCCGAAAGGCCTTTGCCGTCGCCGCATCGCTGCATGAACATGTCGATCCGGGGACAGCCGCGTACCACCGCGCACTCGGCGGACTGGCCTTCGGCGGTGTCGTCCTGGCCATTGTCACCCTGTCCCGCCGCGCCAAACTCTTCGGCGACTGGCGGTCCTGGCCCTGGGTTGTCGGGAACGCCCTCACCGGGCCGATCCTCGGGGTGACCTGCTACCAATGGGCTCTCCGCACAAACCCAGCCGGACTCGTCCAGCCGATCGTAGCCATTGCGCCCCTCCTCACGATTCCCTTCGCAATCCGGATCGAAAACGCCGCCAGGCCGCGCCTCAGCTACTACGCGGGAGCCATCCTCGCGATCGCCGGCGCGACCGGCATCGTCCTCGCTCGCTAGATCCGCTTCAAGGCCTTCGCGTCTCGGCCTTCAAAACGATCGGGGCGAGCCTGAGCGCCTTCCAGAACCGCGGCACAAACTTGACCGGCGAACTGAGGATCCGCAGGAGCCAGCCGAGCATCAGGCGATCCGCCCAGACTGGAATCCGCACCTGGCGGCCGGACAGGAATGCGATCGCCGCCCCGGTGCATAGGATCGCGGGCCGATACGAAAGCCTTGAGATCAGGAAGAACCCGAGCCGTTCCTGCGAACCTCCACCAATGCACAAAACGACAAACGCCGGACGCTTGCGCTCGATGCTCGCGAGAAGCTCGTCGTCCTTCAATCTCCCGGCCGGATACATGGGCGCCAGGTAGCAGTCGTCTGTCCCAACCGGGATGCCCTGGCTCTTCAGCCACTCGCAGTTTGCCCTGGCATCGTCCTCAGAGGGCATGACCCAATAGGTCGCGCCCGCCTTCCGGAACTCCGGAAACGTCAGGAGCGCCCGAAGGTATCTCAGCCCGGAAATCCTCGGAAGCCTCTCTCCCTTGAACAGGAACCAGAGCAGGACGAAGAACCCGCTGTCGGTGATCGCGAAATCGCTGCCCTCCAAAGCCTCGCGATGCGCTTCGTCGTCCTCAAGGTCGACGAGAACGGGGGCCGAGGGGACGACGATCAGCCCGCCCCGCAGCGTCCGCGTCAATAGACCCTGGATGGTTCCGACGTAAAACCGAAGGCGGAGAATGTGTTTTAACTCGTCATCCATCTCGTCCT
>CAZSEH010000037.1:0-32762 GCA_964605835.1 uncultured Opitutaceae bacterium
ATAATGCCGCCGCCCGAGCCGGAAGAGCGCCTGTCCATTCTTGCGATCCACTCGGTTGCCGGTCGCACGATCCGCGGCGCGGCGCCATCGATCGCCGCCAGACCCTTTCGTTCTCCCCACCACACGGTAACCGATGCCGCGCTCCTCGGCGGCGGGCTGATACCCGGTCCAGGCGAAATCTCGCTCGCGCACCACGGTGTTCTCTTCCTTGACGAACTCCCGGAATTCAAGCGCTCAGCCCTCGAAGTCCTCCGCCAGCCGCTCGAGGACGGCGAGGTCACGATTTCGCGCAGCGCCGGGAAGGTGACCTTTCCCGCGGCATTCATGCTCGTGGCAGCCATGAACCCCTGCCCCTGCGGGCACCTCGGGGATCCGCGTCACCGATGCAAATGCACGCCATCCCAGATCGAGCGATACCGGGCGCGGATCAGCGGCCCCCTTCTGGACCGGATCGACATCCACATCGAGGCCCCGGCAGTAACCTTTTCCGAATTGCGCTCGACCGAGCCGGGAGAGGCCTCCGCGCCGATTCGTGATCGAGTCATGCGAGCGCGCGAAAGACAGCTCAGACGCTTCAAAGACAGCGACACAATCGCCAACGCTCGCATGACCCACTCCCAGCTTCGCAAGCACTGCGCTTTGGAACCCGCACTCGGCGATCTCCTCCAGCAAGCCATGGAGAAGCTCTCGCTCTCCGCCC
Source organism: uncultured Opitutaceae bacterium (assembly GCA_964605835.1). GTDB lineage: Bacteria > Verrucomicrobiota > Verrucomicrobiia > Opitutales > Opitutaceae > Palsa-1447. The sequence continues at coordinate 701 of CAZSEH010000037.1, forward strand.
GCGCCTACCACCGCATCCTCAAAGTCGCCCGCACGATCGCCGACCTCGCCAGCGCCGAAAACATCCAGGCACAGCATCTCCTGGAAGCAATTCAGTATCGGACGCTGGACCGGGAGCAGGTTCATTGAAGAATTTATCTTGATTATAAAAGCTATTTATCAAGTCTTCCGATGCAGCAACGGCAGTTCGAGTTCGATCCAGCCAAAAGCGAATCCAATTTCATCAAGCACGGGATCGGATTCGCGGATGCGCAACGGCTCTGGGGCGATCCCGACCTGTTGGTGCTGCCCTCCGGATTCCCTTCCGAACAGCGACAGTTGGGCATCGGCCTCTTGGAGGGAATGTACTGGACGGCAGTGTTCACCGAACGGAGCGGCACCGTCCGTCTCATTAGCGTCAGAAGGTCCCGCGCTCGGGAGCGGGAAATCTATGAAAAAACAAAAATCCGTCACGACTCGTGAGAACCTGGAAGCCCGCTTCGAGGCCGGTGAGGACGTGATCGACTATTTTGACACTCAACAGGCCGTCCATCCCAACTGGGGCGGATCGCGGCGCGGTGCCGGGCGGAAACCAAAGGGGAATGTACGCCTGCAGGTGTTCGTGCCGCCGGAGGTACGAGCCAAAATCCAGCATTTGGCGCATAGGCAGGGCAAGACCCTTTCCGAGATCGTCGCCGCCCGGTTTTGAAGCCTTGATTCGCAACCGAAATCCACTTCGACCGCCGACCGCATTGCTCTTTCGCAATGATTCTTCCAAATGGCGAAGATCACCGCTGCGATGAAACCACCGACGTCCAACTTCGGTTCGAAAGCCGCTGCCCTACTTGAGGTACTGGGCGTATTTCTGTGCGGCAATTTCCTCGCATTCCACGCCATCTCATGGTTCGGGATGCGGTCGGTCGGTGCTATACTTCAGAGGGCGCTCAATCATTCTCCACCTAACTGGCTCGCCGCCAGCCTCGGCTGGAGCCAAGTGATGGGGTTTCAGTATGCCTGCTTGCTTTGTTTCACCGACAAGCGGGTTCTATGATTCTCGGAATTGGGCGAGCACACTGGCACTCGAAAGCTTATGCGGGTCTTCCCCAGGGTTCGTCGAGCCGGGGCGCGGAGGGGCTGGAGGATTTCCCTCCGCGCGATCTTTCGCGGGCGATCCCGATCGTCGTTCAGCGGTAGGTATAGAACGTGACGCGCAGGACGGTCGCGGGCTGCGTCCCGGACGTTGCGGCGGCGGCACCCCTCCCGCGGCTGCCCAGCGGAATCTGGGCGCCGGAGTGGTTGTCGGCCGCTGCGGCGGACATGTCGTATCCCCTTCCCATGATGTCATCGCCGTTCAGCCTGCGCTGCGTGACCCACTTCCCGTCCTTGAACGTGCCGCGGTCTATGGTGGCGGCGGCGGCGATATTGGTGCCCGGGATGTTGTTGGGCGACACTTGGAACGGGTACGAGCCATTGGTTGCGAAGTAGTATTCATCCGGCCCGGTGTTGATGATGAGTACGAAGGGAGAACCGAGGAAGGACAGGCCGATGCTGGCGTTGCGGCCGCCCTCCCCCGCCACTTCCGGAGCCGGAGCGGGAGGCGTTGCCGGAGGCGCGGAGGGAGCCTTGGCGGCTCCCACCGCGGGCGCCGCCTTCGCGGCGCCTGCCGCGCCGCCGCCTTCGCCCGCGCGCCGTTGAACCGGAGCCGGCGTGAAATCAAAGATGTAGCGGCCCATTTCGACTTTTCCGGGATTCTGCCCCGGCTCCAAGGTGATCAGCTTGATTGCGTCCTTCCTGTTCTGCGCTTCGGCGATCGCGCCCGAGACCGAATTGATGAATCCGTACGCCCGCGCAAACGCGCTGTCGGGGCTCAGGGAGTCGATTCCGAACGGCGAGGAGCACAGGAGGTTGAGCTGGGTGAAGCCCATCCATGCATTGTTCGCGTCCTCCCGGCACTCCGGATTGAACGCCGGGTTCCCGTTTCGGGCGAACCTCTTGATCGTCTCGGCGTACTGCGGCAAGTAGACGTCCGGCGCGAGGATGTCGATCGCCGGCGCACCGGCGCGCCATATGTCGTGCACCAGCGACTCGGGTCCGCCGCTGGGATAGTCGCCGGCCCCTATGTCGTTCGGCTGGACGATCCACGTGTTCACGTACATCGGCAGCGCATATTCCTTCTTGCCCTGCGCCGCGACGTAGCCGACATACCGGGAATAGTTCCAAGCCATGAAGATCTCGTCGGTGTGGTTGCGCAGCTCGGCGTCGGCGGCCCGGGGCAGCCGGCCGGGGCTGTTCGGCACCGGCGGGTCATCGGCCGGGCGCGGAACGTTCTTGCCGAAGACTTCCTCCCAGGTGCCCCCGGTCTTGCCGCCGGCGTCATCCCAGATCTTCTTCATCTCCGGAAGCAGGTTGTCCTTGTGCTGCTGGAGGTAGTCCGTCAGCTCGCCCGGAACGGGCCCGTTGAAGGCCTGGTTGGCCGCCTCGCAGAAGTCGCGGGTGGTGCCCATCGCGCCCACTTCGTTTTCCACCTGGATCGCGATGACCGTGTGGTCGGCGGAATCGACTTCGCGAATGTGGTTCATCACCGCGGCAAAGGCCCTGGCGTCGGCGTCCCGGTTGGCCTCGCTCAGGGTCGAGAGAATCTCCAGCGTCTTGCCCTGCGCATTCACGACGCGCGGGAACCGATCCTGGTTCGCCTTCACCCAAACGGGCGGAAAGTGCGACAGACCGTTCTTCCAGCTGCCCATCCAGAGGAATATGAGCCGGACGTTGTTCGCGCGGGCGGCCTCGATCTGGTAGTCGATCATCGAGAAGTCAAACCTGCCCTCCTCGGGTTCGACCAGGTCCCACGAAACGACCGTCAGGACGGTGTTGAGGTTGGCCGCCGCCATCCGCGCGATGGCCGCCTTTGTGCCTTCCCGGTCCGACGAGGCGGTGTTGGTCAATTCGCCAGCCACGCAGATGAACGGCCGGCCGTCCACCATCAGCTTGGTCATCCCGTCTCGTTTTTCGAGACGCGGGATGTCGTTTAAGGCTTGCGCCGACGCCAGCGTCGGAACGCATGCGATTACGCAGCACGACAGGATTGTTCTTAGGTTCATGGGGTTATCCTCAAAAAAAGGGACTGCAGCGGAAGGATGGAACGGAATCCTTGAAACTGAAACCCAAAACTGAATGCCGCCATCCGCCCTGATTTCGCATCACGCGGCCTTCCCAACGAAAAGCCTGGAGGGCGCCCCCCTGAAGCCCGCAGGCTCGCGGCTGGAGACCCTCCGATACCGCACATTCGACCCGGAACCCGCGCTTGTGAAGCGCGGCGCAGGGTTTCGAAATCCTGCGCCTGCCGGGATGAGCCCATTTTCAAACTTTCCCAAGTAGCTACTGGGCAATATCCTCCGGCCAATCGATTGGACAATGTCACACATCGGGTGATCCAGTGTCCAAGCAACGCGATGCCAAGACACGGCTTAAGAATATACCTGGCAATCCCGGCCCTTGCGCTCGTCGCCCAGCCCTTCACCGCCGCTCAAGCCCAGACCGCTGCGAGCCTTCGGTCCGATGCCGATGCAGGCGCCACCGCCACGCAGCCAAGCGCGGCTGGAATCCGGCCGAGCCATCTGTGGACTGCCGATTACCTTGGGCTTCTCTGGAGCGATACGGGCGCAGTGTTGACCTCTCCTTCGCGATGGGATCAGGAAGACTGGACATACGCGGGATTCGCCGCCGCCGGCATCGGCGCGGCCGCCTCATTGGATAGCACCCTCAAGAATCATGTGCAGGCCAATCGGACGGCCGGCGAAGACAACTTCTTCAGGCAGTACCAGAATCTCGGGTCCATCTGGTCGTTCGGGATCATCGGCGCATTCGAGGTCTGGGGCGAAGCCTGCGGCGACACAGCCGCAAAGAACACCGCGATGGATGCCTTGACAGCGAGCATCATCGGGCCCGGCTTGATCGGAACTTCGGTAAAATACGCCGTCGGCCGCGAGCGACCGAGCACGACTTCGCGCACCTTCAAATTCAGGCCCTTCAGCGGCAACCAGGCGTTTCCGTCGGGCCACGCCGCCCAGGCATTTGCCGTGGCAACGGCAATTGCCGAAAACTATCCGACCTGGTGGGTGCAAACCCTTTGCTATGGCGGAGCAGGGCTTGTGGCATTCGCCCGGGTCGAGCAGGATGCGCATTACACGAGCGATGTCGTCGCAGGTTCACTTCTCGGGTGGGCGGTCGCCCGCGCGGTCGTGCACCGCCACCAGGGGCCGCCCAATCCCAGGAAGCTGAGCTGGAGCCCCTACGCAAATGGCAACGGCGCAGGCCTGGTGTTTTTCAAGCCGTTCTGACTGGCGGCCCGCGGTCTGCGGCGCAGCGCAGCCGCAACAGCGGACGGAGCGCGAAACGCGCAGATGGCGTCCCGATGCAGCCCAATCACCGCCGGGTCACGAGCCCGGCCTGATCAGGGCTACACCCCATTGTGACCGTGCGGCAAAGCCCGTATCCTTCGCGCAAACACCGATCAAGACCAAATGCCTTTTCCCGACGCCCTGTCCCGGCGGTTCTGGCCGATTCCCAATCGGCGAGGCCGCGCCGCAGCGGCCCTCCTTCTCCTCGCCATGGCCGCAGGCGTCCATGCACAGACGGCCTTGTCCGATCCGGCCCCTTTTTCCGCGACTCCCGTCGCAAGCGACGGCGCGCTGAACTGGAAGACCGGTGATGGAAAGAGCTACCTGATTCCGGCCGCTGAAGTGCCGGGGTTTCTGGCCGCGCTGAGCATCGTCGACCGGATCACGATTCCCCATGATGTCTTCGATTCAACGCTGAAAAGCACGTGGGGATTCGTGCACGAGCAGCACTGGGTTTTCGACACGGATCCCTTCAGCATGAATCAATTCGGCCACCCCTATCAGGGAGCGACCATGTTCGCCTTTGCGAGGTCGGCCGGCGTCCCGTTCTGGCAGTCGCTCATCTACAACAACACCGGCAGTTTCATCTGGAAAATGGCCGGGGAAACCGACCTGCCCTCGATCAATGACCAGATCACGACGGGCACCGCGGGAGCCCTCCTCGGTGAATCGCTGTTCCGAATGGCCAGCCTTGTGCTTGAGAGCGGCGGAGAACACCCGGCAATGTGGCGCGAATGGGCGGCGGCGGCGCTTTCTCCTCCGACCGGATTCAACCGGCTGATGTTCGGCAAGAGGTTCAAGGCCGTGTTTCCCAGCTACGATCCGGCAATATTCATGCGGCTGCGCTTCGGCGGCGAAGTGGATGCCAATATCACAACCCAGGGAGTGTCCCATCCGGCCGTGCGCGAAGAGGGCGTCATCGACTTTACCCTCGAGTACGGGCTGCCGGGCAAGAACGGCTACGAATACGTCCGGCCATTCGATTATTTCTCCTTCGAATTCGCCGGCCAGGCCAACATGAAGAATCTGATAGAGGACATCATGGTCCGCGGACTCCTTTACGGAACGGACTACAGTCTGGGGGAGAATTTCCGCGGCATACACGGCATTTACGGCAGCTACGATTACATCTCGCCCAGCATTTTTCGCGTGTCCTCGACCGCCGTTTCATATGGAACCACCGCGCAATGGTGGATTTCCCGGCACGTGGCCCTCCAGGGAACGGCATTGGCGGGCGGCGGTTTCGCGGGCGCAGGCACGATTCCCGTTCCGGACGGGCTGCGCGACTATCACTATGGCCTCACCCCCGAGGGGTTGCTCACCCTGCGCGCCATCTTCGGCAAGCGTGTCATGGTCGATCTGTGCGGGCGGGAATATTATGTCACAGGCACAGGCTCCGATGACACAAAGGGATCGGAACAGATCTTCAGGGGCGAGGCCGGCATTACCTGCCGGTTGTTCAACCAGCAGGCGATTGGGATTCAATTCATGGAGTCGAACCGCCATGCCCACTACCAGCACTTGACCGACACGAACCAGTCGGAGGGCACCTTCAGCCTCGTCTATACCTTCCTGGCCAAGAGTGGGTTCGGCAGGGTCGAGTGGCGGAACCAGTAGGCCGGAAACCGCCTGTTCCGCGGATTCCTCCGCGGACCCCCGGGAGGAAAAAGGTGGCCTCCTTAATCTCCGCTTAATCAGACTGCCCCTATTCTGGCCCGCGATGCATAGTCCCGTCCCATGCGAATCCTGGTCGTAGAGGATGAACCCGACCTGCTGTCGGGCATCGTCCGCGCGCTGCGCACGCAGGGGTATTCGGTCGACACCGCCCCCGACGGCGACGAGGGCCTTTTCAAGGCCCAATCGGTCGACTACGACGCCGTGCTGCTGGACGTCATGCTTCCGCGCAAGGACGGCTGGACCTTGCTGCGACAGCTCCGACAGACCAGGCGCACACCCGTCCTGATGCTCACGGCCCGCGACAGGTCGGAGGATCGCGTCCGCGGCCTCGACACGGGTGCGGACGACTACCTCGTCAAGCCCTTCGATCTCCCGGAGCTGCTCGCCCGGATTCGGGCCCTCATCCGGCGGGGCGCGGACCGGCCCAGCCCAGCGATTGAGATCGGCGGGATCCGCATCGACCAGGCCTCGCGCAAGGTGACCCGTGGCGGGGAGCCCATCGCGCTGACGGCACGGGAGTATGTCATCCTCGAGTATCTCGCCCTTCACAGGGGAAGGCTCGTCAGCCGAAGCGACCTGTATGAGCACGTGTTCGATGAGACCGACGATTCGCTGTCCAACCTGATCGACGTCCATGTTTCCAACCTGCGAAAGAAGCTGGGCCACGAACTCATCACGACCCGCCGCGGGCTCGGGTACTGCGTCGAATGAAGGGCTTCCACTCCATCCGCTGGCGCCTCCAATTCTGGTATGCGCTGCTTCTTGCCTCGGTGCTGGCCGCCTTCGCCGTGTCCGCCTATGAGATTAGCCGGACCGATCTGGTGCGCTCGGCCGACGCGGACCTCGAGAGGCGGGTGGGATCGCTCTCGCGGGCCTTTCGCAACCCGGCGCCGCCGACCGGCGTTCCCCGCCGGATTCTCGGGGGACCCGGAGCGGGGGGCGCAATCGACCGGCCCCCTCCCCGTGATGACTTCGAACCGCCGCCCGGACCGCCCGGCGCCGATGAGAATGACTTGGTCAATGCGCCCTTCCTGCCCGCCCGCCTCAAATCCCGGCTGACCCCGCAGGAGGAGTCCGACTATGGTGAGGATGGCGCCGGCAAGTGGTACTACGTGATTTGGCTCCGCAACGGGGCGGAGGCCGCGCGCTCGCCCCGCGCGCCTGCGGAGGTTCCCCGGCCTGCGCGATCAAGACCGCGCTCCCAGGGTCCCGTCCTGCGAAGCCGGGGAGAGGTTCACGAGGCCTTTCTCGTGGCCGGCCAGGGCGAGGTCGTCCTGGTCGGGCTCATCCTCACGGCCGATCTTGTCCATCTCCGCCACATCGCGTGGCTCGTGGCCTCGGCGGCAGGCCTGATTCTCGGCGCGGCCCTTCTCGGCGGGCACTGGCTTGTCGGCCGGTCGCTCCGGCCCATCGCGGAAATCAGTTCGGCCGCCGCAAAGATAGCCGCCGGAAACCTGGACGAGCGGATCGCAACCAGCGACACCTACAGCGAGCTGGGCGAACTCGCCCGGGTGCTCAATGCGACCTTTGCGCGCCTGGAGGCCTCTTTCATCCGCCAGGCCAGGTTTACGGCCGACGCCGCCCACGAACTGCGAACCCCGCTCTCGGTCCTGCTCACCCACACGCAGAACGCCCTGGCCGTCGGGTGCGCGTCCGAGGAGCACAGGGAGGCTTTTGCGGCCTGCCAGCGGGCCGCCCAGCGCATGCGGTCGCTGATCGAATCCCTGCTCTGGCTCGCGCGCCTCGATTCGGGCGCCCAATCCCTGAGGATCGTGCGTTTCGACCTGTCCGTCCGGGTCGCCGATTGCCTGGAACTGCTCCGCCCGCTTGCCGAAAAGCGCGGAATCACGATCCGGGCGGATCTCGCCCCGGCCGAGTGCTTGGGCGACCCGGGGCAGATTGACCAGGTCGTCGCAAATCTTCTCACAAACGCGATCGATCACAACGTCGAGAACGGCGAGGTCCGGGTCGCGACCGAGGCGGGTCCAAGGGGCGCCACGCTCAGGGTCGCGGACAGCGGTCCCGGAATTGCCGCGGCACACCTGCCCCGCATTTTCGACCGCTTTTTCAGGGCGGATGAGTCGCGCAGCCGTTCCTCGGGGGGCGTAGGCCTCGGTCTCGCGATCGCAAAGGCCATCACCGAAGCCCACGGCGGATCTGTCCTTGTCGAAAGCGAACCGGGCCGCGGCGCTACATTCACCGCCGTCTTCCCGATTCAGGGCCGGCGCCCCGCAGCCTGAATCGGCTCGTCCATCCGAAGTTCGGCCGGGCTCGGCGGAGCCCGGCCGACTTTTTCAAGTCACTGGCCTCCCGGCGGCGGCGGCGGATAGTCACTGTTGTCGGGATTGCCCGGTCCACCCGGTCCACCCGGACCGCCCGGACCTCGCGGCCCGCCGCCGAAGCCGCCCGGGCCCCGCCTCGGCCGCATATTCTGCAGCTGCTGGAGCTGCTGGGGCGTCAGGATCTTTCCGAGCTTCGCCGCAACGTCGGCCTCCAGCGCGTCCACCTGCTTCTGCTGGTCGGCGCTCAGATTGAGCCACTCAGCGGCCCTCGGTGGCAGGATGCGGATCAAGCCCCGGTTCCGGGCTCGCGCGGGCCGCGCCGCGGAAGGAGGTTGCGACGCGGGCGGAGGCTGCTGCGCGCCGGGCTGCGGCGCCGCGTCCTGTGCGTTGAGAAGGCAAGTGGCGGCGCCAAATGCCAGGATTATGGGAACGATCTTGGTTTTCATGCGGGTTGCATTCACTGCGTTGCTCGAACGCCCGCCGCGGGCACCGTTGGGGTGCCGCAAAAGTCTCGGCTGAGGCGCACAAATGGCGCCGCCTTCACTTTGCTCGCGGAGGCGGATTCCATGTTCATGCGCACACCTTACGCCAACCAACCTTAAGCCATGGTTAAGAGTGCAGGAAAACATGCCGTTTTATTGAATTGGGTTTTGAATTGCCTCGCAGCCCGGCAGAATCGACAAAAGTCCCATGAATACCCCCGTTCGCCTCCGCCGCCTGGCTGCCTTGTCATTGCTCGGTTTGCTGGTCGTGAACGCCCCGCTGGGGCGGGCGGCGGACGCCGCTCCCGTCCCCGACTCGGTCGCCATCGCCCGGCCGTCGCCGGACGAGGTTGCCCAGGCGACCGCGAGCCTGCAGCAGTTCCTGGCCCAGGCGGATTCCGCCACCAAGGCCATCGTCGGGAAATATCCCGACCTGCTTGCCGTGCGGCCCCCGCGCGCGAATCCCGCCGTCATCCCCTTCCTCAGCCCGGGATTCCGCGTGAAGCACAGCGCCAACGTCGAGCTTGCGAAGAAGGGGGACATCGACCTGCTCTTCATGGGCGACTCCATCACGGATTTTTGGCGGAACGCGGGCGCCGAGGGCGATCCCAACCCGGCGCGGGCCGGGAAGGCGGTTTTCGAGAAGTACTACGGCGCTATGAAAACCGCGAACTTCGGAATCAGCGGCGACACGACGCAGGGCGTCCTCTACAGGCTTCAGAACGGCGAAGGCCAGGGTTTCCAGCCCAAGGCCATCATGCTCATGATCGGCACGAACAACGCCGCCACGTGCTCCTCCCCGGAGATCGCCGAGGGCGTCGGCGCGGTGGTCCTGGAGCTGCGCAAGGATTTTCCGAATGCGAAAATACTGCTGCTCGGGATCTTCCCGCGCGCAAACCCGGGCGAGCCCGTCCGCAAGACCGTTTTGGATGTGAACCCCGTCATCGCGAAGCTCCATGACGGGCAGCACGTTTTCTACCTCGACATAGGCTCCAAGTTCCTCGACGCGAATGGCGTCCTTCAGCCGGATATCATGGCCGACAGGCTGCATCCCAACCAGAAGGGCTACGTGATCTGGGCCGATGCGGTCAAGGAGCCGCTGGCCGAGTTGATGAAATAGCCGATGAGCGCTGGAAGAGGCAGGGACACATCCAGGACCGGGCAACCGCGGGAGCGCCCATGAGGATCCTCATACTCGGCGGCACGGGCATCATCAGCACGGCATGCGTTCAGCTCGCCGCGAGCCGCGGAATGGAAGTGACCGTGCTGAACCGATCCCGGCGCGGGGCGCAGGCCGGGGCCTCCCAGGTTACGGCGGACATCAGCCGCCCGGGCGAGGCCGAATCCGCCCTGGAGGGACGGACGTGGGACGCCGTCGTCGATTTTCTTTCGTACACTCCCGCGGATATCGAGCGGCGCATCGGCCTTTTCCGGGGCCGCACCGGCCAGTTCCTCTTCATAAGCTCGGCGAGCGCATACCAAAAACCCCTGGGCGGCCACCACCTTGTGACCGAATCGACCCCCCTTGTGAATCCGTTCTGGGAATACAGCCGTGGCAAGATCGCGTGCGAGGAGCGCCTGATGCGCGCCATCCGCGAGGAGGGCTTCCCGGCGACAATCATCCGGCCATCCCTCACCTACGGGGACATTGTCTTCCCCCTCGCGGTCAACAGCTGGGAAAAAAGCTACACCGCGGTGGACCGTCTCCGGCGGGGCCTGCCGCTCATCATCCCGGGCGACGGATTGACGCTTTGGACGATTACGCACAATTCCGACTTCGCCAAGGGGCTCGTGGGGCTTCTGGGCCAGTCGGGGGCGGTCGGCCACGCCTTCCACATCACGTCGGACGAGGCGCTGACCTGGAACCAGATCTACGCCGCCACCGCGGAGGCCGCGGGCGTAGCCAATCCCCGGTTTGTCCACATCGCCTCCGACTTCATCACCGCCTGCATGCCCGAGACGACCGGCACGCTCCTCGGGGACAAGTCCCACTGTGCGATTTTCGACACGACAAAGATAAGGCGCTTCGTGCCGGATTTCGTCGCGACAACCCGCTACAGCCAGGGAATCGCGCGCACCATCGCCTGGTTCGACGCCGACCTGTCGCGGCGGCAGGTGGATGCGGCGCTGGGCTCGCGCTGGGACAGGCTGATCGCCGCCTACGAGCGCGGACTTTCCGCGGCACGGCGCGAATTCAGCGAGTGAGCGCCGTGCGGTCAGGCGGCGCGGCCCCTCCCGCCTGAAGGAGGTCCGAGCGGGCATCCAGCTCGATCTCGAACAGCAGGTCGTCGCGGCAGATGCCGCAGTGCGTCCGGATGGCCGGCATGGCCTCGAGGCCCCGGGAGGAGCACCAGGTGTCGAAGGCCGCCGCGTCGTCCGGATGCTTGAAATAGGCGATCGCCCGGGTCACGTCCGAAAAGGCGAAGCCCCGCGAACGCAGGATGGCCCCGACCACGTCCATCGTGCGCGCGACCTGCCCCGGTGCGTCCCCCACCCGGACCGAGCGTCCATCCGCCGCGATGCTGGCCGTGCCGGAAACCATGAGGCGGCGGCTCCCCGGGCCCGCGATCTCGACCGCCCTGCTGAAGGAGCTTCCGTAAGCGGAGGCCGGACATTGCAAAGGGGAGCCGACCTCGACGGCCCGGACCGATGGATGCAGGGGCTGGAAGGCCAGCGCTCCGGCCGCAAGGGCCGCGCCGGCAGGATTGCGGGCGGATATCCCGGTGCTCGCCGGCAGAAAGCCCGAGCAGAAGACGGTCTTCCCGTAAAGGGCCGTGCGAACGCGGTTGAAATCGTGATACCAGTCCAGAAGGTCCTGGTTGTAGAACCACGTGCGGACAACGTCCGCGAGCCCGAATCCCGCCTCCGCAAGCGCCGCCTCCATTCTGTCGAAGACCTGCCAGGCTTGGACGAATCGGGGGAGCGCTGTCGCCCTGGGTCCGATCCCGCCCAAAAGGCAGTACCGCGCCTCACCGTCCTGATAGACCGAGCCGACTATCTGTCCGTCGAGGGCGATCCGCCGGACATCGGCACCCGTCGCGACAATGGCCTGCAAGCCGGCGATCCGGGCTCCGTTGCAACGGCCGCCCTGGACCCATGTGATCGGCCAATCCACCGTTCGGAACTGACTCCTCAGCTCATCGTCGATCTCCCTTTGGACATCCGATGGCGCAAAGACCAGGAGCTTAAGGACCACGGCCCTGCAATCGCGCAGCAATCCGGCAAACCGCCCGATGGCGGAGGAGACTCCCTCGCCAGGGCGCGGCGCAATTGTCAGGGCGAACGAGTCGACCGCCGCCCCAACGGGACGATCCGCGCCGCGGCTCGCAGGCCCCCGGGCCGCACCCGGATGGGTCAGAATGGGCATGGGCAAGGTGACGCCGGGCCGCCCCTCCGCGTTACATTCCCCTCCGCATTAACCCGCCAAAAAACGCGCAGCAATTGTCCTTCACGCCGCCTCGGGCATCCCCAGAATAGCCGCCCCAGGTGCTCCTCAAATGAAAAAGACCCTGGCTGGAGAAAATCCGCGCGGAACACTGACGGACCGAATCGAAATCGGGCATCACAAGTGCCTGATTGGAGCTGGCGCGCCCATTTCCAGCCTGGGCCTGGACGAGCAGCTGCGGCGCGTGTTTCCAAGCCTTGCCGAGGCCGCAGCGGGGGCGGGTTCGTCCCGGGTCCGCAGCGCAGCAACGGTCGGCGACAATCTTGCCCAGCATTCCCGCTGCTGGTATTACAGCCGTCGCGGCGTCCGCTGCAGCAAGAAGGGCGGATCCAAGTGCTTCGCCCGTGTCGGCGTGAACAGGTTTCACGCGCTTTTTACCGGGTGCATGTGCGTAAGCCCGGCTGTCTCGAACCTGGCGGTCTCCCTCGCCGCGCTGGACGCCCGCATAGCGGTCCTGCGCGAGGGAAAGGTGGAAAGGCTGACAGTGGCCAGATTCTTCGCATCGGCGTGGTCCGATCCGACCGCCCACAATTCACTGAAGCCGGCCGATCAGATCCTGCGCGTGGAGATCCCGGTCGTCGCCGGCCTCAGGAGCGCCTATCTGCAGGTCAGCGAGAGGAGCGACGCCGGCCGGGCGATCGTGAGCTGCGCGGCCGCCGCCCGCGTGTGCGGACGCACCGTCAGGGGGGCGCGAATCGTTCTCGGCGCCATTTCGCCGGTCCCCTGGCAGGTGGCCGCGGCAAACCGGTTTCTGGAGGGGCGAATCGTCAATGACGACGTCGCAACGCAGGCGGCAAGCCTGGTCCTGCGCGAAGCCGCTCCGCTGTCCTCCAACGGGTACAAGCTGCCGATCGCGCGCGCCCTGATCCGCCGGTCCCTCACGCAGATTGTGGCGTGACCCGCGGCAGGCCCCGCCGGGGCCGGGGGGCAGGGCGAAATGGAGCCAAAGTCGCGCCGTAAAGCGTGCTACAATAGTCCGCATCGTGGCACTTCCGGAACATAAACAATGGGGCTCCCGTGCAGCCGATCCGTCCCTCCGGGAAGGGGTTGCGCACGGGAAGTCGATGACCTCCGATTCAACCCGCCCCCTCATCCTCGTCGTCGAGGACGATCCGATGGTGCTGGCGACCCTCAAAGTGACGCTGGAGTGCGAGCAATTCCAGGTGGCTGCCTGTTCCAATCCGCTCCATGCCCTGCCCCTCCTGGCCGACCGGGACTTCGCCGTTGTCATTTCCGATCACAAGATGCCGGAGATGATGGGCCTCGACTTCCTCGCGGAATGCCGGCGGATCCGGCCCAACAGCACGCGGATCCTGCTGACCGCAGTCCTCAACCCGTCGAAGGTGGTGGATGCCATTGCCCAGGGAGACATCTATCGTTTCATCGCCAAGCCATGGCTCCGAAACGAACTGATCGCGGCGATCCGGGATGCCGTCGAGCGGCACCACCTGATCGCCGAAAACGCCGAGCTCAGGGCTGAGGTCGGCCGGCTGGAGAAGGAATTGTCCGCAATCGGCCTCGCTCCCGCCTCCTGACGGGGCTGTCACTCCCGCCCGAACAGGTGCGCCTCAAGGCGCGCGTAGCTCAGTTTGCCGGTGGCATAGAGGTGGATCAGCGAAAGCGTGCCAAGGCGGTCCTGGGCCACCGGGTTGGGCGCAAACCGCGACGCGTCAGCCAGGCGCTGAACCAGGTCGCACAGGCGCGCCCGAACGCGATCCACGTGAGCCTCGCCGTTTGAGCCGTGGACGGGCGCGCTTTCCCCGGCCCCTCCCCATTCAAAGTCCTTCGGCAGCAGCTTCGCCCGGTGATGGCTGTCCGCCGCGGCCATGGCCGCGGCGACCTTCTCTATCTGCAATTCCGCCGGAAAGGCCCGAAGCAGCCGGAGGGCGAGCTTTTGCGAGACGCGCCCCTCGCGCACGCGGTCGATGAGGCGCGGATCGGCCGAGTTGAGGTTGTGGGCGTTGGTTATCGTCGTCCGGGAGACTCCCGCCTTCAGGGCCAGCTGCGCCTTGGAGTATTCGCTCCTCTTTCCCAGTCGGGAGATGAAAAGCATCCTTTCCAGGAGCGTAAACGGCTTTCCGCTGTTGTAGATGAGCTGGGAGGCGAAGAGCTCGGCGTCTGTCGGCGAGCCGTCGATCAGGCGGCACTCGATTCGCTCCGGGTCGAAGCCGCGGCGAAGGGGACCGGGAGCCTCCCGAAGCATCCGGTCGCCCTCGTAGACAACGTGCCTTGCGCCATCCGCGGCGATGCGCAGGCTCCGCGACCGCGCAAAAGCCCTCTGCCGGCGGTGCCCGTCCACGACGAAGAACCGGCCGTCCTCCTGCCGGACCTTGATCGGCTCGAGCTGGCCTTCCGTCATGAGCTGTATGGCGAGCCAGTCGATGTCTCCGTAGAAAAGGCGGATGTTGAAGTTCTGGTCCTCCAGGATCCGGTCCAGGGAAAGGACGAATATGACTGTGCCTTCTTCGCGCATTCCGCTCGATTGTTGTGCCGGCGCCCCGGGACCGCCATTCGTTTTCAGACAGCGATGGCCAGCTCGTCCGCCAATGTTTCCACCTCGGTCCGCCGATCGCCGGCACTTCCGATCATCCTTAGCCGGGCCGGCTCGTCGAGGCACTTGGAGGCTGCGGCCGCCGTCGCCCGGCCGCGGACGGCCGACAGGGCGATTTCCTCCCTGAAAAGACGCGCGCCGATTGCGGCGGAGTCGCCGATGTCGCTGCGCATGGAAACGATGAATTGCTTCAGGCTGTCGAGCCTGCGCAGCCGCTCGTGGAGGATTCCGGCGATGTCCGCGTTTTCCGCCGCCTCACGGGGCTGCGAAACCGCCGTGTCGGCGACGATGTCCTCGAAGCGCAGCTCGCCGTCGGCAAAGCCTGGCACCGGCTCCTCAAGCGACTGGACTTCCGGCACGAGCGTTTTCGGGCCGGCCCCCCCCTCCCCTGCGGCGCATTTCCGCCTCTCGCGCCGCACCTTTTCCTGGAGCCCGATCGGGAGCCGGATCACATGCGAGGTCTTGGCGACATGCCGGTCGATAGCCATCTTGATCCAGGGCGTCGCATAGGTGCTGAACTGGCCCACCGTCGAGTCGTAGCGGCTGATGGCGATCATCAGTCCGTCCGTGCCCGCCGTGAACAGGTCGTCCATGACGGCGCCGGGGTGAAACCGGCCGCGGCCCAGCACGATCTTTGCGACCAGAAGCAGGTTTCCGGCGAGGATCTCGTCGCGGATCCCGCGCGCCGCCGAGAGCGCGGCCTCAAGTTCCCGGCGCAGCTGCGCCGGGCCCGGGCGGGCGGACCCGTCCGACCCGCCGCCGTTTGCGCCGGCGGCCTCGCCGGCGCACGGCACCGGTTGGGCTCGCACGGCCACCTGCTCGATGACCTCGAAGGTGAAGCGCATCAGGAAATGCGCCTGCCACACGGCTCCCTCCTCCGCGGAAACCCGTCCCTCCCGCGCCGCCGCCGAATGGCCGTCGAGCTCATCGACGTGGCTCGGCGTGATTCCCGCAAAGCGGTAGGAGCTCTTCTTCCCGGAACCGGTCTTCTGGTTCCGGTCCGAACCCTCGCGGAAAAAGGCGAGATGCCCGATCTTCAGTTCGCTCGCCATCCGCTCCAGCGGATAGCGCAGCGCCGCGAGCGCGGCGCACACCCGAACCTGGGCCCGGTGGAAGGCCGCGCCGAGCTCCCGGGTCCGCTCCGCCGGGAGGGCAGGATGACGCTGCAGCATGAGTTTCATTCCGTCGCTGAACTGGATGTTGGACATTGCTGTTTGGGCCTGGTTGGCGCTTCAGCGGTTCACTCGGGCACCGCCGCACCCGCGTAAGGCGGGGTGCTGGCGAGCGGTGGAGGTATTCTGCCGAAGGGACGAAGGCATTGGTCTTCCTGCGCCAGACGAACAGGGCAACTCCGCGCCATGTGAAATTCTTTCTGTTCAATTCCCCTTCAAAACGGCCTGGGTGTTTCACCCCGGCCGGGCCGGGAACACTCCCTGCTCCCTTTGGGGAGTTCCCTTCGATCCAACGCGTTACAAAACCGCGTTTCCCGCCGAAAAATCCAGGCGGAAGCGCGCGCCGACCGCATCGGACAGCGTGAGGTGGCGTATTGTTCCGCCCATTACAGTCATTGCATCCCGGCAGAGCACAAGGCCGAGGCCCGTCCCCACCCGGCCCGCGGCGGGTTCGAGAAAAAGCCGCCCGCGCAGGTCCGCGGGAACCCCCGGGCCGTTGTCCTCCACGTCCACCGTGCACCGGCCGCCCGCCGCTTCGGTGCGAACGGCGATCACGGGATCCCCTGCGCCCTCAAGGGCCTGGAGCGAATTGCGAAGCAGGTTCAGGAGGACAAGCCGAAGGAGCCCGAAATCGGCCAGGATTGCGCCACCGGCGGGGTCGAAGCGGCGCTCGAGGCGCACGCCTCCCCGCATCGCAATGGGCCCAAACTCCGCGAGAATCTCCTCAATCGCCTCCTGCGCGGGCATCCGCTCCAGCCGGCCGAAGTCGCAGCGGATCATGTCGACGCCAAGGTTGAAATCGCCCACAAGGGCGTCCATTTCCCGCAGGAGCATGGTCCGGTACTCGGGCGGCATGTTGGCCTCCATTCCGGCCTGCAGCAGCTCAAGCGCGGCGCGGATCGTCGCCAGCTGGTTGCGCGCCCGGTGGCCCAGGAGCGAAGCGACGAATCCGACGGCGGCCAGCCGGGCCCGCGCCGCGCCGGCGTCCGGCCTTGGACCGATGCCTTCGCGTTGCCCGCTCATATTGCCACGGGAACGATCGCTTCGACCGAAGTGTGCCCGGCCGGCGTGCGTCCGACAAGTGCGGCGCCCCGGGCCGCCGTGAGCACCAGCGCGAGCACATTCAGGTTGCCGGTCCGGCCGCTCTGCGCGCCGAAGCCGAAGGCGTCCCGAATCTCGTCGGCGGAGACCGACGGCATCGTGCCGGACACGCGCAGGACCACGTACGGCCGCTCCGGACGGAGCGCCTCCCGGTTCAGGACGAAGTCGGCGTTCTCCAGCAGCCCGGCCATTTGCGCCGCTGAATGCACCATTGTCGCGGCAAGCGAGACCTCGGCCGAGGCGGGCACGCGCAGGAGAAAGAACTCCACAAGGTGCCGCAGCCCGTTCACGAGCTCGAGCGGGGCCACCTCGACGAGGGTGTCGCTCATGAGGTCGCGCAGCGCGACCCGCTTGCCTTCCGCGACCCAGCGCTCGGCGCCATCGAAGAACTGGCGGAGCGCGGCAAGGCAGACATTCACGGCGGCCCGCGACGCCTCGCTTCCGTCCCCGAACGGCCCGTCCAGGAATGCGTTCACCGAATCGACCATGCCCCCCACGAGTTCGGCCGAGCGTCGCGCATGGTCTGCAAATGCGCGGCTTCCGCCGCGGGCCGCGTCAACCCGGAGCACCGAGGCGAGGGCGGAAAGCGCCGTCAGGCGGTTTCGAAGGGAGTGGACGAGCCCGTGGTGCACGTCGGCCGCCGCAAGCCGCAAATCGTAGGCTCCGAGGGCCTCGACCAGCCTGGTCTTCGTGGCCTGAGTGTCCCGGGCGTTTCGCGTCGTCTCGCGCCGCTCCCGCGTCTCGCGGATCGCCTCCTGCGTGCAGCTGCGCAGCTCGGCGAGCGTCGTCTTGGACTTGACCGCCCGCTTGATCGCCCGCAGCTCGATCGCCCTGTCGGCTATCTGGTCTGATTCGCTCGCCGTGCGGATGATGATGGCGAGGTCCTTGTCGAACTCGCGAAGCGCCCTCAGGAAGGCCAGCCCGTCCATGGTCGAGCGCGGCATCCTCACATCGACGATCGCCGCATCGCAGGGATGCAGGCGCGCGTATTCGAGCGCGGGCTCGGGGTCCGTGAATTCGGCCAGCTTGCCGAGCCCGGCCAGCTGCGAGCGAAGCGTCAGGATCTGGGCCCGTTCGTCCTCCAGGACAAGGATGACCGGATCGGAAGTCATGCTTCGGGTTCGGGGGTGGGCCCGGCCGCGGCCGACCCAATCCGCCAGCCTGCCTTGGGTTCGCTGGCCACGAGCCTGTTGAAGTCGACGTTATGGCGGATAAACAGGCGCCGGAGGGTCGAGACGTACTCGTTGACCGAATGGCCGGCGTTGTTGGCGTCGGAGCCCCAGACGCGCTTCATCAGCTCGTCCTTCAGCACCAGCCCGCCGGCACGCTCCGCGAACATCTGCAGGATTCCGTGTTGCTTCGGCCTGATGCGCTCCTCGGCCCCGTCCGGAAACCGGACGATCAGGTTTGGCGTGACAGTCGCCCCGCCGAACGTGAACGGGGACCAGCCCAGGAGGACGCCGCCCGCCTTGCGCACGGCCGCCCCGCGCCCGCTCCGCGCCAAAAGCTTGCGGATCCTCAGGAGGAGCTCCTCGTGGTGAAACGGCTTGCGCAGGTAGTCGTCGGCTCCCGCGTCCAGCGACTCGACTCCCAGCGACGGCTGGGGCAGGTCGGACATCGCTATGATCGGAAAATCGGCGCCGGCCGCCCGCCAGTCCCGGATCGATGCCAGACCCGCCGGCCGCCCGCCGAACGCAAGGTCGACGATCGCCAGGTCGAAGGAGCGGCGGCGAAACGCATCACCGGCCGAATCCGGCTCCGCATGCCAATCCAGTTCGTACTCGCCCAGCGCGAGCTTGAGGATTCCCCCAAGGTCTGGACTCTCGACCAAAAGGAGCAATCGGGGGTTACGCTGGCTCATTGTGCGGAATAGGGCAATTTCACGCGGGAATGCAGGAAACAGCAAGTCCGCAGCGACGCGCGGACACCCGGAAACTGCCAAAGGCCATTGTCAGTTCCCGGATAGCCTCTAGTCGGCGCGCAGCGCCGACACCGCCGCCCGCGCGGCGTCGAGCCGCTCCCGGTCGCGGACGACAAGCCTCGACTCCGAACCGGTCGGACGCTCCGACAGGCGCAGCTCCCCGAGCCGCACATCCATCAGCGAAAGCTCGACATCGATCTGCCCCAGCCGGTTCAGGACCGCGTCCTTGTTGGCGCCCGTCGCAGCCTTTTCGAGCACAGAGATGTCGTACGGCAGCCCGTCCAGGCTCTGGTCAAGTTCCTTCAGCGTCTCCGTCGGCGAACCCTGGAACGTCCGGTGGCGCGGTGCGGGCAGCGGTGGGGCGACCACCCCCGTGTCCGCGACGCCGGTGTCGACAAGCTCCGGGGTGATGAACGCGATCAGGGTCGTCCGCACCGTGCTGTCGGCCTTGTTCTTGAAGGCGTATCCGATGAGCGGGATGTCCCCGAAGACAGGGACCTTGCTGTCGGTCGTCTGCCGCTCGCGGTCCTCGAGGCCCGCGATCGCAAGGGTCTGGCCCGCCGGAACCGAGACGGAGTACGAGTACGTGCGCGAGCTGGTGATTGGGTACGGATTGCCGCCTATCTGCTGCGTGCCGACGATGGAGGAGACATTGATCGAGAGATTGAGCTGCACGAGTTCCCGGTTCGGACCGCCGCCGGGAAGGATGCACGGCAGGACCGTCAATTGCGTTCCGACGTCGATGTAGGCGATCGAGGACGTCGTCGCGGCGGTGGACGAGCCGATGGTCGTCGTGCCCTGCTGGACCGGCTGCTGCGTCGTGTCCGCGAAGGACACCTCCCGGTTGTTGGTGGTGTAGATGACCGGGTCCTGGACGATCGAGCTGTACTTGTCCGAGGCGATCGCCTGGACGGTCCATTGGAAGGCGGGCGCCGACAGGAGGGTCGTCGGGAAATAGTGTCCCAGGCCGACCGATGTGGCCAGCGCGTTGGCCGTTGACGCGAGCGGCCCGGAGGAACCTCCGCTTCCAGTTGTCACCGATCCGCTCCCGGTGTTCGTGGAAATCGCGCCGTTCGTCACGCCCGAGCCCGTCAGGGTCGTCGTCGTCGTGCCGTTGCCAGCCGCGAGCGAGGGCACGGTCGAAACCGTCGTCAATGTGGACTTGGAGGATTGGAGATTCGATCCGGCCAGCGTCACCGGGCCCCCGGATCCCAGGAAGGTCTGCGCCCAGTCGACCCCGAGCGACTGCTGCGGGTTGCGCGAGGTTTCGACGAACTTCACGGCGATCCGCACGAGCTTCTGCGGCCGGTCGACAGCCTTCAGGTATGCGGAAATGAGCGAATGCTGCTGGCGGGTCGCGACGACAAAGAGCTGGCTCGTCTCCGGATTCCAAATCGGCTCGACCTTGGGCGCATCCTGGGCCTTTCGGTCGGCGCCGGCTCCGGGAACGCCCGGGCTGCCGTCAAGGGACGGCGTCGCCAGGCCCACGGTCGGAAGGCTGAGGATCTTCTTCACGTCCTCGATGATCTTGTCCGGCTTCGAGTTGAAGGTTCCCCGGGCGCCCAGCGCCGACGAGGAGGCGCCGCTGGACAGGCCCCCGCCCATCCCGCCTGTCCCGCCCATTCCGCCCGACGACCCGCCGGCGGCCGCAAGCTGGCTGTTGATGCTCGAGGACTGGATCGTCACCTGCTGCAGATTGTTGAACCGGACGCTGTAGGCCTTGCTCACCATCTCGTTCAGGTTGATCCGGTAGAACCGCCACACGCCGCGGCGATACTCCATGCCGAATCCGTAGTTGTCTCCCAGCACCTGGAGCAGATCGAAGGGATTCATCATGACGTCGCTCGTGACGCGCTCGGAAAATTCGGCATCCGCCGGCGCGATATAGGACATGCGGGCGGTCTGCGCGAGCAGCCGGATCGCGCTCGCCAGGGTCGCGCCCTTCAGCGGAATGTGATTCGCGGGCAGGGCGTGGAGGCGGGCGAGGTCGTCGGACTCCCCCGCGGCCGGCACGGGCATCATTTCAGAAGCCGAACCCGCCGGGCCGGCTTGATTCGTATCGGCGCCTCGCAGCGGCGACCAGACGAGGAGCATGCCCGCGGCGACAAGTTGGGAAGGCTTGAACATGGCCCGAGTATAACAGTGAAAATCGCGCGCGGACTTCGGATCGGCCGGCCCTCGCGGCCGGGACGCTGCTATCCTCAATCAATCATGCACTGGTTCACTGCCGAGGATGGCACCCGGTTTCTCATCCAGTCCCCCCTGGAGTGCGCGCACTCCCTGGCCCAGGCGTTCCCTGAGGGCGCCTCGGCGGTCACCTCCCGCCGGTTCATGGCCCAGGTGAAAATGGAATGCGCCCCGCCGGACCGCGAACCGCGCCGCGGGCCCCTTCCCGGAGGCCGTGGACCGAGCCACCTGAACGGAGCCAATCCCTGTTAGAATTGGTGGAGACGATGAGCGCATCCGCTTCCATTCTTTCCCAGCACGGGTGCGCGGGCGCCGTGCTGATGATCCTGGGCGGCGCATGGCTGGGCCGCCTCATGGGCCGGCTGATCCAATCCATGGCCCAGGCCGCGGGATACCCGTCCTCCCACTACTACACCCTGGACACCGGACGCAGCTGGGCTGCCCGCCTGCCGATCGCCGGCCATTTCGCGCGTCCGCGGGGCACCCGCTCGCGCCGCGCGATGGTCCTCGAGTTCTCCTCGGGCATCGCCTTCCTCGCCTGCTGGCTCCTTTTCCCCCCGGATAAGGCCGCCTGCGGCGCGCTTTTCGTCCTCTCCCTCATCGGGGCCTCCGCCATCGACCTCGATCACATGATCATACCCGACCTTTTCACGATCGGGCTGGCGCTGGCGGGCCTCGCGCTGTCCGCCTTCGTGCCCGCGCTGCACGGGATCGGGGCGCACTCGGCATTCGGCTTCGCGCGCTCCCTTGCAGCCGCGGTCCTGGGCGTGGCCCTGGGATCGGCCCTGGGGCTTTGGATCGCCATCATCGGGGAGTGGATCCTCGACAAGGAGGTGCTCGGGTTCGGCGACGTGAAGTTTCTGGGGGCGATCGGCGCCTTCTGCGGCTGGCAGGGCGCCGTGTTCAGCCTGTTCGGCGGCGCCCTGGTGGGCGCCGCGGTTCTTGCCGCGGCCGCGGCCCGTCGCCGGATGTTTGGGGAAAGCGCCGTGCAGCTCTTTCGCGCGCAGTCCTCGCCGGGCGAGGGCGGCGGGCTCGGATGGGGGGCGCAATTCCCGTTCGGCCCCATGCTGGCGGCGGCCGCCGCGGCATACTTTCTCGCGCTCCACTCCGCCGTGGACCGGTTTCTCTCCTGTTACTCGGTTTTCTTCTGACCCGGAAAAAAACAACGGCTGCGGGGCAAGGTGCGGGCGGAGGCGTGCTAGACTTGAACCCGGAATCAGTGTCAGGAAATCAAAACTCAAATCCATGAAAGGTCCCATGCAACTCATCCGCAAGCTCCTGAATCGGAATCCGGCCCGCAAGGGCTCGAATCGCACAATCCGCGGCCTCAGCACCGCTGAACTCGTCGGCATCATCGTCGTCATCGGCATTCTCGGCGCCCTCGGCGCAACCTACATCTCGGGGATGGTGACCGCGGCCAGCACCAACACGGGCAAGCAGAACGCCGTGACGCTGGGCACGCTCGCCAACTCGTTTGTGACGGGCGGCGGCCAGACCGGCAGCGGCGCCAACCAGCTCGACCTGACGAGCGCGACGACAGCCATTGCCTGCCTCAACACCGGAATCACGGATGCAGCCGGCATCACCTACAAGATGTCTCCTGCGGTCGCCGATCCGGCGGACTTCACCGAAGCGGGAACCGGGGCAGCGGGCAGCAGCATCGTGTTCGCGTACGTTCCGCCAGCCGGGACGCCGTAAGGCCGCGTCGCGGCAATCCCGGGGGTTTGTCAAACGCCCGTCAATCCCTTCACCTGATGTTCAAAGGAATATTGGCAGCGGGTGGGTTTGGAATCTGCCGGGCCCCAAAAGGGGCCCGGCAGTCCGGCCTGACTCTTGTCGAGGGGATCGGCATGATCGTCCTGGTGGGAATCATGGCCGGTCTGGCCACCCCCGCCATCAGCGGCCTCAGCCAGGCCGGACGGGACCAGCAGGCGATCAGCATCGCCCAGGCCCTGAACCAGGCGCAGCAGACCTACCAGTTGCGCGTGGCCAATGCGATTGGCAACTGGTCAAACGCCAGCAGTTCGGAGTCAAAGTACGAGCTCGTCTCCGCCTACGTGCCGTACGCGGCGGCCACCCTGGCGGACTATTCGCCAGCCGGCTATTCCCTCGCGCTGGGCGCCACGCTCGGCACAAAGGTCGTCATCACCGGACCCAACGGCACGGTGCCCTACTGAGACCGGGTCCCGCCATGAAACCGGTTTCATTCCGCGTTTCTGCCGCCGGCTTTTCGATCGTCGAGGCGATAGGAACCCTCGTCGTATCCGCGCTGGTCATGGGCGCCCTCACCTACGGCATGGGGGGCCTGTTCAGCCAGCAGGCGAATCCAGCCGTCACCTACAACGGGGCGGCGTACACCCGGGCGCCGAGCTTCGACGATTTTCACCAGGCAATCGATCTTCACACGGCGCTTTCAGGAGCCGTCGACGCCGCGGACAACATAATCGTCCTGGGCGGAACGCGCAGCCATCCCGCCTTCGATCCCACGGGGCCGTCGAGCGCCCTGGCCGAAAACTTCGCCGACACCGCCCTGGCGGCCGCGGCGGGGGAAGCTGGGTCCAAGCTATTCTCCTCCTGGGACCAGCGGCAGATCAACAGCTCCCAGTTCTCGTCCTACCTGACTTCGAATCCCGACCCCGCCGATTTCACGATCCTGACGGTCCAGGGGCTTTCGCAGATCACTTCCGTCACGCACCAGCGCCGCCGCACGGCCGTCATCGACGGCCGAAGCCTGGCTTTGTACGAAGTCACCCATCAAACCGTCGATTGGAGGTCTGGCTCCCCGGTCCTCACCGCGAATTCGGTCACGGGGACGACCCCAACCTACAGCTACCGCTTCTACTACGCGCTCGCCGAGGACGTCTGGTCCATGCCCCCGGGGGCGACACACTATTGGTATCGCGCGGACGCCGCCTGGGACCGCGATCAGGAAGGTCCGGCTCGTGTCGTCTTCGCGGATCCGTTTGCACTCGCGGGCCAGGATTCCGGCTCTTCGCTCTCCCCCGTGTCCCGTTTCGTCTACTTCCTGCCGCAGCTCCGATGAAGACCGAATCACATTTGGCCCGTGGCCGCGGGAAGCGCGCGTTCCGCCCCGGATCCAACCGCGGCATGGCGAGCTTCGCCGTGCTCCTTTTCGCCATCGTCTCGGTGATGATCCTGATGGCGAACTTCAAGCTCAACTATGCCGTCAGCGCCACGAGCGACGCCTACGATGCCTTCAGTTCCCAGGTAGTCGAAAAGAACGGGCTATCCCAGGCCGTGAAGGAGAGCATCCTCGCCATCGGGGAAACGGCGATTGCGAACAGCGGCGGCACGCTGCAGCAGGAGATCCAGAACCGGCTTTCGAGCATGTCCTTCGGGTCCAACGTGACCGTGTCGATCGACACCGCCTTGCCGGTCCCATCCGTGCCGGCCAATGCCTTCTACCCCTTTGGGACGCCGCCCGGCAGCTCCCAGCCAAGCTACTTCTCGGCATCGGCGTGCACCCGGCCCGTCGCCGGCATGGGCGGCCTTTTCACCTCCCTGTGCATGCTCGGGCCGTCCGCCGACCTCGGGCGCCTGACCGTGACATTCGACAGGACAAACAGCGCATCACCGGAGGACGCCCGCACCTACGTCGTGAATGCCGACCTGTTCTCCGTTCCGTTGACGAACGTTGACGTCATCGCCTACGGCCTGCCCATCACCGGATCCATACCCTCCGCCGCCCCGGCCGTGCCGCCGGGCTTTTTCGGAGACGGCGTGTCTTGCCTGGTCACCACGTCGAACAATCCCGCAAACGACTCGACGGCCTATCCGGACCTTTTCGCCTCATCGGGCGGGGAGAGGCTGCCGTATCAATACCGGAATGCGGTCAGCTTCTCCTGGAACGCCTATGAGTACCTCTGGTCCCCGACCTACCAGAATGCGCTGCTCGGCGCGGCCCTGATCGCCCCCAACGCAATCTACAATTTTTCGACATCGTTTGATCCCTCCAATCTCCAGCCGTTTCCCGGGATCACGGTCTCGCCCACGGGCGCCTCGGTCACGGTGGATTGCAGCGCCGTGACGGGGTCGATAGTCGCCCTGGTCGATCCCAACGGCACCGGCAGCGTCACGATCACCGGCAGCCCCGCCCCGGGATCCCCCTTCATTCTGCTGGTGCGGAATACTTCCGGCGTCCGCACGCCGGTGACCTTCACGGGCAGCAACAGCCGGCCCGCCATCTTCTACCTTGAAAACTCCAGCGTTCAATTCAGCGGCGCCCCCCAGATCGAGGGGGCCCTCTTCCTTGATCCAACCACAACGGCCTCCGGCAATGTCACCTGGTTCGGTCATTTCTCCTTCTACGGGCCGGCCAGCCCGCTCGGAACGCTCGGCATCACAATGGCCGACACTCCGGCGGTCAAGAGCGCCCTGGCGCCGCTGGCTCCCCGCGTATTGCTCGTCTCCACCAATGCCACCCGATGAACTCAAATGTCAAAGCCTTCTCGACCGTCGAACTCGTAGGCGCGATCGTCCTTTTCAGCGCGGCCACCTCGGGCGTCCTCTACATGGGCAGGGCGATGCACGACCACCAGCTCGCGGCAGCCTCCATGAACCAGCAGAATGCCTACGCCACGTTCCAGTCGCAGGTGACCCTGCAGGGCATCGATCCGACGCTTGTCGCCAATCCCATGGCCGGCGCCATAAACCAGGGCCAGATCATCACCGGCGCCGCCGCCGCGGTCGGCCGGAACCTGAACGCCGCGTTCGAAATGAACGCCGTCACCCAGCCTGCCGGCGCCCGGCGAAGCCTCGCCGGCTCCGTGCGGATCGATGCGATCAACTACAATGTCGCCGCGGCCGGGAATGCGCCGTCACGCGGCGCGGGCATAGGATTTGCGATCGAAACAACCGGGCCGGCGGCACCGGCGCCGCCCAATGCAATCCAGCTCGCGCCCCCGGTATTCAATGTGACCGGAGACCTCACAAACCTGGTGTTTCCCCTGAACAACATTGCGACCCTGCCGAGCTCGAATCCGCCCGGCACGCTGTACCGGTACACGACCGACGGGTCCACCCCGAACGGATCGAGTCCGGTGTGGGACAACAACCCCGGGTGGACCCCCGGCAACTTTCCGGCTAGGCTCACCCTTGCGGCGTTCAATCCGGATCCCCAGTACGCGGCGAGCGCCGGTGTCACGGCCAGCTACAGCATGCAGCTCAGCGCCTCCTTTGGCCGCGCCGACAACCGGACGACGGACTTGTACGGCTTCAACATCGCCGACCTCGTCTCGCCCGACGCGACGGGCATCGTGCTCTCGGACAATATCGACGGCTACGTCATCTTCTACACGCTCGACGGCTCGGACCCGACGGCCTCTCCCACGGCGGCCTCCTACAGCGGACCGTTTGCCCCAGGCCAGTCCTTTTTCGGGCCCAATGTCACGCTGAGGGTCGCGGCGGTCTCCTCCGATGCCCGAATCACGTCATCGCCCATCCTGACGTATACGCTGAGCGCGGAACAGACGCCTCTCATGGCCCCTAGCTTCGTCACCCCGAACTCCGCACCCCTGGCTCCCGAAACGCCGGTTGTCATCAGCATGAACGGCGGCAACGGGTCGCCCCGCACGGAAGTAAACAACGGGGTGCCGACCCGGTCGAGCAGCTCGGCAACCTCATTTCCCCTGGACTAGCCCGGCCGGGAATGGTCGCGCGGTTTCCCGTGTTATACTCCATGGCATGGAGTGGTCCCGATTCTTCGAAGCCAATTGCGGCCGCAAAGGCTTGAGCGACTTCTTCATGCGCGAGACCGGCGAGGTCGCGATGATGATCGGCCGGCGGCTGGAATTCGTCGATGAGAAGATAACCACGGCCGAATTCGACAATCTTGTGAGACTGATGTTTTCGGGCACGATGCCAGAGCTGGGCCTGCGGGCCTACGAACCGGCCTTCGAACTGGCAGGGCGGAGATTCCGCGTGTCCTACTACCGGTCGCTGGGGGGGCGCGAAATCACGCTTCGCCTGCCGGCGATAAAGATTCCTCCGCCGGAGGAGCTGCGGGTTCCACCGGCCGTCGTGTCGACCTTCTGCAAGATCCGAGGGGGGCTCGTCCTGGTGTCCGGCCAGATGGGCTCGGGCAAGAGCACCACCGTCTCCTCCCTCTGGCTTCACCTCGCGGCGCAGCAGGCGCACCGCGTCGTGGCGATCGAGGATCCGATCGAATTCGTCTACCCGACCCGCCTCGGTCCCAGCATGTTCACCATGCGTGAACTGGACACGTCTTGCGAGGGCTACGAGACGGCGCTTCTTGAAGTGAGACGCCAGAATGCGACCGCCGTCAGCATCGGCGAGATCCGCGGCGCCGAATCCGCCGAAAAATGCCTTCGCTTCGCCCTGATCGGACTGCTTGTCGTCGCGACGATCCACGGGGAGAATGTGCCCGCCACCCTGGCCTCGTACGTCGCCGAACTCCCCAAGGAGCGGGCCGACTGGGCGCTGGCCAACCTGTCAACGGCCTGCCGGATGGTTCTCGCCCAGAAACTGGTCCGCAACCCCGAGACGGGAGCACTCGTCGCCGTTCACGAGACGATGTTCAACCTCAGCTACGAGGGCAGGCACCTAGGAATTGCCGCGAACATTCGCGAAGGCCACCTCGAGCGGCTGCGGCGCGACATCCAGGGCTTTCGCGCCGAGGGCATGCAGACCTTTGAGGACAGCCTCAACCGCGCGGTCAATGAGGGTGCCCTTCCCGCGGAATTCCGTCCACCCCCCAACGCACTATGATTCAGCAATCGATCGACCTCCTTTTGGGGCGCGCGTTCGCTCCCGACCCCATCGACACCTCGGTCCCGCTGGCAAGGCGCTTCGCGAAGCGTCCGCTTCTGGCCGTGACGATCTACAAGGATGGGGTCGAGGCCGTTCCGGTCTCATTCTCCGGTTCCGCGCCCCGCTTCGGCGCCGCGGTCTTCAACCCGACGGGCGGGGAGGATGTGGACGCCACCTTTCTCCGCACGATGGCCGACCGCTGCAAGGCGCGGGAATGCCTGCTGAACCTGGCCACCGGCTACACCGCGGTCCTGTCGTCGCGTGCGACCCGGCCGGACAGCGAAGAAGAGGCGATTCTTCTCATGCGGGACAATCCCGATCGGATTCTCGGGGAGCCTCCGACCCAGGGCTGCAGGCATTCCCTGGCCTTCCACCCGACCCACAATTTCGCCGTCGTCTTCGCCCACAGGGAAAGCGAAATCAACACGGCGGTCTCGCTGGCCGCCAAGGCCGAGCTCGGGATCGCAAGGCTGCACTGCGGCATGTCCAGCCTGCTCATTTACCTGCTCGGCAACCACTGGTCGGAGGCCGGGCGGGAGGCCGAACTGCTCTTCGTTGACCGGGGATCCCTCTTCCACCTTCCAGTCGGCGAAGGATCCCTGGGCCGGCCGCTCTTCGACGTCGGCCTCAAGGAAGCGGCGCTCAACCAGGCCATCGCGGAACGGGTCGGGAAGCTAAAGCCCGGAGGCCGGGTGATCCTCGTCAACTCGAGCGGAATCGACATCGAGTCGATGATCCGGGAACGCGGGAACGACACGACCGTCGTCGAGCCGCTGAAGGACCAGGCGCAACCCGCCCTCCTGGCCTGCTGCAGCGACAGGCCCCGCCTCGCCTACGACCTGTATCCCAGCGAGCGCGTCGTCAGGCCGTTCGCCCCGACGAGCATGCGCGTCGTGCCCCTCATCCTCTGGACTTCGGTCGCGGTGTCCGTCGCTGTCGTTGGAATCAACGCCTTTCGCCAGGCCCAGGCCTCCCGGATGGCCAGTGGCTACCGGAAGCAGACTGAGATGGTGAACCAGATGAAAAAGCATGGCGAGGACGTGATTCACGCCGCGCAAACGAGGGCTGAAAACACCGCCGCGATCTGCGACTGGCTTCTCATCAGCCCCCCGACGCAATCCCTGCTGGTTGACCTGACCAGGGAAATCGAGGGAGCGACCGAACAGGCGATGAGGGAGGGCAGGCCCGTGGCCCGAGTGGACAGCCTGTCGCTCACCCGCCAGGAAGGGCAGCCCCAGATGCGCCTCGTTGTCGTCGTTCTGGGAGAACCGTCAGCGGCCAACCGCATCTTTCAGCGGGTTTCCGCCCTTTTCGGCCGGATGGGGTACAGCACCGTCGACCTCAAGGAATCGCTCGTTCCGAACGGATTCCGATATGAGCACCTCCTAAACATGCCAAAGCCGGCCGAGTCATGAAAAACTACACGATCGCCGCCATTCTCGTTCTGATGGTGAGCGCCCTCTTCCTGTTCCAGATGCTGCAGAGCTTCAGCCGGGCCGGCAGGGCCGCCAAGGACCTCGCGGTCTCCCAGGACGAGGCAACCGTCGCACGCCAGCAATTGGAGACCGTGCAGCGGGCGGCCACGACCGCCAAGCAGAACGGCGTGCAGTCCGACCGATTCATGGAGACGTGGACAGCCGAGCTCCAGGCGGAGGAAAACATCGAGCAGGTGTTCGGACGGCTGGACACCCTCGCCGTCAACAATCTGCTATCCCCGTCCGGCAAGAACTTCACCCTCAACAAGAATTATTTCTTCAACGGCCGGCACACTTCGGTCCAGAACGTGAACATAACCGTGGCGGGCGATTTTCCCCGCACACTGAACTGGCTCGGCGCCGTGGAAAGCGCGTTCCCCCTGGCGCGGGTCGAGCAGATTTCCTACACGACCAACACCAGCTCCCTGGCTTTGGCCGTGCAGTTCGTGTTTCCCCGCAAGTTTGATCCCGAATGAACGCAATCAAGTCATTCCTCGCCGGCTGCCCCGGCATCGGTCCATCCGGACACGGGACGCATCCCGGTCCGGCCCCGCACCCAATCGTGCAGGCTGTCATCAGGATCATCCTGTTCCTCATACTCGCCGATGCCGCATCCGGTGCGGCGCCTCCCTCCGGACCCATCGCGGGCTCGCCGGCGATCGGCACTGCCGCGCTCGCCAGGCTGATCAGCCAGATAGGACCCGACTATAAGAAGGCCGCGGAGCTTCCCGACACGTTTTTCAATCCCTTCAAGGTTGAGGCGACGATGGAGATGACGCTTCAAAAAAGGGGCGCCCAGGTCACGGAACAGGGTGTCGCCGATGCCGTCGGCCGCAAGGGCGTGTCGGGCATCATCTACGCGGCCAACGCCGGCCTGAGCCAGGTGATCATTGGCGACCAGGTCTTCCGCGTGGGCGACGAGCTCAGCTTCCCCGAGGGCGACGGAGGCGCGATGACCGCCCTCGTCGCGGGGGCCAGCGTCATCCTGCGCGAGGTGGGCGCAAAGAACCTCGTGTTCGACTTCACGGCGGAAGGCGAATCCGCGCGCCGGTCAACCTTTTCCCTCCGCAACTTCTGGGCGCCGTAGGGCGAACCGCCATGGCGCAGACCCTCACGCTTGAGGCGGACCGGCCGGCGACAAAAGCCGCTCCGGCCATTCCCGCCGATCCTCCGCCCGACGCCGGCCGGTTGGATTTCGAGCGGTTGTTCGACACCTACGGCATAAGCCCGCTTCCCCTCGGGATGCGAAGGGTGCCGCTCGACCTGCTCCGCGCGTATCAGAATTGGAGCGACCTGCTTTCGGCGTGGCCGGACCTCGACAGCGATCCCTGGCTGCCTGTCGGATCCGTGGGGCCCCTGCTGATCCTTGGCCACTACCTTCCCCCGCAAAAGCAGCCGGCGCTCCTCCCGCCGTGGATGTCCGGACGGGCGCTGGTCCAGGAGGACGTCTACAGAAAGATATCCGCGGAACTGAGGGAAAGCCACGCCAGGAACCTGCGCCATAACTACGAGGCTCCGGCCCAAAGGAAGCTGAAGGAGACGGCCCCGCACTTTGCCGACGACCGGGGCGCGTTGCAGTTCGTCCTGGACCATTTCATCCTGGAGCCGTCCGCAAAGGCGGTCGCGCGCGCAGCGCTCGAGCGGGGCACGCCCTCCTCAGAGCTGCCCCTCGGCCTCAGGGAGACCGTCATGTTTCTCAGGCAGCGAAGCGCCGTCGTCGACGTGCGCTTCCTCGACATTCCCAAGGAGCTTCAGGGCCTCTCGTGGCGCACGACCCGCGACTACCACGGCTTCTGCTTCAAACGGACGCCCAACGCCTTCTTCGTCGCCTTCCACGAGGTGCCGCCCCACCCCGCCTGCGACGAGTTCACAGCGATGTTCCGGGCGGAGGTCGAGGACGAGGACAGGCTGCCGATTCATTTCGCGCTGACCGAGCTCGACCAGCTGAAGCAGGCGCGCCAGCAGTCGCGGGACGCCGAAGTGCGCGTCAATGCCCCCGTGGTCGAGAGCTCGACATCGTTTGTCCATGCCGTCGAGTGCAAGCTCACCGCCGAGGCCGTGAGGCGGATCGATCCCGACCGCCTGGGCACCACCGACGAGCAGCTTGTGCATTGGGCGCTCGGCCAGGCGATAATGGCCAATGCCCAGGACCTGCACGTGATGTTTGAGCGCAGCTCCGGGCTTTTCCGCATCAGCAAGGACGGCGTCCTCCAGACCCTTTACAGCTTTGGCGAGCAGCGCTGGGGCAGCGTCGTCGGGATCCTGCGCGACCTGAGCAAGATATCGGGCCCGTTCTTCCAGGCTGTCAGCTCGCGCTTCAGCATCCTCTACGACGGCTCGCCCGTGGACTTCCGCGTGGAGGCGACCCCGTTCCGGGATTTCGAGCGGCCCCAGAACATGAGCCTGCGCCTCAGGCGAATGGACGGCCGGGTCCGCACGCTCGGCGACCTCCAGATGGAGGAAAACGACCTGAAGCAGATGCGGCGCCTGATCTCCCGGCCCGACGGGATGTTCCTGTTCACCGGTCCGACCTGCCACGGCAAGTCCACAACGATCTACGCCGCCCTGAACGAGCTGAACAAGCCCGAGATCAAGATCATGACGG
>CAZSEH010000038.1:0-32284 GCA_964605835.1 uncultured Opitutaceae bacterium
AAGCTCCCGGAACGAGAATACCAGAATAGCATAGGGGCACTGCCGGTGTCTCCATTGGGTGGGTTTGGGAACGGTAGGACCCACTTGTGATTGGTTATTCAGGCAACTTCGCAGGACCAAGGTAGGTTTCGCTGCACGGCCTAGGTTTCAACGGAGAAATAGCAGAACCCCGGTCTGCTTAGACCATTCCATAGTCTAGCCGCTCCGAAATCAACGCAGTGCTTCGGCGGGAGCTACTTGGGATGCGCGGCGAGAGGGCAACCAACATGCCAGCATTGCCACTCCTCCGAGCAAGAGCGCAGTCCCCGCAATGACCAGAGGGTTCATTGGACTGACACCGAAGAGCAGATCAGCCATGAGTCTGCTGGCCAACCACGCGCCGACCATGCCAAGTGGTAGACCGCCAGCCAAAAGGCCAAAACCTAGGCCAAGGAACTGATGCAAGATCTGTTCAGGTCGGGCGCCCAGAGCCATCCGCACGCCGATCTCGCGCCGACGTTGCGACACCTGATAGGCAAGAACACCGTAGATACCGGTTGCCGCCAGTACCAATGCGACGCCCGCAAAGATGCCCGCGAGAAGAAGTGGAATCCGCCGTCCGGCGAGACTGTCGCTAACCCGCATCGCCATGGTCTTGAGATCAGTGACTGGTAGCTCGGGGTCGATGCGTAGTACTGCCGTGCGCAAAGCTGAGGCAGCAGCTTCGGGTGCTTGGGTGGTGCGGACGGCCACAGTGAACCCTAAAGTAGAAAACAATGCATTCGGACAATAAACGACGCCGTATACATTTTGATCATCGAGCCCATTTTGCTTAACCGATCCCACGATACCGACGATGGTAAAATAGTCCTCCCTCTTGGGGTTGTTGAGAACGCAAGTGATCCTATGTCCGAGCGCGTCTCCTTCGGGCCAGTAGCGGCGGGCCATTGTGTCATCAATTAAACACATCTTATTTGCCTGGAGAGAGTCGTTGTTGGTGAGGAACCGGCCCTTCAGCAGCGGCACGCCAAGCGTCGCAAAATAGTCGCCCTCCACTACTCTGAAGTAATGCACGGCGGCCTGGTCATCCGGCGAAAGCACACGACCTTCAATCATGAATGGAGTGTAGTCATTCGTGTCCGAACCACCAAACGGGACGCGAGTGCAGATGCCGACCGAAAGAACGCCAGGCTCAATTCGCAGACTCGTAATTAGCCTTTCGACGAAGGAAAGGCGCTGCTTTGGCTCCTGATAGTTTGTCCACGGCAACGCCACGGTGCCCGTGAGCACATTCTCCGAGTGAAATCCAGGGTTCACCCCAAGCACACGGGCGAAGCTCAGGCCCAGCAGGCAGGTAGCGGTGAGAAGAACAAATGCGAGTGCGATCTGGACAACGATTAAGGTGTGGCGGAGACGGTTAACTGCACGGGTTGTCGTTCCACTACGGGATTCCAGAGCCAACGTAGTGGTTAAGTTGCCACGTAGCGTCTGCAAGATGGCGGGAACAGAGAGCAGCAATCCGACCAAGAACGATGCGCCGAGCTCAGCAAAGCACGTTGTCGGATCAAATGTAGGCAGCGCATCAATCGGCAATTTCTCCGCCACAAGAAGAGTCACGCCTCGCAGAGAAGCGGCTCCAAGTCCAAGGCCGAGCAATCCACCTACGAATGAAAGCAGGAGGGTCTCAACCGTGAGTGTTCGTGCGAGCCGAAACCAATTCGCGCCGAGCGCCCGTCGGACGCTGAACTCCTTCGCCCTTCCACTGGCGCGAAGCAGGACGAGGTTGGACAGGTTAACGGCTCCGATAAGCAGAAGGCACAACACACCCGCCTGTAAGAGCAGCAGTGTGGGCTTAAACCCGGAAACATAGTCTGCGTGAAGACCGTGTATGATAGTGTGGTATCCCATCTCATGCACTTGCTTGGCCAGAACGTCTCCCTCCACCGTGTGCGAGTTTATCGCGTCCACCTGGGCCTGCATCTCGCCCATCGTTATGCTTGGCCGCAGCCGGCCGACCATTCCCATACCCGTGGTGTACCGCAGTTCCGGCTTCAGGGCGTCGCTGGTGAACCTAAGTGGCATCCAGGCCTTTGCCGGATGTGAAAGGAAGTGGAACCCAGGACGCATCACGCCAACAACAACTACTCTTACTGCATCAATGATGACTGTTCGTCCCAATATCGCCGGATCAGAATTGAAACGGCTTCGCCAGAGATCGTCACTCAGGATAGTAACATTGGTCTTGCCTTCAGAACCGTCATCCTCGGAAAACGTACGACCCAGGGCCGCGTCAACGCCAAGCAGGCGAAAGAAGGAAGGAGTTACCTCCATCAAATCTATGGACTCAGGCCGATCCGCACCGCCAAGGGTCACGGTCCAATGATACCAAGCAGCGGTCGCCTCGAATGCGGTGACCTGCGCCTTGCGTTCGAGGTAGTGGAACGGAGATACGCCCCCATCCACTAGACCCGCCTTGGGGTAGCTATCGTAGACCGAAACGAGGCGTCCCGGATCGCGAAATGGAAGGGGCCGAAGCAGAACGCCATTGACCATTGAAAAAATCACCACATTTGCGCCGAAACAAAGAGCGAAGATGATCAGGACCGTCATTGTGAAAGCCCTTTCACGCGCAAGGCTGCGAACCGAGTGGCGCACATCGCGCCAACCATCCTCAATCCAACGCGAGAAGTGTTCGTCGCGAACGCGTTCCTTGATCTGATCGATACTCCCAAACCCTCGTAAGGCCGCGTAACGAGCCTCTTCCTGCGTCATTCCGCCTGCCATGTACTTCTCAATACGGAGCTGGAGATGAAGCTGTATCTCCGCATCCATATCAGCGTTGAACTTACTCTTGGAAAACAGACTGCCTAGCCAGCACTGGATTTTCCTGGCTAGCTTCATTTGGAGTCAGGCGTTCTTGAGCACGTCCCCTATGGCGAGTGCGATGCGGTCCCAGGTCCGGCGCTCGGCCGTCAACTGCTTCCGGCCCTCTTTCGTCAGCCTGTAGAACTTAGCGCGGCGGCCCTTGTCGGACTGGCCCCATTCGGGCTCTATCCATCCCTTCTCCTCCATCCGGTAGAGCGAGGGATACAGGGAGCCCTCCTCGACGATCAGAACGTCCTGCGAGAGGGCGTAGATTCGCTCGGCGATCGCGAAGCCGTGCAACGGTCCTCCGTTGAGCACCTGCAGAACCAATAAATCAAGGGTTCCAGAAAGCAATTCGGGTTTAGCCATAGTGAAAATGCCCTAGATATTCTAGGTTACGCCTCGCATGACCTAGATAGTCAAGGGAGAAAGAGAGGGTGCCTAATAAAGGGTCCTCTTCGATACACGTTGCCGGGGGGGACGACGGTGGTCACCATTCGATTCGATCTGGCCCGCCTATTGGAGCACACTAGGGTCCGGCCGATTCGCGTCTCACACGCGCCAAGGCCGGACGTTCACCATCAACAAGTCCCTTCACGGCATGAAATCGCTCTGCTGGTTCCGCCCGGCCGCCCTCATCGGAGTCCTGCCGCTTTGCCTCTCGGCAGGGGGCCAGACGCCGGATCCGGGAATGGCCTCGGTCAAGATTGCCCCCTATTTTGATCCGCCGGCCGAGTTCTCCCGTCCGTCGGGACCTTATCCGAGCCTCTTGCGCTTCTATGACGGGCGGCAGGTCAAGACAGCGGAGGACTGGTCGCTTCGCCGGCGTGAGATTCGCGATTATTGGATGAGCGTCATGGGACCATGGCCGCCCCTATTGGAAAAGCCGGTCTTCGAGCGGCACGACGTCGAACGGCGCGGACGTCTGCTGCAATATCGAGTGCGCGTCGAGTCAGCACCCGGGCTCATGCAAGACGGCTATCTGCTTGTTCCTGACAAGTCGGGCGCAATGCCGGCGGTGCTTGTTCCCTACTACGACGCCGAGACAGGCGCCGGCCTTAACCAAGCGAAGGAGCCGTTCCTCGATTTTGGATATCAATTGGCGAATCGGGGGTTTGTAACCTTGTCGATTGGTGCCCCTGGGGGCGATGCCCGCAATCCGCCATGGAATGGCTCCCGTTGCCAGCCGCTGTCCTATCTGGCCTATATCGCGGCGAACTGCCTCAACGCGCTCGCGAACCTTCCGGACGTCGATCCGAAACGAATTGGAATCGTCGGTCATTCGTACGGCGGGAAATGGGCCATGTTCGCCTCCTGCCTCAATGACAAGTTCGCATGCGCGGCGTGGTCAGATCCCGGGATCGTCTTCGACGAAACCAGGGGACCCACGAATTATTGGGAAGATTGGTATCTTGGCCGCGATCCGGAGCATCCTCGCCATCTCGCGCCAGGCGAGTACGGTTATGTCACGCCCAAGACACCGCGAACCGGCGCCTACAGACGGCTGGTTGACGAGGGTCATGACCTCGTCGAACTCCACGGCCTGATGGCGCCGCGCCCGTTCCTCGTCTCAGGGGGATCTGTGGATTACCAGGGACGGTGGTCCGTCCTGGACTATGCCGTCGAGGTGAACAGCTTCCTTGGGTTCAAGAATCGGGTCGCGATGACGAGCCGGCCGTTCCATCCCTCCTCCGCTGAATCCGACGATCAGATCTGCGCCTTTTTTGAACATTTCCTGATGGCGGCTTCGATTCCTGCGAACGAGCAGCCGATTACCGCAACGGTGAAATGATCGCCGTCCCGCATGAGGCTCCGCGTACGCGCGTTCAGCGCGAGGATCAATTCGGGGCTGGCGATCGCGCCCGTCCATTGGCGTTGTTGGCATCCCCCTCCGGTTCGATTTCGGCACTTGCACCACTTGGGGGGCTACACCCCGGCGTTCGGGCGCTGCTCGTCGCGTTGGTTTTCGGGGGGCGGTTTCCAAGTCCGGGGGTCCGGCTCCTCTCCGTGCGGCTCAGGCGGCTGAATGCGTATGGAGTGAACGCTTGACTCATTGCGTTCAGCTGCGTCGATTCGTGTTCCAATGAAGAATAGGGTATTCAGACCTGGAATCTTCTTCCTCTTGCTTGCAACTGCGGCGGCAGCCGCGGACGTCGGGCGCCCGGGTGTGTTCTTCCGCGAGGACTTCAGGGAAACGCCGCCGCAAACGCCGGTCACGCAGGCTCACATAGCGAACCCCGATCTGATCCTCGCGCTGTACGGCCCCGGCAAGGACGGCGTCAAGAAGAGTCACCACGAACAGCCCGCCGACGACCCCTACTACATCTGGACGGGCACTTGTGCAGGGCCCAGCGCCGTCACCCTGCGTCACAAGAACTCGTTCGCGGACCTCACCGGCCATGCCAAGCTGTGCTGGCGCTCCAAGCAGTCAGGCTTCCGGCTTCTCAGGATCGTTCTGAAGCTGGCCGACGGCAAATGGCTGGTCAGCGACCAGTATGATGACGCTTCGGACGACTGGCGCGTGCGCGAGTTCAACTTCTCCGACATCCGTTGGAGGAGGCTCGATATCAAGACGATCACCGAGGGCGACTGGGAGCCCGCGCCAGACCTGAGCAAAGTAGACGAGATCGGCTTCACGGACCTTATGGCCGGGGGCGCGAGCGCGGCCTGTTCGCGTGTCGATTGGATCGAGGTCTACGGGCGTCCGGTAAACCGCTGATACCGTAGGCCTGCTCTGGCGGTGGGTCACAAGGCGACGCCGATGGCGTGACCCCGCTCGGGACCTTGGCTGGCCGTCCCAAAGGAAACTCATTCGGGGCGCTTTGCCTCTCAACAACGGAGGCGTCCTCCAGTATGAGGCGTCTCATCTCTTCTCGAGTATCCTCGGACTCCGGCATCGGATTGAATTCCGAGGGATTCGGACCCGCCTGCGACGGCTCGGGGCGAACGGTGTGGCCTGCTGGGACCAGCGCCAGCACTAGGATCAATGGGCGCAGGCGCAGCCTCATGGGTCGGGTTCCCCCTGGAAAAAGGGGGGCGCGATAGGTTCCCCAGGAGCCCGCTATTGAATCGATATTCAACATCCACGAGCCGGTCCGTTCCCAAAGACTCGAGGCCTACGGCGCGGATCGGGAGGACGGGTATTGCTTGCTCGCGTTAAAGACCAAGATCCGGTTGCCCGACTCGTCCACGGGGTATGACTCGTCTCTTGCGGCGTTCCTGTAGCAGGCCTCCGCGGGATTGGCGTAAGAGTGCCCGGTGGGATCGCTCCCACCCGTGACGTCGGGCCCTATTGCGGGCCACGGCATCGCTCCCCACCAGCTGGGCTTGCCAGGGAGGTAAAAGGAGGCGGGAAGCCTGTGGTCAACCGGTACCGGATTGGCCAGAAAGCCAATGCCGCTCGGCACCTCGGACGGGTCCCAATGGGCCTGCCGGGTCAGCGTGTCGTAGTTTCCCCAGCGCATGAGCGTTGCGGCGACCCTGGGGTCGTCCTTCAGAGGCGGCCTGGATTGGCCCCTGCCGTTGGCCCATCCAAGGACGTAGATTGAGGTGTCGCCGTCCACCCCGTCCGGAGCCAGGTCCTCGTAGTGGTTGTGGTATCCCGGCTTCCCCAATATGTTTCCGATGACGTTGAAGTAGCGGGACGCGGTGTCCAGGCGGACAGGAACCGTCTGCAGCTTCAACCCGGGTTCCCATCCGATGAATCGGTTGCGAAAGGCTGTGATCAGGTGATGCGTCCCGTGGGTGCTGTCGGCGACAAACCCATTTGAGTCATTGCCCTCGAACAGTATCATGTCGGAGCCCGCCGCGTGCATGTCGTTGGCGGCGAGGAACCATTCCCGGATCTTCGTCCTCCGGGCGTAGTCGTCGGCATAGTAGTCGTCGACCGTGTAGTTGTAGGCGGCGACCGTCCCGGCCCCGGTTCCGTTGACCATGATGGGCGAGACCACGTGCTGGAAGATATTGTTCTCCACCAGGTTGTCCGCGCCCATGTACGTCTCGACCCCGTAGCTCAGAAACCACTTGTTCTGGGTGCCGTAGAAATAGCTGTCGCGCACCACGCAATGGTTCGCGAGGTGAAACCACACGTGGTTGCGGTTGGAATTGAGGTCGCGAATCCCCTTAACCCAGCACCGGGTCGCGTTGTAGAGCATGATGCCCGACTTCGACCGGCTGTTAGTGTGGTCGATGGAGAGATCCTCGATCCCGACACCGGTGATGAGGGAGTTTGCCCACCAGGCACCCGGCTTCTGCGAGCTTCTCCAGTTCGGCATGTAGAGGCCCGGAGAGATCGTGACCCGGTTTCCGTGCACGGCGGTTGCGAGCGCCATCTGCAGCTGGGCGCGATCCTTGCGGCCGGCGCCACCCGGGCCCATGACGCCGGAGACGCCCTCCTTCTGGCTCACCCAGATCGTCCCGGTGTCCGTGTCGGGATCGTCGAGCTGATCAAGGCAGATGACGCTCTTGCCCGGGACGAGGCTGGCCGCGTCGCGAAGCGTGATCTCGGTGGCGCCCTGCGCGTAGCCGTCGATCCAATCGGTGCTGTGGTTCGGTGCCCGCGCGCTGTGGTCCTCGTAGTGCGGAAGGCTGGCATCGAAGTTCTTGACGCGGATGTCCGCGTCCGTGGCATCCGACCCCTTGCCCTTCCTATCGACGCCCTGGGTGAAGATGAGGAACGTCTGGTCGGCGCCGGCGCCCCGGAGGGTCACGTCGCTGTGGTTGGCGAAGTCGATGCTCGAGGAAAGGCGATAGGTCCCCGCGCTCAGCAGGACGACCTGCCCGCCGGGGCACGATGCGATGGCGCCGTTGATGTCCTCGGCCGTCGCCCCCGGAGCGACTGTCCTGTAGATGGCCGTCCGGTTGGGAATGCCTCCGGGCATTCCCGCCTTGGACCAGTCCACGGCCCGCTGGGGGCTTATGATTCCTTTCCAGTTCTGGGCCTCCAATGCCGGGCAGAGGCAAAGGACAGCGAGGCAAAGGACCGCCGCCGACAGGTTGAGGATCCCGCTGTGGTGTGTGCTGTTCATGGTCTGTGGCTGCTGCGGTGCTTGAGGGTTGGGACGAGATGATCGATCGAGGGTGATGCCGGGCGCGGCCTGGATTTGCGGCCGGCGGGAGTGCATTCGCCCCCGAGCGGGCAGGTCCGGGACGGGTCTACTGACCCCGGGCACTCGTGTCGGTGGGCGTGAGCCGGCGTTCGCGCAGTGCATGGATCGGTTCCCCTCCCCCTCAGATGATCGCCGCGGCCGGGCGTAAGCAGCGGCCGTCGCGTTCGACGTGCGCCCGGTACTCCGGCATGGCGGGGGCCGGGCACCGCGAGGAGAGTGGCTGTTCGAGGCCGCCAAGCTGTTCTTCCGACCACACCCATATCCCGATTCGCGGGCTCTCGGATCCCGCAACACCGGAGAATTCCACGCGTGAAACTCCGGTTGGCAGCGCGCATTCGTACCAGCACCACTCGCTCTCACTCGGGAGCGGCTTCAGGTTCCGGTAGTCGCCTATGGACTCTTCCGACGAGCTGCTGAGGAGCGCGGCCGGCTGCCTGTTCAACGTGGCGCCGCAGCGACTGGGTCGATACTGCCGCCCGGGAAACTCGACGAGCAGGAGCAGCCTTCCGCCGCTGGCGCTGCCCGGGACGGTCGCCTCGCACTCGAGCTCAAAGGCCACGGTCGGAAGCGGACCCGATGCTCCAATCAACGCCCCCTCCTTCTGCACCCGGCGCGAGGACTGTCGCACCACCCTACCATGGCAGTGCTCGGCGGGGCGCCTCTTCACGCTCACGATCCGCGCCCCGCCGCTTGGATCCAGCCACGTCACCTCCTCGGCGCCCCGGTCGGGCACGAGCAGCGTGCCCGCCGGGTCGTGGTACCATCTTGCGCCCATCGCAACCGGCTCAGTCAAGTCGCGCTCGGGCACGATCTCCAGGAACAGAAGCTCCCAGGGGGCGAGGCTCAGCGAAATGACCGAATCCGCCCCTATCCCCCTGGCGATCCCCCTGCGATAGGGATACTGCGCATAGCAGACCGCCCGGGAGAGCCCTTCGGGGGGGCGCGCGCGCCGCAGGTCCAGCTCGTAGGCGCTCGTCGCGTTCGACGGGTTTCGCACCACGACGATCCCCCGGTTGCCCAGCCAGTGGGCATAGGCGTAGCCTTCCCCCGCCTCCACCCGGCCCGGGATGACCACGGTGTTGCGCAGGATCTCCTGGTTGGCTCGCGCCCATGCGAGCAGGCCGGCGTAGATCCGCCAGTCCTCGTCTGACATGAACTTCGGGTTGAGATAGGTGGAGAGGAAGAACCGGCCCCGGCCGACCGCCATCGCCGCGTGATTGGGGAAGCCGGTGGCCTTGTCGCAGTGCACGATGTCGAAGAACTGGATCCCGTTCTGCGGCACCCAAAGCTCATTTTGCGAGGCCTGGATGTAGTATTCCCGGGCGTTCGTGTGCGACTCGCGGTAGTCCGGCGCCGGATTCATGCCCTTCGGGCAGTCGTCGCCCGCGTCGCCGTACACCGTGTCGGAGTACTTCAGCATCCACGGGCTGACGTAGCTCCCGGAGTTGAGGAACGTCTCCTCGGTGATCAAGTCCGGCATCGCGTCCCTCGAGGCGTCGAGCAGTTCGAGCGAATACCGGGCGAGCGGTTCCACCGAGTCCTCGCCGGGCAGCAGGTCGTCGTGGCCCTGCGCCTCCGCGAGGATAGCCCCGTCGTACTTCACGTGCCCGAGGTTGTTGCCCCGAATCAGCCTGTCCA
Source organism: uncultured Opitutaceae bacterium (assembly GCA_964605835.1). Taxonomy (GTDB): domain Bacteria; phylum Verrucomicrobiota; class Verrucomicrobiia; order Opitutales; family Opitutaceae; genus Palsa-1447. The sequence continues at coordinate 9,591 of CAZSEH010000038.1, forward strand.
ACTGCCGCTTTGCGTCGCGCCGATATTTCGGATCGGCAAGCGACACCCCGTCCCGTTTTCCCCCGCCCCCGTTGTTGCGCAGGGCGAAGTACCCGTTCGCCTTCATCCAGTCATAATCGCAGACGGGCGGGTAGCACTCTGCCGGCGACATCCACAACCCGAGGCGTCCGCCGGCTCCCTCGACGATGCCGCGGATATCGTCAAAGCCGTTGGGAAGCTGCTGCCTGTCGATCTCCCAGACGGAGCGCGGATTGCTCCAACCCATGTCGGTCGTGACAATGTCGAAGAAGACGCCGTGACGGTCGTATAACCCCTCTCTGAGCGCGCGAATGAGGGCGAGATTCTCCTCCTGCTTGACCACCGAGGGCAGCGTCCACCACGAGTTGTAGCAGGCGACCAGCTTCGCCGGCCTCACCCGGATGTCATCGAGGTAGGCCAGGAACGCCTCGCGCACCGTGCCGGTTCGGGCAACGCCGACCACGGTGGGACTAAGCTCGACCCAATCGGCCGCGACGGGAAGGGCGCCCGGACGGCTCCGCAGGATGAATCCCTCGCCTCCGAATTCATTGAATGCGGCGATGAATTCGACCCCGGCGAAGACGGTGTCCGAATAGATCGGATGGCTGCCGAGCCTGTTCAGGCGTTCCACGTGGCCCGGATTGGACGACCTCCAGTCGCGCCTTATCCCCATCCAGTTCTCCAGGTCCGCGCGCATCAGGCGCCTGGGGCGGCCGCTGCACCTCAGGGATATCTGTTTTCGAAGATAACCCCTCCTCCCCCGCAGATGATACACCACCCGGGCCTCCACATCCTCGCCGCGGAACAGCAGTTCGATGCGGTCTGCGCCATTGGACACGACTTCCGCCCCGTCGCCGGAGAACTGCAGGACCCCTCCGCCCATGAACTCAAGCAAGACCTCGTTCGTCGGCAGGTCGAACGTCTCCCCGGAATCCAGGTTCCGGAGGACGCGGGAGGTCACCTTGCCCCGGGCCAGGGACAACGAGAATTCGATCGCCGCATTGCGCACGGTCGCCGTTGCCGGCCCACCGGATGGAGCGGTGCCGCCGTCGCCTGCGGCCACGGGCGCCGCTCGGCCGAGCAGGGGGCAGAATCCCACCCATGCGGTCGCCGCGCCAAGTTTCATTATGACGTCGCGCCGCGTGAAACCGGGAGGACTTGGGCTTTTCATGGCGGGGTCGCGTCAGGCGTTCGGGATTGTCTCGCAGCCGGCGGACTCCTCTGCGGCCCGTGGATCAACCATCGGGTCGAAGATGCCGCCGCGCAAGGTCGACCACGTGTTCCCGTTCATGATCTTGACGGGGGGTTGAGTTCACCCCGTTTCGCCAACCCGGCGTCCAGCGTCTTTATTAGGACACGAATTTCGCGCCCCGCCTTGATGCCGAGAGTGAACATAAGAAATCCGTACAAGAGGATCGATGCGAACATCAGCACGGCCAATATTGGCGGGGCGAGCGTCATGGCGCGGCCTTCAGCCTAAACGGGGAACCAGGGCGGCAAACTCGCATGACCGTGCGCTAATCGGACCGATAGGCGCCAAACGGGGCCAGGTTGTCCTCATGGAGGGATTCAGGCACCGGCCGGCAGGACGGCGGCACACGGGTCTCCTCGCGAACCGAGATGCGGGGACTTTTCACGCTCCTGTGGGTTGGCTACACCGCCGTCTTCCCGCGACCGCCCCGGACGGCGGCCCCAACCCGATGGGCCTCGGTGTTGCGGGATAACATCCGGGACCCGCGTCACATTGCGAGTATCGCATCCATCGCCCGCGAGGAGTTGTGGATCAGCACCTCGGGACCGTGTTTGTAGAATGGCACCGGCGGTATCATCTCCGCCGTCAACCAACCGGCATAGCCGACCGAGCGTAGGGCGCCCATGACGCCAGGCCATTCGACGTCGCCCGACAGCAGGTCGACGAAGCCGTCCGCCGAGCCCACGGCCCGCCGGTAGTCCTTCAGGTGAACGCGACGAATGGCCGAACCGAGGATGCGAATCCACTGCTCCGGATAGCCGAATGCGAGCGTGTTGCCCACGTCGAGGTACGCGCCAACCCATTCGCTTCCAAATTGCGCGATGAACTGCCTCATCTCGATCGGGCTGAGCAGGAATTTGTTCCAGACGTTTTCAATGCAGAGGCGAACGCGCGCCTTTTCGGCCGCGGGCAGGGCGTTGCGGATGAACGCCGTGGCCCGCTCCCAGGCAAGGTCGTACGGGACGACCTCGCAGCCAGCGATAAAGTCCACGCCGACCGAGCCGGGGACTACGAGGACCGCGTCCACGCCAAGCCCGCGAGCGGCCGCAATCTGGCTCTTGAGGATATCACGGGCCCTCGCGCACGTGGCCGAGTCGGCACTCGCCGGGTTTGCGCCCCAATATAGCCCCGTGGCCAGCCCGCTAAGCTCCACCCCAGCCCGGTCGGCCGCGGCGCGGATTGCGGTCAACTCGGCCGCAGAGCTCTTGAGGCCGACTGGGCCGTCTTCAGTCAGATCTATCTCAAAGCCGCTAAAGCCGGCCTTCCCCGCCAGGGTGAGCTTCTCTTCAAGGCTGCTCTTGCCTCCGAATGACCAGATGCTGATCGATTTCTTCATGGAAAGTGTCAAAGGCCGACGGTCCGGCCGCTCTTTGCCGATTGGATCTCTGCGAAAACGACCTCAAGCGAGGCCCGGGCCTGCGCCAGGGTGGCCTCAACCGGAGCGCGCCCGTGGACGAGGCAGTCAACAAACTGCTGCAGTTCGTTGAAGTACCCGCCGAGGGATGAGATGTTGCCTTCGCCGGTCGCAGACTGGCCCGCGGCGGGTGCGACGAACGGCATCGGCTCGGGTTTTCCGCTGCTCCAGGTGATGCGGAGCGTCGGCGAGGTGCTGGAGTCAAAATCGACGCAGCAGTTCTCGAACAAGGCCTGGAACGCCATCCTGAAGCCCCAATTCGGCGGATAGTTCCAGCCGCCCTCTGCACAGACGGCCCCGTTCTCAAAGTGATAGAGGGTGAAGATGTGCGACGGACCGCTGTAATCGAAGGTTGCGCGCGAGGTGACCGCGGCCGGGCGGCCCAGCAGCGCCACGACAAAGTCGGTGTCGTGGATGTGCAGATCGAGTGCCGCGCCTCCGGATCTCTCGGCTCGATTGAGCCAGTCCTGATCGCTGTAGCCGGGACGGCCCGCCTGCCGCTGCAGTGAAAGGCTGAGAAGCCGGCCTCCCCGGCCCTCCCCCACGAAGGCGCGCAGGGCCTGATACTCCGGCCAGAACCGGATGCAGAGTCCGACTTGGGCGATCACGCGCTTCGCTGCGGCCTTGGCCAGGATTCGGTCGGCGGCTTCCAGCGAGAGCGCGAGCGGCTTTTCGCAGAAAAGATGCTTTCCGGCGTCGAGAGCCAGGGTCGCGTGGGCCTCGTGGAGATCCGAGGGCGTGCAGACATCCACCGCATCGATGTCGGGGTGCCGGGCGAGCATCTCGGCGAAGGTCGGGTACACCGGGACCGACAGGCTCAGCGCGGACAGTTTCTCGCGCACGACGTCGGCGCGCGGATCGACAACGGCCGCCAGCCTCGCTCCCGGCAGCTGCGAGTAAACCTGGGCATGCATCGAACCCATGAAGCCGCATCCCACGAGGGCGATATCGAAACGGGTCTTTTTCATCAGCGGTAGCTTAGCCCAACGGAAAGGCTAATTACTTTGCATATGTGGCCTAATTTTTGTCCTTTCCGGCTGGCTATGCCCCCCCACCCGATCCGCCGCGAGGCCCTAGCGTGCCCGAAGCCCCAGAATTATTTTTCGGGGAGGAGCTACAGCAACGTGTGCATGGTGAACAACATCCTCTTCTTTGTGCGCAAAGCGCGGCGCGAATTGCAGGAGGCGACGTTTGAGCTGCGGCCGCACCATCGGTTTGTCGTCATCTTCAACCTCGAAACCGCCGGCGTCATCCGCATTGACGGCAGCCTCTATTACCTGGAGCCCGGACAAGGCCTTGTGATCTTCCCGTTCCAGTTTCACACCTTCCCGGAGACGGCGGACGAGAAGATACTCTGGCTCTTCCTTACCTTTGAAACCTCCCAGCCGGAGCTCCTGGAGGATTTTCGCGGCAAGATCTTTCTGTTCGGCGGCGACTTGCTTGATGAGCTGGCCTCGCTCCTGCGGCTGAACAGGGCCGACGGAGGCGAGGCGGTGAACCAACTGCTGGGCTTGGGGGTGGCGCGCCTGCTGGCGCGGCTCCGGGCGCTCGTGCGCGTCTCGGTCGCGCCGCGGGCCAAGGCAGAGGACAGTCGATCACGGCAGCTGCTGAACGACATCGAACTCCGGCTGAGGTCCACCGCCGGCGGCCTGTCGATCCGCGAATTGGCGGAGGACCTCCATATCTCCGAGAGCCGGCTGCGGGCGCGGTTTCGATCCGCGTTCAGCCTCAGCCTTGGCTCCTATCTGCGGAACTACCGCCTGCACCGCATCATCGAGCTCATGCGCGATTCCCGGCGAAACCTGACCGAGATTGCCCACGAGCTCAGATTCGGCGACTCGGCGGCCCTGACCCGATTCTTTCGGACCCAAACTGGAATCGTCCCCAGCAAGTTTCGCCGTCGCATCATTCAACGGGGGCCCCGCAAGCCATTGCTTCGGCCGCGTGACGACAAACAGAGCGGCGGCCCTGGATCGACTGCACGGTCATGACAGCCCTGCGGCGGCGCCGTTGTCGCCTCCGAGCCTTCGGGCACACGCCGACACCACCTGCGCGCTCATTCCGGAGCTACCTCGCCGGCGGCGTCGATCCATCGGGTGCGGTCGGCGCAAGTCCCAATCGGCTGCGTTGCAGCGATGCGGCGACGATCCACGCCGACGCCGCCAGGAGGAAGGTCACGAAGGTCTCCGACCATCGGATTTGCGCCGAGGCCGCCCATTCAGGCACGGGTTTCGCGAAAAAACTCGGCAGCCAGACGAGGACGCCGAAGAGACTTATCATCGAGGCTTCCAGCGCCGCTGCCAGTCGGGGAAGAACCCCAATGACGAGGCCGAGGCCTGCGGCCGCGTGAAAGGCTCCGGTAAGGTACGCAAGGCCCATAGGTTCGGGTAGCCACGCCGGCACCATCTTCGCCGTGTACGCTGCGTAGGCGAAATGCGCGGCGCCGTACGCGATGCAAGCCGCGCCGAACAGCACCCGCGCCAAGCGCAGGGCGCGGTCGCCGGTCACCATCGTCGCCGCGGGCGCGCCAGATTGGCGGCGCAGCACCGCGTAAAGAATCCACGCGCCCAGCAACGGCCCCAGGGCTTCGGCCAGACCGTACCAGGAGCCCACAACCAAAGGCTGGAGCATTACGGGGCGCGCACGCGCCGCGGCCCAGGCCAGCGCGTACGCTCCGATCGTGATCGCGCTTGCCACGGCCGTGCCTGCAAAGAACAGGCCGGCGCTTGCCGCCAGAAGGATCGCCCCTAGCCCATAGGCCCAAATTCCTGGCCAGGGAAGCCAGGCAGGAAAAGGCTCCACCACGGGCGCGAAGTTGCCGTAGACCAAACTGAGCAGGGCAAGTCCGGCCGCTGAGAGACCGAACAGCGCATGGCCAAATCCGGAGGAACGCATGTTGGGACGGCCTATTTCCAATTGCGGCCTGCAACCGTGGGCACGCCCGCGTCCACGCATGCCATCTTACCCTTACGATAAGGTCTCGTCAGCTTGAACATACGCGACCGGTAAAGCCCTTCGCATGCCGACAGTGTCGCCGATCCGGGCCGGAGCGTCCATTGAATTGGGAGTCCGCCAAATCGAGGCAACCGCGCGCTGCGGCGTGTGCCCAAAGGGATCCCTCTCGAGACTGGGGGCGGCCGTGACGCGTTCCCCATTTCGGAGACCCATGATCTCAGCTCCAATTCGTCTTGCTGCAACGAGGCCCGAGCAATAGACTTGCGGCACGTCGAGGGCCTGTCTGAGGAGTCCCACTGACCGAGATGATCGCTCGCCATTCCCTTCAAGTGCCGGTGTGGCTGCTAGTCGCCTACGGCGTGGTGCTCAATGCCCGATTGGCCGCGGCCCCTTCCGCGGGTGCGGCCGTGGGTGTCACCGCGGTGTGCTCAAGGGTAAGCAAGGACTACGTCCGTGCCAAGCTTCCTGACGGCTCGTTCCGACCTGAGGAATATACGCTCGGGAAGGGAGGCCGCCTGGAGGGATCCTTTCGTGATCCCTCTTTCGACAACTCGAAATTCGTCGACATTGCGCGCGCCATCACCGGTCCATTGGCGGCGCAGAACTACCTTCCGGCAAAGGAGCCAGATACGGAGAAACTCCTCATCATGGTCTACTGGGGAACCACGATTGTGCCCGACGCGGCTTCCATGTCGCCGGCCCTGGTGGGTAGCGGCCACGAGATCGTGGATGGTAGTGGAAAGGTTAATACCGATGCCCTGGGCCAGCTCCACACCGATGACAGGATGCGCAACCAGATTGACCGAAGGAACTCGATGCTGCTGGGCTACGACTCCGACGCGTCGGTTGAACTCGGTTCGCACAACAGTGTTTGGAGCAGGGGGATCTCGAGCTATCGGGAAAGCGACGAGTTGCTCACGGAACTCGAGGACAGCAGGTACTATGTCGTTCTCCTCGCGTTTGATTTCCAGGCTTTTCGGACGGAGAAGAAGCATAAATTGCTCTGGGAGACGCGCTTCAGCATCCAGGAAGGCAGGAATCTATTCGACAAGGCCCTGCCGGTGATGGCGCAATATGCGTCGGCGTACTTCGGACAGGACAGCCACGGATTGGTAAGGACGAAGGTCCCTGAGGGTAAGGTCTTGATTGGCGAACCCAGATCGCTGGGCGCCGTCGAAGCACCCGCGAAATGAGCGGTTGGCCCGCCCGATGCCAATAGACCGCGCCGCGTAGTGTCCGAATGAGGCTCCCGTTCGACCCGGATCGGCGTCTACACCCGGCGAAGAAATGGCCCTCACTCCGCGCGCAGCGCCTCGGTGGGGTTGACCTGCGTTGCCCGCCGGGCCGGCAGGTAGCAGGAGAGCATTGCCGCCAGCAGCAGGACCATCGAGCCCGCGACATAGGTGAGCGGATCGACGCCGGTGATTCCGAACAGCTGGCTTTGCAGCAGGCGGCTGACGGCCCACGCCCCTCCGATTCCGAGGAGAATCCCGGGCACGGCCAGTCGAAGGCCACGAGCCAACACTTCGAGCAGCACGTCCCGGCGCTGGGCGCCGAGCGCCATTCGAATGCCGACCTCGCGGGTTCGCTGGCTGACGAAGAACGACAGCATGCCGTAGATGCCGACCAGCGTGAGCAGGAGCGCGACACCGGCAAATACGGCAAAGAGATCCATGTTGAACCTGCGGCCGGAGACGAAACTGTCCATGCGCTCCGACATGAGCTGCACGTCGTAGACCGGCTCGTCCTTGGCTGCCGATTGGACGGCCGTGCGCACCGAGGCGAGCGCCGCCGCCGGGTCCAGCCGCGTGCGCACGACGATGAAGCCGGTGGGAATGGGAAACTGGCGCAGCGGCAGGTAAAACTCGGGCATTTCGCCCCGGTCCTGCCCGAATTGCGTGGTCCGGCCCACCACGCCGACAACCGTCACCCAGGGAAGCTGCAAATCGGGGGACCCCATTCGGAACCGCTTTCCAACCGGGTCCTGGCCCGGCCAGTACTTCTCCGCCATTCCCTGGCTGATGACGCCGTCAAAGGCCACGCCCTTGTAGAGGGCGGTCAGGTTCTGGGGCGAGAACTCGATCCCGGGCGGGAAGACGGGCTGCCTCTCGTGGCCGTCGAACGTCCGGCCGCGCAACACGGGAATGCCGAGCGTTCGGAAATAGTCCGCGCTCACCGTGTGCTGGCTTGCGGTGGGGAACTTGTCGGGCGCGGGCACCGGCTGGCCGTCGACGTAGAAGTCCATGGTGTTCGAGTTCCAGGTGAACGGAAGGCCCGTGACCGACGCCGCCGTCTCCACCTCCGGCAGGGCCTGCACCGCGTCGACGATCCGGCTGTAATAGGTCGCGACGCTGAAGGGGTCCTTCAGCCACTGGGCCGCCGGCGGGGGCGCCACCTGCAGGGTGAGGACCCGCTCCGGCCGGATTCCGGAGGGAACCTGCAGGACCTCGTGAAGGCTGCGCACCAAGAGCCCGGCTCCGACCAGCAGCACCAGTGCCAGCGCCATCTGGGCCACCACCAGCAGGTCGCCGAGACGGAAGCTGCCGAAGCGCGTGCGCACGCTCCGGCGCATGTTCTTGAGCGCATCATTGGGGTTCGTGTGGGACAGCCGCCAGGCGGGCGCCAGGCCGAACCCGATGCCCGTGATCAGGGTGACTCCCGCGACAAACAGCAGCACCCGGCCGTCAAGCGCGCCGGACGCCTCGGCCAGCGGCTGTAACTCCCACGGGATGAGCTGGCGGGCGAAGCTGCTTCCCCAGAGCCCCACGAGGACGCCCGCCAGCCCCCCAGCGGTCGCGAGCACGAGGCTTTCCACCAGCAGCTGGCCCATCAGCTGGAGGCGGGACGCACCCAGGGCGGTGCGGATCGCCATCTCTCGCTCGCGGGCGAGGGAACGCGACAGGAGCATGTTGGCGACATTGAGGCAGGTGATCAGGAGCACCATGCCCACCGCCCCCAGCAGGAGGAAGAGTTGCGTGCGCGCAGATCCCGCCAACCTCTCGCGAAGCGGCATCACGAGCGCCCCGATGCCGGCATCCTCCTTCGGATACTCGCGCTCGAGGCGCTGGGCGATCGCCGTCATCTGGGCCCGGGCCGCCGCCGCCGTCGCGTGCGGCTTCAGGCGCCCCAGCCCGTAGACATCGTTGTGGCTGCCCCTCATCGTCATGAAGAGCTGCTTCACGTACGGCGCAAGGGGCCGGAAGACGTCGACGTTGCGGTGAAAGCGGAAGCCCGCGGGCAGGATGCCGGCCACCGTGACCGTCTGTCCATCGAGCAGGATGGTGCGCCCGACAAGGCCATGGTCGCCGGCGAAATACCTTTGCCACGCCGCGTTCGTCACCCAGGCGACCGGCGCCGCGCCCTCCCGGTCGTCGGCCTCCGCGAGGCCCCTGCCCTCCGCGACGCGGATGTCCAACACCGAGAAGAAGTCGCCCGACACCAGGCAGGTGGAGACCAGCTCGGCGCCCTCGGCCGTCTTCAGCTTGGCGGAGTCGGGATGATAGAGCGCGAGCCCGGAGAAGACGTCCTGCTGGGCGTGCCAGTCGAGGAAGTTGGGATACGATACGCCAAAGTCGCTTCCCGAGGTGTTGTGCTCGGCGAGCAACATCAGGTTGTCCGGATCGGGATACGGAAGCGGGCGCAGAAACGTGGCGTTGACGATGCTGAAGACCGCTGTGTTGGACCCGATGCCCAGCGCGAGGGTGAGGATCACGACGACGGTGAAGCCGGGCGACGCAAGGAGCCTATGGAAGGCATGCCTTAAGTTGTTCATGGCGAGCAGGGGTTTACGGCGAGCGGGAATTGCGGGATGTGGAGGCGCGGCTATCAGTGGCCCTTCGATTGGCGGATCGGACCTATGTCCCCAATTTGAGCATGTAACGTTCCAAACAAGGGGGCTTGGCTTATAAGCCTTAAGGATAATGGTTTACCAATTCATCGGACTCAAAATAAAGGTAACGCCACGTCGAAAATGGGATGCAGCGTTCCCAAGATTGAGACGCGCTCGGATGGCGTTGCCGCCGCAAGGCAATGGATGCCGCCGCCACGAAAACCGGGCCCGTCCTCAGCGACCCGCCGGCCGGGCGGCCTCACGGGAACGCCCGTTCAATCATCCCGGCCGGGAATCCCGTCTTCGTAGCGGTCCCAATGCGAGAGCAGCTCACGTAGCACCGGCGAGCCCGCCCGCTGGTTGTTGTCAAAGGCGATGACCTGCCCGGGCCCCTCATCCCCGATCGTCGCGGTAGCCGCGGTTCCCGGCGGCGGCTCCGAAAAATTGCTCGCCGAGCGCAGCACCATGACGCGCTGGGCGTCGACGAAGCCGAGCGGCGCCAGGGCGCGCATGATCTCCTGGTTGGTCTGGCTTTCCATGTTGGTCATGACGAACAGGCCGCGCCCGCCGGTCCACAGCTTGGTCCAATCCTCCGCCCAGCGGGTCCTCGGTTCGCCATGCCAGTAGCGCCTGCTGCCCAGGGTCTCCCCCACCAGGATGAACGGCGGGCGCTGCGCCATCGGAAATCCCCTCCATGCGGACCGTCGGCCCCTGACGACTTCGTCGTCGGCCAGCGGGGCGTCGCGGCTGATCGCAAACGCCCACAGGGCGAGGCGCTCATTGAGCGGATAGGCCATGCTCAGCTGCGACGCGTCCGTCACCGAGCCGAAATGATTGGGGTCGAAGGGAAGCTGGTTGGGCCGCTCCGCGCCGATCGGCCAGAGGCCGTAGGGCCAGCCCTCGGGCACCGTGCGGTCGTCGATCTCGCGCATCGCGTCGCCGGCGACGACCCAACGCGCCCACGCGACGCTGCCCACCGAGGCGGCGCGGGGGTCGGCACCGGAAATCCCCGTGAAGAGCCAGTAGGCTTTCCTGAGGTCGAATCTCGGGTCCAGGATGAAGGCGACCAGGTCTGTCATGCCGTGGCGAAGGATGAGCCCGTACAGCCCGTCCTTGTTTCGCCTGAGGACGTCGGGCGCCCCTCGGACGTCGACCTTTTCGTCGAGGTGCTCGCGCTCGACCCAGAACTGGTACTCCCCTGGCGCGTCGCCCAAGTCCGCCCCGTTCTCGAAATTTGCGACCACCACCGCTCGCACCCTCGCGGGGGCCTGCGCGGCCCGCGCGGGCCCGAGGGTCGAAAGGGCGAGCACGCTCGCGGCAAGTATCCGGTTCATCCTAGGGGTTGATCTTGTCGGATAGGGTCATGCCTGCGCGTCCGACCTAGCATTAAATGTGCCGCGAACGGGGGCATAGGGTCCCTGATGGGAGTTAGGGAAGCGCTTGTCTTTCAACCGCGCGGATCCCCGTGGCTCGTCATTTGTAGAGCGCGAGGCCATAGGCGTTCCAAGCGCCCGCGAGCAGGTAGATGCAGCCCATGACGACAAAAAGCGCCTCGGCGAGCCGATGGGCCGCGACGTGCTGGGGGAACAAGCGGCCCAGAATCACGCTGGAGGCAAGCACAACCGCAGCGGCTGCCACTTTGCACCCGACGAGACCTGCAGCCATCCCGAGGTGCTGCACGAAGAACACGACGATGACGTTCGCCTCATGCCCTTCGTGCGGCTTGAGCACCGTCCAGCAGCGCCACGTCGAAATCACGTCGGCAGCCGAGCCGAGTGCAAAGATGAGGGTCGCGACCCTGATCTTTTCAAGAGCTTTGCCAATGGGCATTGCCGCAGGCACCGAGGAGCCAACGACCCATGGGTCCGGGGCATTTCGGGCGGCTCTGGGCGCGTGTGCCATCGCGGTGTTTCGGCCATCATCTGGCCATTCCCGGGCCGCACGCAAGGGCACGCGGCGGGTGGACATTGAAACACGGCTTGCCCGCGCCAATGCGGTCCACACCATCGCAACGACGGCCGAAATCGCTGATTCCGGCGGGTCCCGTATGTGCGCAATCCCCCTCAACCCGCGATCAGCCGGAAGCCGGGGCCCCCTCGTCCTTTCGGCGCTGCTCCTGGCGGGCGCGCCGCTGGCTGCGGCGCCGCCCGGCGAAGGGCCGCCGGTGATACCCATCGGGCTCGACTGCTACCGCATGTGGGACCAGTGGCCGAATCAGCGGATCGGCGCGCGCGCCTACATGCGGAGCACCTACGACCGGACCGGGGGCAACGAGGCCGCCGATTCCAGCCATTTCCTCTTCCAGCTGGCGGATGATTTCAACGTGACCCTCGATGTCGAGGGGCCGGGCGTCCTCTATTTCGCCCGCTACAACCACTGGCACGGCAGTCCCTGGCACTATGTCGTCGACGGAACCCGCCACGTCCTGAGCGAGTCGTCCACCGCGACCCCGGACACGCCGGTCGAAGGCTCGGTGTTCCTGCCGGCCGGTGCCTTCCCCTCCCCCCTCGCGCTCACCTGGTCGACGACGATGGGCGCCGACCTGTCGTGGGTTCCGGTTTCCTTCGCGAAGTCCTTCCGGATGGCCTACAGCCGGACGCACTACGGGACGGGATACTACGTCTACGACCAGTATGTCGGCGGCGCGGCCCTTTCCCGGCCGATAGTGCCCTGGGATGAGTCCGCGCCGGTCGACAGGGAGGTGTTGGCGCTCGTGGACAGCGCGGGATCGGACATTGCGCCGAAGGCCGGCACGCCACGCGGAGACAAGCTCGGGATCACGGAGCGATCGGGCCGCGCGGCGACGCTCGGAACGGGCGGGGTCGCGGTGATCCTCGACGAGGGCACCGAGCATGGGGCCCTCCTGCGGGCCCTGCACCTCTCCGTGCCGCGCGAGGACGCCCTGGCCCTCGGGCGCATGCGCCTCGTTGCGACCTGGGACGGACGGCCCGAGCCGTCCATCGACGCCCCCGTCGCCCTCTTCTTCGGGTCCGGCACCCTCTACAACCGCGACAACCGCGAGTACCTCGTCAAGGCCTTCCCGGTGAGCATTCGCTTTGATGCGGAGCGCGCCGACCTTGCCTGCTATTTCCCGATGCCCTTCTTCCGCTCGGCCAAGATCGAGCTCCACGGGGACGGAGGCCCGGGCGTCCATGACCTGCGCTGGAGCCTCCGCCTGCAGCCCCTGGGCGAGGCGCCGAACCGGGTGGGATACTTCCATGCCAGCTACCGCGATCATGGCGTTCCGGAGCGAGGCAGGGACCTTGTCCTCCTAGACACCCGAAGGGCCGAAGGCGGCGGGGACTGGACAGGCAGCTTTGTGGGCACCTCGTTCATCTTCTCCGATCGCGCGAACCTGGGGACGCTCGAGGGCGACCCGCGGTTCTTCTTCGATGACAGCCGCAGCCCGCAGGGCCAGGGCACCGGGACCGAGGAATGGGGCGGGGGCGGCGACTACTGGGGCGGGCGAAACATGACGCTCCCCTTCGCCGGCCACCCGGTCGGCGCACGCGACCCCGCCTCGGCGCGCTGCGCCGAGGACGAGATCGAGTCGGCGTACCGGTTCCTCTTGGCCGACCTGATGCCGTTTGGCAGGAACGCCGTCATTTGCCTCGAGCACGGGGGCACCGACGAGTCGGACGAGCACTACCGGTCGGTCGCCTACTGGTACGGCATCCCGTGCGCCTCCCTGGTCAGGACCGATTCCCTCAAGGTCGGCGATCCCCAGGACGAGCGGGCGCACGGATACGTCTCACCCGACGCGTCGGAACCCTACTCCCTCACGTCGCGCTACGAGCTCGGGGTGGATCACGTCGCGGGGCCCGGCTCTCCGGAGGTCTTTCCCGCGGAGACCGACTTCGGACGGACGACCCGCGGGACCTCGGAATTCACCCTGAAGCTGGAGGGGCGCAACCTGGGCGTTCTCCTCCGCCGCAAGCTCGACTACGGATTTCCGAACCAGCGGGCCGAGGTCTTCGTGGCATCCGGGAACGGGACGGGGTCGGAGTGGAAGACCGCCGGGATCTGGTACCTGGCCGGAGGCAATACGTGCGTGTACTCCCATCCGGAGGGGGAACGGGGCGCCACCCTGCACGTCGTTGAAACGTCCAACCGGAGGTTCCGCGACGACGAGTTCCTCGTGCCGAGGGGCCTGACGGCGGGCCGCACCTCGATCCGCGTGAGGGTGAAATTCACGCCGGTCAGGGTCCCGCTGTTCCCGGGATTCCCGCTGCCCGAGCTGGCGTGGAGCGAGATCCGGTACGACGCCTACTGCTTTGTGATGCCGGACTGGCACCCGGCGCCCTGACTGCGGCGCGTCCCCCGGGGACAGGCCGGAGTCATCCGGCCATTTGACGGGCGCCCGCCGCGGGGCAACGCTATCGGCCATCATGCACTTCGAACTGGTCCGGCAGGTATCCATCGCTCTCGAGAACCAGCCCGGCGCGCTCCATCGCGCCGCAGCGGAGCTCGCCCGGCACGGCATCAACATCCACGGCATCTCCGTCCTGGACAGCATCGAGCAGGGCGTGGTGCGCCTGCGCACGAGCGACGCCGAGAAGGCGCGCAGCGTCCTCGGCGGGGTGGGCCTGAAGCTGATCGAGGCCGACGTCTTTGAGTTTGACCTGCCCGACAAGCCCGGGCGATTGGCCGAGGTCTGCCACGCCCTGGCGAAGGGCGGCGTGAACATCGACTATGCGTACGGCACGAGCAACAGCGGGTCCAACCGCATGCGCATGCTGCTGAAGGCGTCCCCCGTGGATCGCGCCAAGGCGATACTGGGCGAGCTGCCGCCGGAGTAGCGAGCATGTGTGGGCGTAAGTCAGGCTCGGTCGGGATCCTCCCCATCAGCGCCCTGGGGGTCGCCTTCCATCACCACCTGTCGGGCGCCGGCACCGGCTCCGGCCACAGGGTGGTCTTCCTGTCGCGCCAGCGCGGGTCCGGCGCCGAGCGCTGGCGCGAGGAGTCCGTCCTCAAGATCGAAACGCCGTCGGGCCGCAGGGACCTGCCGCTGGCCGGCGGCCTGCTCGCCGGCCTGCCGGAGGCCGCTGCGAGCGGCCGGATGCCGGACATCGTCCTCGTCTGCACCAACCCGGACCAGCTCTTCGACGTGGTGGCGGACTATGTCGCGGCCATCGAGGTCGAGCATCGGGCGGGGCGGCTGCTGGGAGGGGCGGAGCGGCTACCCGCGCTCGTCCTCTGCGCGAACGGCATTTACTTTCAGCGCATCCGGCGAAGCTTCATCGAGCTCCTCGAGGAGTCGACCCTTCTGGGGCGCCTTCCGGACCTTTGGCCCGACACGATGCCCGCCGTTGTCGGCAGGCTCATGCGGGGCGTCACGATCCAGACGTCGCTGCGCATGGGGCAAGGAAGTGACGCGGTCTACCGCCCGGGCCCCGCCGGCAGGACGCTCCTGACCGGGGGGGACCGGGCGGCGCGGGCCGCCGCAGCCGCGACGCTGGCGTCGCATGGCGGATGGTTCGAGGACGCGGGCGACGCGCTGCCCACGCGTGTCGAGTTCGACAAGGCGCTCGTCAACCTCTCCATCAATGTGTTCGGGCAGCTGGCGGCCATCGATGGGAGCGGCCGGTTCCGCGTAATGACCGTGGGGGAGATCGGAGGCCCGGAACGCCATGGTCGCATCCTTGAGTTGGTCGAGGCCGTGGTGCACGTGGGGCGCGGCGTGGGGGTGTACGCCGCCGACGAGGCCCCGCGGGACATCTTCGAGACGACGATGAGGTCGATGGCCGGCGTGGCGGGGCATGTGCCGTCGAGCCTCCAATGGGTGGAGCAGCGCCTTGCCACGGGCACCCTTCGGCCGGGCCTGACGCCGACCGAACGGTGGCTCCTTGAGCCGCTGCAGCACTATGCGCGCTCGCTGGGCGACGCAGAGGCGATCCATTACTTCGAGCGCCTTGAGCAGGACCTGGACGCCGCCATCACCCGGGCGATATCGGCCCACTAGGAGGCCCCGATCCGATCGCCGGGGGGCGGCGGATTAGGCGCGGCGCCCGCCGAGTCCGGCACCGCCGCCCAATTCACCGGCCCGCGGGATACGCGTCGTGGTAGCGCACCCAGTCCTGCGCCATCTCCGGGTCCTCGTCGCGCCCCCTGGCCGTCAGGTCGAGAAAGCTATAGGTCGCGTTGACCCGGTCGATCCCGCGCGCATAGGTCGAATACGTGCGGTAGATCGCGCCGTCCCGGTCCCTGTAGAACGCGCTGATGCCCTCCCGGTCCTCGCTGGGAATGTCGGATCTTGCGTAGTTGTAGACGATCCTCCCCGCGCGGACGTCCTCCGGCGTGAACGACACCCCGAAGTCGTAGTTAAAGTCGGTGCGACCGGACGACACCCACTTGAACTTCCAGCCCATCCTCCGCTTGAAGCGCTCGAGCTTGGCGAGCGGCGCGCGTGAAATCACGACGAGCGCGGTGTCGCGGTGCGGCAGGTGAAGGCGGGGACCCTCAAAATGGTCCGCCCAGAACGAGCAGTGCGGGCATCCCTCGGCGTCGGTTGGGTCGAACATGAAATGATAGACGACGAGCTGGGCCTTGCCGCCGAAGAGATCGGCGAGGGACTCCCTCCCCTTCGGGCCGTCAAAGACGTAGTCCTTGTCAACCTTCGTCCACGGCAGGTTGCGGCGCCTCTGCTTCAGGCGGTCGTGCAGGCGGGTGACCTTCTTCTCCTCGGCCAGCAGCGCCTTTCGGGCCGCGTGCCATTCCGTTGGAGATACGACCTTGTGCTTCTTTGTTCCGGCTCTCGTCTTCAGCGTGGCCATGGCGATTGACTCCTTGACTGGGTTGAGGGTTCTCGGGCGTGTTCCGGTCGCGCGGCCGAGGAAGGCCGCCAAATGGTCGACGCAGTGGATCCATCCCTGGCGATGCTCCCGGGTGCGGTCGGCCGGCAACTCGTGCTTGAGCACGAACTCGGTGGCCGTCCCGCGGGCAAAGAGCTCGATGGTCACCCGGCTCTCGGCGACCCGCCCCTTGAGGGACCACGTGAAGACCAGCCGCCGGGGAGGGATGATCTCAAGATAGGTGCCATGCGGATCGCACCTATGTTCGCCGTCCGACATCTGGATCACGTAGCTGCCGCCGGGACGGAGCTCGCTGGTGACCTTGGCACTCCCGGTCTTCATGCCGAAGTACCACTGCGCCATCTTTGCCGGGTCGGTGAGCGCGGAAAACACGCGCTCGCGCGAGTGCTTGATCAGCCGCCGAATGACGAGAATCTGCCTGCGCCCGTTCATCTCTCCTTTCGCGCGGCCTTCGCCTCCCTGTCGAGGAACGCCTCCAGCCGGTCGATGCGCGCCGTCCATTCCCGCGCGAGGTACCGGAGCATCTCGCCCGCCTGAAGGATCAGTCGGGGCTGAAGCTCGAAGCGGTGGAACTTGCCGTCGCGAATTCGCCGGAGAAGCCCCGCGTCCTCCAGCACACGCAGGTGCCGCGAGATCGCAGGCGGCGAGATGCGGAAGGGACGCGATATCTCCGCCACCGTCCAATTCTCGCGTGCGACCTCGGCGAGGATCCGCCTGCGGGTGGGATCAGCCATGGCCCGGAAAACGGCGTCCATATGGTCGGCTTTACATTTAACCATATTGTTAATTGATATACGGCCCGATCTCCTGTCAACGGCCGATTGCCGGTGGCACGGCCTTAGCGCGCGGAGGCGCGCCAGGGATCGGCGGCAGCCCGCGCACGGGTCCTCCCCGCGGCGCGGGTCCCGCGGGCCGGAATCGACCGTTCTCCCCAGTTCGTCAGTCCGTCTCGACCCTGCACTCGAAGACCGCTTCCGGGGTGTCGTGCCACATGGACAGGGGCGTGTACCAGACGTCGCCGCGAAGCGCGTGGCCCTTGGCAGCCACGTCGGCCCTTATCGCCTCCAGGTGGTCGAACGCACCCTGCAACCGGCCCCGGCCGTAGAAGCGCACGCATCGGGACGGCGGCATGGAGATGGCCGAGGGATCCGCGGGGCCGGTCGCGTGCAGCGTCTTGGGGACATCGAGCCAGAGCGTGGTCTGGCGCGTCTTTGGCTCGACCTCCCACACGACCGGCGAATCGGCGGCCTCGCCCCGATCGTGCACCTTTCCGAAGAGCGCCTTTGCCGCCGCGCGGAGCCCCTGCTCGCCCGGGCCGGACACGGGCTCCGACTTCCACGCGGCCTTCGCGGGCACGGAGATGATCTCCCACGGCGAGAACCCGGAGGCGCCGATCCCCAGCCCGTCCCTCGGGTCGGGGGGCGGCGGAAGGTGGCTACGGGTCTGCCTCAGGTACCAGTCGAGGACCTGCCGCTGGTCGAGGTCGGGCGGCATGTTGTGCTCGCCTCCCTTCAGGAGGGAGAACCGCACGGGCGCCCCCTGGGCCTGGAGGGCCGACACCATCTGCTCCGCAAGCCCGTACGGGATCACACCGTCATTCTCCCCATGGATCGCCCAGGACGGCACGTTCTTCAGGCGCGAGGCGCGATAGGGCTCGCCAATCCCGGAGCGCGGCGAGATCGCCGCGAACCGCTCCGGGTTGTCCAGCGCCCACTCCCAGGTGGCCATGGCCCCGAGGCTGTGGCCTTCGACATAGACGCGGTCCCGGTCCACGGGCAGGATCGCCAGCAGTTCGTCCAGATAGGCGTTCAGGAAGTCGATCTGCCAGGGCCCGGCCATGTTGATCGGAGTGACGCCAAACGTGGGGCCCGCCGGGCCCGGCCTCGGCTTGAAGGAAATCTTGTGGCCGAGCCAGCCCGAGCCGTGCAGGTCGATCACCAGGGGAAACGTGCGGCCGGCCTCGGGGAACCCCGCCGGAAGATAGAGCCAGTAGCTGGCGCCGACGTGCTTCCCCCCGGCCAGGGTCCCCTGAAAGGCGAGCGGGAACAGCGCGTTCGGCTGCTCGGCGAAATAGTTGCGCCCCTGCTCGAGGGCCAGCGCTAGGTCCTCGGCGTAGGCTTCCGGCGAAACCATGTCCGGGTCGACGGGGCTTTGGTCGCGGCCGCCCCAGAGCTCGTACCACGCGAGCGCCGCGTGATAGAGGGGCCGGTAGGCCGTGCCGAAGGCATTCTCCCTGGAGGACAGGTTGCGCAGGCGCAGCACGAGTCGGTCGTGCCGCTCCTGCCATGTGGGCGATGGGTCGGCGGCGGTCGCGCGGGCGACGCCGCCAAATGACAGCGCCGCGATCAGGAAGGCCACTGCGGATGCGGGGTTTGGTTTCATGGAAGGGTCCGTGGGTCTGCGCGGGATTGGGGTGGAGCAATCCCGACGGCAAGAAGAGGGGCGGGGTTCGATCCTCTCGCGCAACCCTATAGGCCCGTTGCGTGAAAAGCCAAGGCGACTCCGGGCTTGCACCCGTTGCCCTCGGAACGGGTTTCCTAGGGAACGCCCGGCTCGCCCCGGCTTCCCGCCACGGTTTCGACTGCGCTCACCGGCACGGTCAACTTCCACCCGTCCGCGCCCTTCTGAAGGGATAGAAAGACCAGCCTTGTGGCACCGCGCGAATCCTTGAGCCTGAGGTACTCGATGGCCTGGTCGTCTTGGTTCTGCTGCCTCGCAACCAGCTGAGCGCTGTCGAGCGGCAGATTGCCGGCAACGAGGTCGGCCACCAGGTCCTCGGGATCGGCGTAGTGCTGGCGGGATGATCCCTGGAGGCCGCGGATGATGTCTGCCGCCAGGGCTCGAGTCTCGGGCGACAGGACGAGCATGTCCTTCAAGGCGGGAATGTCCCCTCCCGAGGCCGCCCAGAGCATGGTCTCCAAGGCCGCCTCCGGGGTCGCCCGGCCCCGGTCCCTCCAGGCCGATGCGGAGGCCCAGAAGCCCGGCCTCAGGGATTCGGGCAGGGGGCTCGCGCTCGGTTCGGCCGAGCGGCCCGGCTGCGTGGCCCTACGGACCTCGGCACGTAGACGCTCCAGTTCGCCCGCGGCGGGCTGGAGCCGAAGCAGCCGGTCGTGCTCCCGGCGCCGCCGATCGACATCGTCCTGGCGATCCGCGGATGCGTCGAGACGACGCTGAAGCAGGTCGGCATCATGCCTCTCGAATCCCCAATAGATCCCCGAGGCCGCACCCGCCATGACGAGAAGTGCGGGGATCAGCTTCACTTTGCGGCCACGTCGGGCAGCGTCGGAGGCGTCTTGTCCCCGGGCAAGGCGGGCGACGACGGCATGGTCACCCAGTTGTCGGTGGCTCCAGGCGATGCCGTGCTGTTGATGACTATGTCGTGGAACCCCGCCTTGCTGGCCTGCTCCACGACGTAGGCTGCGGCCGAGAATTCCACCCCGGGCTCCCCCTGGACGATGAGCCGGGCCTCGGACGAGGGATCCTGTGCGTGGGAGGCGACCAGCCGGTCCAGGTATCCCTCGAGCGTCACCGGTTCGCCCTCCCAACGAATCCGGCCGTCGGCCGTCACGTTGACATTGAGCGGCGCCGCGGCGGGGCCACCGGCCGGCGCGCCGCCATCGGGACTTGCCGGGGGCGCCGGATTCACGGCGAGTGTCCTGCGAAGGTCCTCGGCCTCGAAGATCGCATGCGTCAACCGCCGGTTCTCGTCCTCCAACTGTCGGATCTGCTCAGCCTGGGCGGCGCGCCGGCTTATCTGCGCCTCCAGGACTGCGTTCCTGCGGTGCTGCCAGCCCACGACGAGCGCGGTGGCCACAAAGACGAGCCCCGTGGCTGCCGCCCTCGAGGTCATGACCCTGGCCAGCGAAAGCAGCCATGAGGTCGCGGCCCCGCCTGCGCCGAATTCCACGAGGGCGATTCCCGCCACCCGGTCCGCAAACGCCCGCGCGGGCTCGCCCTCGGGCTGCTTCGCCAGCACGGCCTCAAGAGCCTCCATGGAGGACGTGACGCCGGCCTTTGTCAGCCTGAGGCGCAGCTTTTCGAGGGCCCGTTCGACACGCTTGCGGGCCCCCTCCTCCGTGGTGCCCTGGTCCCACGCGATCTCCGGATAGGTCCGCTTCGAGAAGAAACGCAGCACGACCGCGTCCCGGTCGTCCTGATTCAGGCCGCAGACGAGGTCATCGAGGAGATTGCGAATCCGACTCCACTCCTCCCAGGTCTGCGCGCCCTCGTGGGCAAGGACTCGATCCATTCGCGACGCCTCCATCTCCCGGACCTTCCGCCGCCTCTCCTTCCGGACCGCCTCGGCCGAGGCCAGGGTTGCGCTCACATAGAGCCAACCCGACAGCGACGCCAACGCGGTGAGCTTGGGCGCCTTGCGCGCCAGGTCGCTGAAGACCTTCTGGGTGACGTCCTCCGCGAGATGCGCGTCGCCTCCGACCCGGCGCAGGATGCACGCATGCACGAGTCCGACATTGCGGCGCACGATCTCGGTGAACGCCTCTCCCGACTGGAGCCCCACGTAGCTTCGGAGGAGGTCGATGTCGCTTTTCATCTCGGTCTAATCCCTAAGGCTGCCGTCATACTCCAAAGCGGACACAAGAAACGAGGCGCAATTGGGACCGTGCGCCAAAAAGGATACGGGAGGGCCCCGGTGTCGGCCCGGTCTTCAGGTGCCAAATCGATGGGTGACCTTACGGGCGACTCCTGTTAACGCCAAGAGGCGTCATTCCCCTCCAAAACCCCACGATGAATCTCAGGACAGTCCCCCTGGCTCTCCTTCTCTCGGCAACCCTGCTGGGCCAAGCCGAACGAAGCCCGGTGCCGCCGCAGGCAACGGTCACCGAGGTGAATTCGTTCCACAGCCAAGGGCTGGGGCGCGACGTGACAATCCGGGTCTGGCTGCCCCCCGGGTATCGCGGCCCGGAGAACTCCGCGCGGAATTACCCCGTGATCTATCTGCTGGACGGCGGCATGATGCTGGGCCCCAGCGGGCCCGGCTCTGACCGTGGGCTCAATCTGGCCGAGGCCCTAAGTCGGCTGATCGAGACAAAGAGGATCGAGCCCATTGTCGCCGTAGGCGTGGACGCTGTGAAGGGAGGCGACGGCCGCCGCGACGAGTACCTGCCCTACCGGGACGCCATCACGGCGCCCACATCGCCGGAGCCCCGCGGCAAGGTCTTCCCCGACTTCCTGGTCACGGAGCTCCTTCCCTACGTCTCCGCCCGGTACCGGGTCACCGCCGATCCGCAGAAGACCGCGATCGGCGGCCTTTCCTACAGCGCCATCGCGGCCCTCTACGCCCTCATCAACAAGCCGACGACCTTCCAGCTGGGCTTCTTCGAGAGCCCGTCCCTGCAGTCGGGAAACGGCCAGCTGCTGCGCGACACCCAGCAGCTGGTCTTCGCTGGCAGGAGGATCGCCATAGGCATCGGAACGATGGAGGGCGGCAAAAAGGCCGATCCGGCCCTCAACAAGAAGGGCCCGGAGATCGTCAGGGTCCTGGCCGCGAACCTGAGATCGGCCTTTTTTCCTCCCGAGGTCCGTTTCACGGTCGACGAGGGCGCCGGCCACGAGGCGTCGGCTTGGGAGCGAAGAATTCCCGAAGACATCCTCTTTCTCTTCGGGGCCCCGCATTAGGACGGGAGCGCCCTCGGCTGAATCGGGGGCACACCGCCCGAAAGCGATGGCCTTTGGCCCCAGGCGCGGGTAGCGGTAGGTAGCCGCAGATTAACAAAGGAGACGAACCATGAGAGAGAACGAACCGCAGCTGTTCCATCGCCGCGACCTGGCCAAGGCCGCCATGATCGGGGGCGCTTCCGTCCTCCTTGGAAACGTGGCCTTCGGCGCCCCGACGCCGGCCGCAAACGGCGGGCTTCTCGACGCCCGCAAGCTTGGCGCCGCCGGCGACGGCGCGACGGACGACACGCTCGCCCTGCAGCGCGCGCTCGATGCCGCGGCGGCGGCGGGCGGCGGGGTCTTTGTGCCGCCGGGCGTCTATCTCACCAAGGAGCTCCACGTGCGGCCGGGCACCGCCGTGATCGGGGTTCCCGCGTGGAACTACAGCGGGCCAAGCGGGAGCGTGCTGCGCCTGAAGGACGCCGACTCGACCTGTCTCCTCAATCTCACGGAGGCCCGTGGCGCGTCGATAGAGGGCCTGGCGCTCGACGGCCGTGGCCTGGGTGCGGGGATCCACGGGATCTTCACGAATCGGACCCGCTTTGCGGAGCACGAGGACAGCTTCCGGATCGACCGCTGCCAGGTGGCCCGGTTCAGCGGGGACGGGGTGCACCTGTCCTGCGCCTGGTGCTTCAGCGTGCGCCACTCCATGCTGGCCTACAACAAGGGCGACGGCCTCAACCTGCGCGGCTGGGACGGCTACCTGACGGACAACTGGTTCTCCGGCAACGAGCGGGC
>CAZSEH010000039.1:0-32162 GCA_964605835.1 uncultured Opitutaceae bacterium
CATTCCCGGTCGAGGCTCCCGCGCAGGCAATCCTGCGCAAGGATCTCAACGCGCGCCAGTTCCTGGAGATCGTGAAACTCGTCCAGCAATCATGGGTGCTCACGGGCGCGGCCGACGACACCCGGGCGCCGGAGGTGACCCACAATGTCTCGAACACGTGCACGGTCCGCCCGGACGAGTGGAGCGAGGTTGCGGACTTCATCTGGGAGAACCGCCACTTTTTCACCGGGATCGCCCTTCTCCAGGAATCGGGGGACAAGGCCTACCCCCAGGCGCCGCGCGAGGAGGTCGTCACGGAAGCCGACATCGCCCGGTGGAATTCGCTCAGGCCGCAACGGGCCGACTACACCCGGATGAGGGAGGAATCCGACGAAACGGAATTGAGGGAAACGGTGGCTTGCGCCGGGGGCGCCTGCGAGATAAACCGGCCCGGCTGAGCAATACCCTGCGCCGGCAGCGGCGCCCTACGCGGGCCTGCGGCTGCGCAGCGGGCAGCCCGCGCCCTGGGGGCAGCGGCCGCAGATCCGTTCGATCTCGCGCTGGGTGACGACGTCGAAGGCGAGCAGCAGCTCGTCGCGCTGGCGGTCGAGCTCGGCGGGTGAGATTTCCGCCAGGCCCTTCTCGCCCTCGCGAGCCGCCGATTCGAGGACCCTTTTTCCCCGTCCGAGGAAGACCATCAGGGGTCCCACGCGGCACTCGCCCGTCGGCCAGACAGGGAATTCGATCAGGTACCCGGCGCGCGCGCTGTGCGCGGGAGCGGACGACCTCAGCGTGGACCAGAGCTCCTCGATGACGTTGGTCTGAAGGGCGTCAAGGAGGGCCGGCTGGAAGTTCTCGCTCCAGGACGGGTCGGACAGGAGCAGCGACCGCCAGCCCGCACGGATCGAGGGGGTGAGCTGTTCGCAGGCGGTGCGGTAACGCGCATTCAACCGCGGACGATGGAACCTGTTTCCGGGATTTTCGGCTACGCAGGCCTTGGTCAATGGCGCGCAGATCTTGCCGTCGGCCCCTTCCGTGGGCGCGCGCCCGCAGCGGCGGGGAACAGGAGCGACGCCCTTGTCGCGTGCGCGTACGAGTCCGGCTTGAGCGTGAAACCCTGCCTGCGCGCCAGGCCGAGCATCGCCGCGTTGCCCGAGTCCACCAGGCCCCAGATTTCGCGCAGGCCCCTGCGCCGCGCCGTCTCGACGAGCGTCCGCAGGAGGAAGCGCCCCATGCCGAGCCGCCGCTTGGTTTCGCGCACGACCAGGGCGAATTCGGCCGAGCGGTCGGCGCCGCCCAGGCAGTACCTGCCCACGGCGTGGATGATCTCGTCCTTCGCCTTGCGCTCGAAGATTCCCAGGGCCAGGTCCTGGCCCTGGTCGACGTTGACGAGCTTGGCCGCCCGCTCCGGGCTCATGTCGCTCAGAAGATAGCCGTACCGCTCGCGTATCGTCTCGGGGGAATGCGAGGCGAAGAAGACCCTGAGCGGCTCCCGGTCCCCGGGCCCGAGCAGGCGCACGACGTAGGTTTTTTTTCCAAACCGCCTTCCCAGGCGCAGGACTCCGCGGTCCCCCAGCGAGCACCGGCCCTCGACGAGGCAATTTCGGCAAAGCCTTTCGATCTCGCGCTGGGCCACAATGTCGAAGGCAAGGAGCAGCTGCTTCTTCAGGCGCGCCCGCTCGCGCAGCGGCATGCCGGGCTCCGTCCCCTGCACCTTCTCGGCGGTCGCCGCCAGGACCGTCTTTCCCGTCCCGAGAAAAAAGAGAAGCGGCTCGAGTCCGCACCCGCTTCCATTCCAGCCCGTAAGTTCCACGGCCGGCCTGTCTCGCAGCCACCGGGACAGGGATGGAGAGCGCAATATCGACCAGAGCTGGTCGAGAAGCTCGTCCATCAGCTGCTGGAGGCCGTCAACCGGGATCTTCCAGGTCCGTCCCGGATCCGACTGGAGCAGGGCCGTCCATCCGGAGCGCATGTCGGGGTGGCGCAGCTCGCAGGCACTCGCGAAACGCCAGTTCATTCTCCGGGGAAGATAGTCGGCGGCCCGCGGCGGCGCTGCGCAGGTCTTGGCCAATTTGGCGCACATATTGGCGCTTAGATTTCACCCATGGCGCGCCGGACGAGCATTGCCGCGTCCGGATCGACGAACGGACCGTCCTCCCTCGCGTAGACAAGCGCAATGCACCGCGCGCCGATCGAGTCGCAGAACCGGGAAAACGCGAGATTGAGGGCCGGCTCGAGCTCGGCTTCGGACCCCGACGCCAGGAGCGCAAATTCGCGCCTTCGCAGCCTCCCGCCCAGCTGCCTGTGCGTGAGCTGCAGGTCGGTGAAACGGTCGATGAATCCCTTCATCACGGCGGAATATGAATACCAGTAGACCGGCGTCGCAAACACCGTGACCGGCGCCGCAGCCATCTTGGCGATCACGTCCAGAAACGAGTCCGGACTGTAGTTTTGCACCGGAGAGAAGGGCGCAATCGAGATCGTGCCCAGATCGACCAGGTCGCAGGCAAGCCCCGCCGTCAGGCGCCGCACCAGCGACGCCGTGTGACTGTCGCCGGGCGCGCTGCCGAGAATGGCAAGGGCCGGCGATGAGGCGGGCCGGGCGTCGGCGCCCGGGGCCAATTTCGGCAGCCCTCCCATCGAATCACTTTGCGAGAGTGCGAACGTAGGCCACGAGCGCCTTGATGTCGTCGTCGCTCAGCTTGTCGCCCATCGCGGCCATTTTCACGTTCCCGTCCTCGCCCTTCTCGCCCTCTTTCAGGTTCTTGAAAAGCTGGTCATCCGTGAAGCTCTTCTGGTAGGCCGAGTCGGTGAGATCCTTGATGCCGAGTTTCTTGGCGATCCGGGTGTGTCCCGCGCCGTCCTTGCCGTGGCAGGAGGCGCACTTGGCCCAGTTTTCCGGGGCATCGGCGGCGCGGGCAATGGCCGTCGAAAGGATGAGGCTGGCGGCGGCGGAGGCGATCAGGGTGATTCTTTTCATGGTTGTTTTTTGATTGAGCTTGCGAAGGCATCCACCGCTGCCTTCAGCGGGGGAGCGCCCCCATTCGCCGGGACGCAGACCCAGGGGGGGGCTGCATCCGGTTTCCTGGGATTTTCACGAAGAATTGGAATCCGGCGGGGGAGCCCTGTCGACTTGCATTGCTGTGCACACCTTGCGAAAGGGTGTGCAGCTTTTGCATTTCGGCCGGGCGCCCGGTTTCGCAACTTGCGCCCGGCCGGGGTGTAAACCCGGGAAAACCGGGCTTCAGAAAATGCGGAGGCTAGGCCAAAGGATGCCTAGCCCATCGGCGTGCAAAGCGTTACGCTTGTGGTATGATCCAAGCCAATTCTTTCTGGGAATCCGCACGCAAACGCGCCGTGAGCGCCGCCGATGCCGTCGCCGCCATTCGCAGCGGCACGTCCATTTTCCTCCACGGCGCCGCGGCCACGCCGACGCCCATGGTCGAGGCCCTTGCGGCGCGCCACGACCTCTCCGACGTGCGGATATTCCACCTTCACACGAACGGACCCGCCCCGTTTGCAGCCCCCGGCCGCGAGCATGAGTTCAGGTCCGTTTCGCTGTTCACCGGGGGCCCGCTCCGGACGGCCATCGCCGAGGGCCGCGCCGATTTCGTCCCGATATTCCTTTCCGACATACCGGGCATCTTCCTGTCCGGCGCGGTGAAGCTTGACGTCGCCATACTCCAGCTTTCACCGCCGGACCGGCACGGGATGTGCTCCCTCGGCACGTCGGCCGACGCGGCCCTGGCCGCCTCGCAGATGGCGCGGGTTGTCATCGCCGAGATCAACGAGCAGATGCCGCGCACGCACGGGAACAACATCGTCCCCTTCGGGCGAATTTCCGCCTTCATCGCGACAAACAGGCCGCTGCACGAGCATGCGTCGGAGCCCGAGACCGACGTCGAGGCCCAGATCGGCGAACTTGTCGCAAACCTGGTCGAGGACGGCTCGACCCTCCAGATGGGCATCGGCGGCATCCCGGATGCCGCCCTGGTCCGCCTGGTGCACAAGCATGAGCTCGGCATCCACACCGAGATGTTTTCCGACCGCGTGGTGGACCTTTTCGAGGCGGGGGCGATCACCAACCGCCAGAAGGCCGTGGGCCTCGGCCGGATCGTCACGAGCTTTGTCAACGGCACCCGCCGTCTGTTTGATTTCGTGGACGACAACCCGCTCGTCGCCTTCTACCCGTGCGACTGGACCAACGACACCTCGGTCATCCGGCAGAACCCGAAGGTGGTCGCGATCAACTCCGCGGTGCAGATCGACCTGACCGGACAGGTGTGCGCCGACTCCATCGGCCACCGCATCTATTCGGGAATCGGGGGCCAGATGGACTTCATCCGCGGGGCGGCCCTGTCGCCGGGCGGAAAGCCGATCATCGCCATCCCCTCGACCGCGCGCGGCGGCTCCATTTCCCGCATCGCGACGGAGCTCGCGCCGGGCGCCGGCGTCGTCACGACGCGCGGCCATGTGCACTGGGTCGTCACCGAGTTCGGCGCCGTCAACCTTCACGGCAAGACGCTCCGCGAACGGGGCGAGTCGCTCATCTCGATCGCGCATCCGGACTTCAGGGGCGCCCTTCGCCGCGACCTTGCCGCCATCCGCCATTTTCCGATGAGCGGCTGACGATCGGCGCCATCCGGCCGCTGGCGGGGCCCGAATGCGGGGCGCGGGAGCAAGACTTGCGCACCAAAAGATGCATAAGCTTTGCCAAGCCCCGCGGAGTCGGCCGGCGGTCTCGGGGTCATACTGACCCCATGCAAGCGATCTTTGTAAGCGCTCTCGAGGCGCAGCGCGTGCGCATCCGCGCGCGATGGGAGGACTTGCTGCGGGCCGAGCGCTTCACCTCTCCGCTGGCCAATCCGGATACGCTCGTCCACCTGATGGACCTGACGCTCGACGAGGTTTTTGCGACGCTTGCCGCCGGCGAGGGCCGCAAGCGCCACGCGCGGACGGGCGAGATCGTCTGCCGCTGCGGACGCAACCCCCTGCTCGTCTATTTCTCGGTCGGAAGGCAGGCGATGCGCGAGGCGCTCGTGTGGGCCCAGATAGAGATGGCCGCGCTCACGAGCGCCGACCGGGACGGCGCCCTGATGGATTTGGACGCCGGATACAGCCAGATCGCCCGGCGCGAGATCGAGTCGTTCTGCGCCGTCTGCCAGTTCAGGGAGACGGCCGACGCCCGCTCGGCCGCAGCCGCCGTCCTTTAGCCCGCATCCAGGCTAGGTCGTGCCCGATCCGTGGAGCCGCTCCCGGAAGAATGACGGCGACTCGCCCGCCACGCGGCGGAACACCCGGTTGAACTGGGAGAGGGACTGGAACCCGGCCTCGTAGGCGGCCTCGCTGACCCGCTTGTGCGGATTGAGCAGGAGGTTCTTCACCTTCTCCACCCTGACGCGCGCGAGGTAGTCCGTGAAGGTGAGGCCGGTCGCCTTTCGGAAACTCTTGCAGAAATAGTAGGCGCTCATGTTGACCGCCCGGGCCACGGCCGAGAGCGAAAGCTCCTCCGCCTGGTGTTCGGCGATGAACAGCCGCGCCCGCGCGATCGCGGGCGATTCGGTCGCCTCCTCCTGCACCATGAGCTGGTTGCTCATCGTCGCCAGGTGCTGGGCGAAGATCGTCAGCAGGCGCACGATCGATTCGTACTGCTTCCTGGTCACCACCCGGCTCTGAAAGTAGGCCTCCTCGAGCTGCTTCAGGTCCACTTCCGCGCCGAATTCGAGCAGCGTGCGGGTGGCGCGGGTGAACTGCGCCTTGCTCGGCTGGTGCAGCAGGATCTGGCCGGTCTGGAGGAACGCGATCAGGTTCTCCCCCACCCGCACAGGCACCGCGGAATCGCACATTCCGGCGAAGCATTTGAGCGTCTTCGGCTCCAGCCGCGCCTCCTCCTCCACTTTCTTCTGCAGCTGAAGGCAGAGCGAGCAGGTGTGGTTCGTGCGCGACATCAGGGCGCAAAACGGATTCTCCTTCGGGTCGCCCCGGTGCGGCAGGTCGAAAGCCTCCAGGGCCCTGAGCGTCAGCGGGAGCCCCGTCGTGTCCCGGAACGCGCGCTCGTAATCACGGTAAATCTGTGACTTCCGCAGCTGTTCGACGATACTGCGCCTGTTTCGGGCGGAAACGTTGGGATCCGGCATAATGGCGCCCAAAACTACCTCCCGCCCCGATTCGCCGCAAGCGCGGATGTGAACCGGGCATCCGGGGCGGAAAAGAGGGGTCAAAAAGCGCTTGGTAATGTGCAACGCGTGCGCAGCATTGGGCGGACGTGAGTGGTAGTTTCACCCGCCCCTGAGGCAGCCGGGGTTCCCCCATGAAAATGCTCCTCGCCTTCACCTCCCTCTTTGCCGCCGTCGCCGCTTCGGCGGCAGGCGCCCCGGACCCGGCCGTTGCCCGCAATTGGCGGGAATACTGCGCCAGGTGCCATGGCCCGGACGGCGCCGGGAGGACGAAGATGGGGCAGAAGCTTCACGTGGTCGATTTCACCAAGCCCTCCGAACAGGCCGGGTTCACGGACAAGGAGGCCTTCGCCGCCATCATGCAGGGCCGTGTCGACAGCCACGGGAAGATGGCCGAGGAGCTGACCGACCCCGAGGCCCGCGATCTGATCCGATATGTGCGGGGCCTGCAGAAGTGAAGGGGCGGCATTCCGGCCGAATCCGCCCCCGGAAAAACGCATATCTTGCCAATCGATGGGCGTATCTTGTTAAAAACGCGGAGCGCTCTCGACGCGCCTCCGGATGGGGTCGAAGTTGCGCGCTGTTGTCATGCATGAAGTCGGAATCATGGAATCGGCGATGGCCGCGGTCCTGGAACAGGCTCGCGCGCACGGCGCACGGAAGGTCCATCGCATCGTCATCAGGGTCGGCGCCCTGTCCGGGGTCGAGCCCGAGGCGCTGCGATTCGCCTTCGACATCGTGGCCAGGGACACGCCCGCGGACGGCGCCGAGCTCGTCATCGACACGGTGCCTGCCCGCGCCCGGTGCCCCGACTGCGAACTGGAATTCGAGGCATCCCCCGGCTTCATCTTCGCCTGCCCCCGCTGCTCCCGTTTGAGCGGCGACCTGCGCAACGGGCGCGAACTCGAGCTTTCCCAGATCGAAATGTCCTAGCCAACCGACATCCGCCAAAACGGCCCGTCCCTCCCATGAGCCAAGAAACCGAGCGCGAACAGCTTGCCGAAGAGTCCGACACCTTTGCGGTGAAGTCCATGGACGGCCGTCCCGCCGCCGTCTGGCACACCCATGCGGATGGGACAAGCCATGCCCCCGCGCCGGACGACGACCGCCCCGCTCTCCAGCGCATCGACGTCCAGGTGCCGCTCCTCGACAAGAACGACCGCCTGGCCGCCCGAAACCGCGCGTTTTTCACGTCCCGCGGGATCGCGGCCCTGAACCTCGTCTCGTCGCCGGGATCGGGCAAGACGGCGCTGCTCGAGCGCACGCTGGACGAGCTTGGGCGGACGGCGAAATGCGCGGTCGTCGTGGGAGACCTGGAAACCGACCGGGACGCGCAGCGTCTCAGGCGCAATCATGCGCCGGTCGCCCAGATCACCACCGGCACCGCATGTCACCTGGATGCCGAGATGGTGGCGCGCGGGGTCGAGGCGCTCGAT
Organism: uncultured Opitutaceae bacterium; assembly: GCA_964605835.1. Lineage (GTDB taxonomy): Bacteria > Verrucomicrobiota > Verrucomicrobiia > Opitutales > Opitutaceae > Palsa-1447. The sequence continues at coordinate 7,592 of CAZSEH010000039.1, forward strand.
CTGAACGGCGTGCGGATCCTCTTCATCGAGAATGTCGGCAATCTCGTCTGCCCGGCCTCGTTCGACCTCGGCGAGGCCGTGCGCGTCGTCCTTCTGTCGACCACCGAGGGCGAGGACAAGCCGCTCAAATACCCCCCCATCTTCAAGTCCGCACATGTGGTCCTTTTGACCAAGATCGACGTTGCGGAGGTCCTCGGATTCGACCGCGCCGAGGCTGCACGAAACATCCGCTCCATCGCCCCCCAGGCCCGGTTGATCGAGCTGTCCGCGCGCACCGGCGAAGGCCTGGCCGCGTGGTACGAATTCCTGCAGTCCCTAATGGGGGGCGCGCTCCGCTGATATTCCCATGGTGGCCGGCGCAACAACCCCAAATCGCGGCAAAACCGCCCGCCCGAATCCCGCCGCCGTTTGCGCCGCCGGGGATCGGACCGACGTCCTTCTTCGCGTGCGGGGCACGGTCCAGGGGGTCGGATTCCGTCCGTTCGTCCTTCGCGCGGCAACCCGGCTGCACCTGGCGGGCTGGGTGCGAAACGACTCCCAGGGGGTCCTGATCCGCGCCGCAGGCGCCCGTCCGTCGGTGGATTCCCTGGTGCGGGCCCTGAGGGCCGAGGCGCCGCCCGCGGCCCGCGTTGTCTCGGTCGAGGAGCAGTCGGACCCCCCGCAATCCTCCCCCGACGATTCCGAGTTCGTGATACTTCCAAGCGAGGCGGATTGCCTGGCGGTCGCCACTGCGGCGCCGCCCGATCTCGCCCTGTGCCCGGACTGCCGTGGGGAGCTCCTTGATCCTGCGGACCGGCGATATGCGTATCCCTTCATCAACTGCACCCAATGCGGCCCGCGCTATTCGATCCTGCAGTGCCTCCCGTACGACCGGGCCCGCACGACAATGCGCTCATTCCGGATGTGCCCGCAGTGCCAGGCCGAGTACGACGACCCCGCCGACAGGCGTTTTCATGCGCAGCCCGACGCCTGCCCCGCATGCGGTCCGCGCGCGGTCCTGACGGAATCGACCGGGGCCGAGGTTGGGTGGCCGGAGGCCCTGGGCCGCGCGGCCGCAATCATCAATTCGGGCGGCATCCTCGCCGTGAAGGGGGTTGGCGGCTATCACCTGATGGCCGACGCGACAAGCCGGGCGGCTGTCGCGGAGCTGCGCCGGCGAAAGCAACGGGACGAGAAGCCATTCGCCGTCATGTTTCCGGATCTGGCCTCCGTCCGGGAGCATGCGCAGGTCTCGGACGAGGCTGCATCCCTGCTCGGTTCGGCGTCCTCTCCCATCGTCCTGCTTTCGCGGCTCGACGGCTCGCGCCTTGCCGCGGAGGTCGCGCCGGGAAATCCCTGGATAGGCGCCCTGCTCCCCTACGCACCCCTTCACCTGCTCCTGCTCCGGGCCCTTGGCCGCCCCGTCGTCGCCACGAGCGGCAATCTCTCCGAGGAGCCTCTTTGCACGGATGAGAACGACGCGCACCGGCGTCTGGCCGGGATAGCCGACGCGTTCCTGGACCACAACCGCCGGATCGCCCACCCCGTCGACGATTCCGTTGTGAGGATCGGGGCGGGAGGCCCCCTTCTCCTGCGGCGCGCCAGGGGTTATGCGCCCGCCCCCCTCCAGCTGCCCGGCCGGGTCAACGGCTCGTGGCTTTGCGTCGGGGCGCAGATGAAGAGCACGCTGGCGGTGGCGACGGGCGACCGGGTGGTTCTCAGTCCGCATATCGGCGATTTGGACGGCGCCGCAACCCGGGACGCATTCAAGAGGACCGTGCAGACCCTCGGAACGCTGCATGGAGGCGATTTCAGCGCAGTGGTCTGCGACAAGCACCCGGACTACGCCTCCACCCGGTTCGCGGAGGAGACCCGGCTTCCGAGGGTCGCCGTGCAGCATCATCTGGCGCACGTTCTCGCCTGCCTCCTGGAGCACGGGAGAAGCGCGGACAATGTCCTCGGTGTCGCGTGGGACGGAACGGGATATGGGGAGGACGGGACGATATGGGGCGGGGAATTTCTGCTGCTCCAGAATCAGGAGGCCTGCCGCTTCGCCCGAATGCGGCGATTCCGCCTGCCGGGCGGGGAGGCCGCAATCCGCGATGGGCGCCGCACCGCGCTGGGCCTTGCGCACGCCTCGGCCGCCGGAAATTTCGAGGAGATCGCCGCCGCCGTCGGTTTCCCGGCAGGCGAGGCGGCCACCCTGCGGCTCATGCTCGACAGGGGCCTGAATTCCCCGGTTACATCGAGCGCAGGGCGCCTCTTCGATGCAGCAGGCGCGCTGCTCGGCATCGGCGGGCGCAACCGCTTCGAGGGGCAGACCCCTCTCGCAGTCGAGGCCGCGGCCTCTAGCGTAAGATCCGCCGCCAGGAACCTGTCGTTTCCCGTCATTCAGGCGCCGCCGGGGTCGGGGGCATTGATGGAACTCGATTGGGTACCCCTTTTTGAGGAGCTTTGGGCCGCACGGGGGCGCGGCGACGATCCGCGGGAGCTCGCCCTTGCGTTCCACCGGGCGCTTGCCGCCGGAATTGCCGCTGTCGCCCGGGCAGCGGGCGTTGGAACGGTCGCCCTGAGCGGAGGGTGTTTTCAGAATATCCTCCTTCTCGACCTTGCCTCCTGCGCCCTGAGGGATGCCGGCTTTGAGGTCCTGATCCCCCGTGAACTTCCGCCCAACGACGGGGCGATCGCAGCCGGCCAGGCCCTGGGCGCCCTTTGGAATCTTGCCTCCGTCCGTCTGCCATGAACGCAACGGCCTCCTAAAGCCTGCATCCATCACAAAACCGATGAAGATTGCGCAAGATCGTCGAGCGAAAAGGACCGAAGGCGACCGAGCTGTGCTACAAGCACAGCGCAGGGAGCCAGAGGACCTTTGCGCCGACGAGATTGGGCAATATTCGTCGGAATTTGTGATGGATGCAGGCTAGTTCAAACCACCCGCCCTCCCATGTGCCTTGCCGTTCCAGGAAAGATCCTCGATATCACAGGGGACGATCCCCTTCTTCGCTCCGGCCGCGTCAGCTTCGGCGGGGTCGTCAAGCAGGTGAGCCTCACCTGCGTGCCGGAGGCGCAAGTCGGCGATTTCGTGCTCGTCCACGTCGGCCTTGCGATCAGCACGATCGACCCCGCGGAAGCCGAGGAGACTTTCCGGTATCTTCGCGAGATGGGCGACCTGGATGGGCTCGACGCGCCCCTGAAGCCATGAAATTCGTCGACGAATACCGCGACGCCGGAATCGTGCGCTCCCTGGCCGGGGCGATCGGCCGCTCGACGACCAGGCCGTGGACCGTGATGGAGATCTGCGGCGGGCAGACGCATGCGATCGTGAAGTTCGGCCTCGACGAGCTCCTGCCCGCCGGCGTGACCCTCGTTCACGGCCCCGGCTGTCCCGTCTGCGTGACGCCCGCCGAGATGATCGACCAGGCGGTCGAACTCGCGCTGCGTCCCGGGATCATCCTTTGCTCGTTCGGCGACATGCTTCGCGTTCCGGGGGCCGGGATCGATCTGCTGACCGCCAAGGCGCGGGGAGGAGACGTGCGGATCGTCTATTCGCCGCTCGATGCGGTGAAGCTCGCCTCCGAAAACCCCGCCCGGGAGGTCGTCTTTTTCGCCGTGGGCTTCGAAACCACCGCCCCGGCCAACGCAATGTCCGTCCTCCACGCGCAGCGGGCCCGCCTTGGCAACTTCTCCCTTCTCGTCTCCCATGTCCTCGTTCCGCCCGCCATGTGCGCGATCCTGGGCGCGCCCGACAACCGCGTGCAGGGGTTTCTTGCGGCCGGACATGTCTGCACGGTCATGGGCACCGGGGAGTACGGCCCAATCGCCCATAAATATGGGGTGCCCATCGTCGTGACCGGATTCGAGCCGGTCGACATTCTCGAGGGCCTGCTCCGCTGCATCCGCCAGCTTGAGGCGGGAAAAGCCGATATTGAGAACGCCTACGCCCGGGCGGTGCGCCCGGGCGGAAACGAGCGGGCGCGCGCGATTGTCCGGGACGTCTTCGCCGTCGTGGACCGCAACTGGCGCGGCCTTGGCCCAATCCCCCAGAGCGGATGGAATCTGCGGCCCGAACTGCGGGCCTACGACGCCGAGCACAAGTTCGGCCTCGGCCCGGCCAAGCTGGGCCCCGCCGGCGAATGCATCAGCGGGCAGATCATGCGCGGAATCAGGAAACCCCACGATTGTCCCGCATTCGGAGTCCGATGCACGCCGGAGCATCCGCTGGGCGCACCGATGGTCTCCAGCGAGGGGGCGTGCGCCGCGTATCACCGGTACCGCAGCCGCAGCAGAGTGAGCGTCTGAATTCGGAGGAAGGTAAGTCCTCTCTCGTCGGGTGCTGCCAAGGCCCGGATGCGCCGTCAAGGCCGGCCGCCAAGGCAGCCGTCAGGTCTGACGGCCGGATGGCGGCCCGGAGACGTCTCAGGAGGCAGCAATCTCCTCGGAGGACTTACCTTCCTCCGAATTCAGACGAATCCTTCGCACACGTCGTTTAGTGGTCAACGTGCACGCCGACTAAGATACGTGTGCAATAATTGCACAAAGGCGCATATAGTAGTCCCGCAGCGGTTCATCCGATGGAATCGTAATTGCTTAAAGATTTCATTATAATTGTCTTACAATATATTAGAATCCGTGGGTATGATCCATGCTCGATTGTTGGTTGGATCATCTATGAAAGACATCGTTGAACACATGTTTCGGGTTCAGAAATCTCTCCGGCCGGGGAATGCTCCTGTCGAGGAGCAGCAGGCTGCCATCCGCAAGCTGCAGGGAAAGGTGCCGCCGCCCATTCTGGCGCACTATCTCAGGCTGATCCAGAACGGGGGGAACGGTGTGGCCATGGTGCGCCACGGGGTCTGCGGGGAATGCCATATCCGGGTGCCCTCAGGGACCCTGGCGGCCCTCGCCCAACCCACCGATCTGCATCTTTGCGAGACCTGCGGGTGCTATCTGCTGCTTCCCACGGAGGAGGCTCCCCAACACGTGAAGCCCCAGGCTGTGCTCGTTGCGCGCCGGCCGGGACGCAAGCCGGCAGCCGCCTCCGCCTTGGTCGCGGCGGGCTGATCGCGCCGGGAGACTTCAGCAGATCCGGGGGAGCTGCTCCCCGCTCAGGCGGTCCAGAATCCGCTCTGCGCCGATTACGCTGCGCAGTGTCACGATTCCCTCGGGGGCGGAGCGCACCCGGCCAATCAGGGCCGGCGGACCGCCCGGTGCCGTGCGCCCGATTATTTCAAGGGCGGCCGGCGCCTGGTCTGCGGGCAGGACGCAGACAAACCTGCCCTCATTTGCGACATAGGCGGCCTCAAGGCCCAGGATCTCGCAGGCGCCGCGCACGGGCTCGGTCACGCGTATCAGATTTTCTTCTACTCCTATGGAGAGCCGGCTGGTCTCGGCGAGTTCCACAAGGGCCGTCGCCAGCCCGCCGCGTGTCAGGTCCCTGAGGCAGTGAACCTCGATCCCGGCCCCCAGCAGCGCCTGCACGGCCGCGGAAACGGGGGCGCAGTCGCTCTCGATCGGATTCTCGAATGCCAGGCCCTCGCGGGTCGCCATGATGGCCATGCCGTGGCGGCCTATGTCGCCGCTGAGGATGACCGCGTCGCCGGGCCGGATGCTCGAGGGGCCGACTGTCAGCGCATGGGCGATGAGTCCCACGCCGGCAGTCGTGATGTAAAGCCCGTCGCCCTTGCCGCGCTCGACCACTTTCGTGTCGCCCGTGACGATGGCGACGCCGGCCTCGCCTGCGGCGGCCTTCATCGAGGAGGCGACGCGCTCCAGCACCGCCATCTCAAGTCCCTCCTCGATGACGAAGGCCGCGCTCAGCCACAGCGGCTTTGCTCCGCACATCGCCAGATCGTTGACCGTGCCGTTGACCGCTATCCTGCCTATGTCCCCGCCCGGGAAAAAAAGCGGGCTCACGACGTGCGCATCGGTCGTGAAGGCAATGCGGGCGCCCGCCACCGAAAGGATCGCTCCATCGTGCTGGGCTTCCAGCGCCGGATGGGAGAAAGCGGGCCGAAAAACGCGGTTGATCAGGTCCTGCGTCAGCTTGCCTCCGCCTCCGTGCCCGATCGTGATTTCAGCCGAGTGCTGCAGGGGCACGGGACACTGGAGGGAAGGGGTGGACGGCATGATGCGCTCTGGGTTCGCCATTGGGCCGGATCGCCGGGCCTCATGCCCGGGCCGAAGCCGGCGCCCGGAAGCTCCGCCATTTCTCCGCCGGAATCGCCGACAGGCCGATCAGCGCCAGCTGGGCCAGGACAAACGAGATCAGGCCGTAGAATGCAGCGGGCGTGAAGCCGTAGCTGTGCAGTCCGACCCCGAGCATGTTTGTCCCAAACCAGCTCCAGGCCGTGACGATGTTGCCGAATACGGCGAGCGACATGAGACCCCGCTGCCTGACCAGGCCAGCCCAGCGGCAATGCAGGATCAACGCATTCCAGAGGACAATGATCAGGGCGCCGTTCTCCTTCGGATCCCAGCCCCAGAAGCGGCCCCAGGACTGGTCCGCCCAGATTCCGCCGAGGACCGTGCCGACAAAGCTGAAGAAAGTGGCAAAGCACACGATCCCGTAGACCATGCGCGCCAGCGAGTCGGCGGTGCGCGAATCGAGCGTTTGGGTGCAGGTGCCGCGCACGATGTACAGAATCGCCAGGATTCCGGCGAGGAACGTGGAAGCATACCCGATCGTCACCGTGAGCACATGGGTCGACAGCCAGAAATTGGAATCGAGAACGGCCCGCATCATCTCCATCGTGTCGCCGCTTCGCGACAGGTTGAGCGCGATGACCAGGGTTCCGAAGCCGATCAGGCTGCCCGCCGAGCTCGCCATTCCGTTTCGGTGGATCCGTTCGAGGACGAGGCAGAGTCCGGTGGCTCCCCAGCCGATGAACAGCGCCGACGAGTAAAGGTTGGTCACCGGCGGACGGCCCTCGAGCCACATCCGAGCCAGGATTCCGGTCGTCGCGATGACGAACGCCAGGCCCATGAGGCGGAATGCCGCGCTGCCAAGGGTCTCCGGCCACTTGAGCCATGAGACCAGGGCGAGGAGGAACGCGACGACATAGAGGATGAGGCTGGTGTAGAACGGCTCGGCGCCGTTGAAGTACGCCTCGACCGAGCAGCGGCGCGCAATCCCGCCGAAACGCCCGGCGAGCTCCGCGCGGTAGCCGCCGACGATCCGGTTGAAATCCTGCGGCTGGGACGCGCGCCACGCCCGGCCCAACTCGGCGTAGGCCAGCACGTGCGGGTCCACGGCGCCCGCCCCGGCCGCGATGAGCATCTGTCCGACGCTCTCCCAGTCGCCCGCCCCCTGCGGAATCGGCCTGACCAGGCTGAAGGTCTGCATGGCCTCATAACTTGCCCGGTTGGCCTGGCGCTTTGCGGGATCCGCGAGCCCGGCATAGAAATCGCCGCCGTCGGGCGCCTGCAGACTGTACTTCAGCCGGCTGTAGTAATCGATGCGCTCGCGCAGCTCGATTACGGCGCCTTGGAAGACCGTCCGCGCCGAGGCGTCGACCGGGCTGGCAAGCTCGGCCTGCTGGTCAAGCTTGCTCAGCCCCGGCTGCAGCTGGGCAAACGAAAAGCGGACCTGACCTCCCGTGTCCGCGCCACCCAGGTCGAAAAGGGAGAGGACCTCCGAATTGTCTATGCGGAAGACCGGGTACTGGTCGGCCAGCTCCGGCTTGAACAGGACGTCCAAAAGCCACTCGTCCGGCGTGATCTTCCGGTTGTCCGGAAGGTCGATCGACTGACGCCCCTGAAGCACCAGAAGGCCGTTCCGGGCGATCGTATCGAACGGCTTCATCCGGCCGTCCGCCAGAACGGGAAGCTGGCCGAATCCCTTAAGGTCGAATTCCCCCGAGTTTCCCTCGGGGACGAGCGTCCTTGCGACCGAGACGAGGGCGATCACAAGAATCGCAATCGAGAAGTATCCCTCGATCTTTCGCGGAGCGTGGGACTCGGGACCCAGGGCGCCGCGCTGGCGGGCCGCAGGGGTCGCTCCGGAATCCGCCGGCCCTCTTGCGCCCGCCGCGGCGGAGGACGGCGATGGCGAACGGCGGCTGAAGAAACCGTAGAGATGCATGCCGAACTGCACGGCCAGCCCAAGGGCGATCAGGGCGCAGGAAAGGTAGGGGATCGTCCAACCCGGGTTGCGGACGACCTCGAGCACAGTCGTTCGGTCGTTGTTGTCATACCCGGCCTGGTAAAACGCCCGTCCGCCATAGCGCAGCGGATTGTTCATGAAAATCCGCACATCGCGATCGTCGCGGCCATCGTCGCTCTTCAGCCGGATCGTGCTGGCAAAATTCTTTGGGATGTCGGTCCCCGGATAGACGTCGTGCGTGAACTTTCCGAGCGTGAGGGCGAACGGCAGGTAGTCCCGCTTCGGGCGCAGCGCCAGGCGGAAGGTGCGGTTCTGGTACGTGAAGACCTCCGGCTCGTCGAGGAGCGCTGAAACAAGGCACGTGCCCAGCGACCCCTCGGGCCCCTGAATCTCGACGTAGGCCGCGGGCCAGTTGCTTTCCTCGTCCTTGGCCGTGGGGGGCGCCGGCAGCGCGAGCGTCCCGATCCCCAGGCCCATCGTGGCCATCGACGGGGGAGGATTCGGAATCTGGCTGCGCGCGCGCAGGATTGCATTTTGGAAGAAGGCAACGGGCTTGAGGACAAAAGGCAGCCTGGCGTTCTGGATCGGCGCATCCTCGGCAAGCAGGGTCGACGGGATCGATACGACTTCGTCGTAGGCCGGATTCGTCGCATCGGTGACCGACAGCTCGTATTCGTGGAAGCTCTCGGCGAAGCGCCGCGTCTGCCCGACATCGATCCGCATCTGGCTGTCGCGCTGCATAAGAAGCGACACCCCCTCGCCCGCGAGAAGGAGGATGAGCCCGGCATGCGCGAGCCAGATCCCGGATTTTCTCCAGGACAGCTTGAACCGCCACAGATGCGCGGCAATCAGGTTGACGATCAGGATCCCCCCGAGCAGGTAACCGCCGGGAAACACCGGAAAGGAGATCTCCGTCCCCGGCACCCGGGTGAATATGAAAAACGACCGGAAATACTTCTCCTGCACCCCCCAGACGCCGAGGTGCACCTGGTCGAGCGTCGCGGCAAAAATGAGGATGATCGACAGCACGAGCAGCACGATCGTCAGCCGAAGCGACGTCAGGACAGCCAGAAGGGAACGGCTTGCGTTGAGCTTCATCAGGGCGCCTTGACGGTCTTTAGGAAGGAAAGAAAAGCGGGCTTCGCCTGCGCCACGGCCTCGTCCGGACCCGCCAGCTTGAAGAACCAGGTGCTTCCCTGCCACGGGAGCAGGGCCGCCAGGATCCGCTGGCCGCCCGGGGAGGCGGGTCCTGCGTCGGCCACCACAAATTTCAGCCCGTTGGAGTCGAGCGATTGGGTTGCCTTAGCGAGACCTGCATCGTCCAGGGGATCGAGGCCGACCTGACCCCGCCAGCGGTTGACGTTTGCAAGCACGCCGCCGACGTCACCCGGAAACGCGGTGATGGCGACCTCGGCACCCCCAACTGCATAACTGCCTTTCCGCATGGCGTTTCCGGGCTTGTTTTGCCAGTCCGCTGGAGCCTGCCAGACGAGCGAGGCCGACGTGTCGGTTGGAACGGGGACCGAACTCATCGCATCCCCGCCCATCGAGGGAACCGCCGCGGGCGCTTCCGCCGGCATTGCCGGGTTTCCCGAAAGCGGCCGCGGAAGATCGTTCGTGTTGGCTGCGGCCATGCCGGAACGGACCGGCGGCAGGTTGGCCGGGCCGGCCTCCGAGGGAGTCACAGACTTGAGAAACGCCAGGAAATTGTCCTTTTGCGCGCCGACCAAGTCGGCCGGGCCCATCATCTTGAAAAACCACGCCCGGCCGCCCTGCCGCAGCCAGGCCCCCAGGAGTCGATCCGGCGTCTTGTCGCCGTTCGCGACCCCTCCCAGATCCGAAAATGAGAATGTCCCGGCGGGCTCCTCCAAACTCTGAAGCTGGGACGAAAGTGCGTCGGCCGCCACCGGGGGGAGATGGACCTGTTCCCTCCACCGGTTTAGGTTGGCCAGATCGTCACCTCCCGTGCCCGGAAAAGAAATCACGGACATGTCGGCAGACGCTCCGCTTGCGCCGGAAACAAGGAAGCTGCCTATCCGCATGCCGGAGACCGGCTGCTGCTTCCAGTCCGACGGCGCGGTCCAATGGAGACCGCCATTCGAGTCGGGGGCTGGCTCCGGGGCGGCCGCCTGCCCGGGGGCCGGGAGAGCCTCCTTGGGAATGCGATACGTGGTGATGCTGCGGTCCTTGCAGCCGGCAATACCGGTCAGGGCGCAAATTGCCAGGGCGGCTGAAGCCCATCGTTTGTTAGGGAGGAAGTCCGACATGCAGGGATTCTGGTTTGGGCGCGAGAGTTCGCCGTGGACCATACCGCAGAACGTGCCCACCGCAAAATTATTCAAAGGACCTCAGGCCTCCAGTATTGAAATCCGGCTGGCACGCAGCCGGATTTCAATACTGGAGGCCTGAGGTCTTGCTCACTTCTTCAGCGAGCGGACGTAGGCGACCAGGTCCTTGATGTCGGCATCGGACAGGGTGTCGCCAAAGGCCTTCATCTTTATTTTTCCGCTGTCGTCTTTCAGTCCGTCCTTGATGCGGGCCGCGGCCTGATCGTCGGTGAAGCTTTGCTGGTATTGGGCATCGGTCATGTCCTTCACGCCAGCCATCCGGCCGGCTTTCGTGTGACCGGCGCCATCCTTGGCGTGACAGGCTGCGCAGTTGCCCGCCCAGGTTGCGGCGGAATCGGCCGCACGGGCGACGGCGGCGCTCAAGACCACGGCGCAGGAGAGGGATGCGATAAGGGAGAGTTTCTTCATGGGCATTCGTTCTAGGTTGATGGGAGATTGAACATAAGAGTTCAAGCGGCCAAGGCACTTTCTGTCGAAGACCATTGTTGTGCAATTCTTGCCCAGGATTGGTCTCCTATTGCGGCCGGGGACCGACGCCCGGGTGCCTCGGGCCCGTTGACTGGACAAGAAACGCACAGCGTTGCGCAAAGGATGGAAAGCGCCGGGAGCGGTCCGCAGGTACTTTTGCACGCGCCCTAATGAAAGATGACCCGAAGACATCGTTGACGTTTGCCGCCTTGACGGCCGGGTTTGCGTTGCTGGCCGTCGTGCTGTTGAGAACCCCGGCCCGGCCCGCCTTGACGCCTCTTCCTCCCCTGACCCAGCCCCAGTCGTTGGCCGGGATCACCCCGCCGGGCACAATCCGCATATCCGCCGCCCAGTTGATGAGCAGCGGAGGCGACACTTCAGGCATGGCCTGCTACAGCTGCCACGACCAGAAGAGCCCCCCCGTGGTCAAATATGACGCCAACCACCGGGTCGTCCTGCCGAAGGAGCATGCCGACCTTATCATAAGCATGCGTAACTGCGTCGAGTGCCATTCGGCCTCCGATCCGGTGAAACTGGACTATACCGCCGACGGCGCCGTCATCATCCCGGAGGCGCACCGCAACCTGGCGGCGATGTCTCACGGGCAAAACGAGAACTGCTATACCTGCCACGAACAGAAGCAGCTCGACAGGCTGCATACCCCGGAGGGCACCGAACTCAAGTTCGAGGAGGCCACCCTGCTCTGCGCCGGATGCCACGGTCCCACCTACCGGGACTGGAACGCCGGCATCCACGGCCGGACGAGCGGTTATTGGGACCGCAAGGCCGGGCCCATCACCCGGCAGCAATGCACATCCTGCCACGATCCCCATGCGCCCCGTTTCACGGGCCTGATCCCCATGCCGGGGCCCCATCGCTCCGACCGGGCGCCCCTTCCTCCCTCCTCCCCGCTAAAGGCCGACTGACATGTCCGATCCCTCCAACACAGACGGAATTTCCCGCCGCAGCTTCCTGAGAACCTCGACCGTTTTGGCGGCGGGAACGGCGGCGCTCGCGGCCGGCCTGGCCCCGCTGCGCAAGCTCGGCCAGTTCACGTCGGTCGACGAGTTCCTGCAGAAACACTACAAGGAGCTCACGCCAGGGGAAATGAAGGCGGTGCTCGCGCGGATCGAGTCGGAAGTCGAGCGCCAGTACGGCATCCGTCCCCACGTGCGCGACTACAAGCCGATGAACGGCGTCGAGTACGTGTATGCGCTCAACCTGACCCGCTGCGTGGGCTGCCGAAAGTGCGTCCACGCCTGTGTCGCGGAGAACAACCAGTCCCGGAATCCCGAAATCCAGTACATCCGGGTTCTCAAGATGCCCAACGACGGCACCTTTGACCTGGAAAAGAGCGATCCCAATTACGCCCCAAAATCAGTGCCTGAGGCCGGCTCATTCTACATGCCGGTGCAATGCCACCACTGCAAGAATCCGCCCTGCGTCAAGGTCTGCCCGGTGAAGGCAACGTGGCAGGAGCCGGATGGCATCACGGTCATCGACTACAGCTGGTGCATCGGCTGCCGCTACTGCGAGGCGGCCTGCCCGTATTTTGCGCGCCGGTTCAACTGGTCGGCCCCTTCCATACCCCGCGACCAGATCAACCCCGAAATGTCCTACCTCGGCAACCGACCCCGGTACAAGGGGGTCATGGAAAAATGCCATTTCTGCATCCAACGCACGCGGGTCGGCCGTTATCCCGCATGCGTCGAGGTGTGCCCCACCGGTTCACGCAAGTTCGGCAACATCCTCGATCCGGACAGCGAGGTTTCCTACATCCTGAAAAACAAGCGAGTCCTCATACTGAAGGAGGAACTCGGCACCCTTCCCCGCTTCTTTTATTATTTCGACGTCTAGCCATGGTAAGCTATCTCACCTTCCTCCGCCGCTGCGTGCGCCTTTTGTTCGTGGGTGACTGGCGCTATTACTCCTGGCTCGGAGCCCTGACCATCCTCTGCATGCTGGGCCTGAATGCCTATGCCAAGCAGTTCGTCCAGGGACTGGGCGCCACGGGGATGACCGACCAGGTATCCTGGGGGGTCTATATCGCCAATTTCACCTTCCTCGTGGGCATGGCCGCCGCGGCCGTCATGATGGTGATCCCCGTCTATATCTACAAGAATGAGGATCTCCACGACCTCGTCATCTTCGGCGAATTGCTCGCCGTGGCGGCGATCCTGATGTGCCTGGCCTTCGTGACTGTCGATCTTGGCCGGGCCGACCGATTCTGGCACCTGATTCCCGGAATCGGCGTCTTTCATTTTCCCGGCTCGATGCTCAGCTGGGACGTCCTCGTCCTGAACGGCTACCTGCTCCTGAACCTGCATATTTGCGGCTATACGATCTACTGCCGCTACTGCGGCCGCAGGCCCGCGAGGTGGTTCTACATCCCATTCGTTTTCATCGGGATAGCCTGGGCCGTGTCGATCCACACGATCACCGCGTTCCTTTACGTGGGCCTCGGCGGCCGCCCGTTCTGGAACTCCGCCGTGATCGGCCCGCGATTCCTCGCCTCGGCCTTCACGGCCGGCCCGGCCTTCATCATCCTGACGCTGCAGGTCATCCGGAGATTCTGCGAATACCGCATCACCGACCGGGCGCTGCTCACCCTGCGCTCAATCGTCCAGGTGTCGATGCTCATCAACCTGTTCCTGCTCGCGAACGAGGTGTTCACCGACTTCTACACAACCGACCGGAACATGTCCTCCACGCGGTACCTTTTCCTGGGCCTGCACGGATTCCACGCCCTCGTGCCTTGGATCTGGACGGCCATCTGCCTGAATCTTACGTCGGCAGTCCTCCTGATGCTTCCGGTCACAAGGCAGGTCAAATGGCTCAATGTCGCCTGCGTCCTCACCGTCTGCGGTATCTGGATCGAAAAGGGCATGGGAATGGTCATCCCCGGATTCATCCCCTCTCCGCTCGGAGAGATGGTGGAGTACACGCCCACGCTGAACGAAGACCTCGTTTGCGTCGGCATCTGGGCGTTCGGCTTCCTCTGCTTCACCCTCTTCCTCCGGATGTCGGTTCCAATCCTCGAGGGAAAGCTCTCGAAGGCCAACGAACGATCCGCCGCCGTCCATGGCTGACCTGCCGGCAACGGAAGGCGCCCGGCAGTCGCTCGCTGCGCACGTGGCTGCCAGGGGAGCGGAAATTCGCGCGAAATACGGACCCCGGATCGGCTGGCCCGAATTGCAGCGGATCCTGGCCGATCGCGATTGCGTCCGCTACCCTTGCGAATTGGTGTTCGACGCCGGACCGCTGATGCCGGGCGAGGCGGCCCACCCGGCGCAGAACGGCGAGCGCCCGGAAGACGGCTTCACCCTGTGCGTGCACCCGTACTATTCCGTCGATCCCGACCGGGTTCCTGCCATCGCGCTCTACCAGCTCGTGGCGGTGAACTATGGGGTCTTCGCGGCTCCGGACGACGCCGAGATCTTCGGCGCCGCCGTCCTGGGCATTTCGCGCGACGAGTACTACGCGAAGCTTTGCGCGCTGACGGACGAGATCGCCGGGGAGCCTCCGGCGGCCGGTGGGACCGGCGAAGCCTCCGGCTGCGGGTGCGGCGGGTCCTGATCTGAAGGGTCAGTTTTTTCTACCTGCCGCCCGCGGGCCTATGCTCGCATACCCGGACGCGCATCAAAACCGGCATGGGGCCCCATGGCGTGCCGCCGTCCCCCACGCCCAGACGATGCGCGTGAGCTGCGCACGGCCCTTTGGGCCGCAGGTAGAAAAAACTGACCCAATCCCATCCCGTCGCTAACGCCGTCGCGCGCGCAGGCGCGCGAAGATGAAGGAGGCCATGACAAGCACCGCTCCCAGCACAAGAAAGGACAGGTTTCGAAACAGCGGCTCGAGGCGGCTGATCCCTGCGATAGCCAGATAGAGAACCGTCAACAGGAGGGTCGCATGACCCATCCAGCGGTACTTGCGGTTGGCTAAAAGGGTCCCGAGCAGGTAATAGACCAACGCGGCGCCGACCCATGCGAGGCAGATCCAGGCGCCCGGAACAAGGTGATAGAGACCGTACGGAAAAATGAAGAACGCCGCGATCAGATACGCGTTTCGCATGAGCTCGGTCTTCAGCTCCAACCGCTCCTTTTGCCAGCCGAGCAGCCTTGCGGTGACCAGGGCGACCATCCCGAAGCCAAGGCTGATTCCGTGCTCGCTCCGGGCGACCGCAACATAGCAGGCCGTTATTGCGAGGTAGATCAGGAAGTTCGCGACAATCATGAAACGCGAGCGAAGCCAGATCGCGGTCGCGACCACGATCACGCTCTGGATCGATAGCCAGACGAACACATCCGGCAGCGCGGTCACCTTGATGATCGCGAAGCTTAGCGCGAGAAACCCCGTCATCGCGTAGACAAACGAACCGACGCCGCCCCGGTCGCGTGCGAGAAAAACGGCCAGTCCGAGCAAAGTGGCGGACGCCGCAATCTGGTCGCCTGCAAACCAGGTGCCGGAGGCCGCCAGGGTGTGCAGGAAGAAAAGACTGTAGCCGGCCAGCGCGTTGAGAAGGAAGCCGGCGTTTGCCAGCGCATCCCCGCGATCGCCGCGCGTCGAGCGCCGAAGGCCCGCCGCAAACAAAACGAGGCAGACCAGGAGAACCCCGGGCGCCCATGGCGGATAGGCGACCGGCTGCACCGGCCGTCCCATGAACGGATTGTTCAGGGCCCATGCGAGATACGCGGCGTAGCCGAGCGGCATGGCGGCGAGAACCGGAGCCGGCCGCCCGAGCACGATGCCCGACGCGACGGCGGCCAGGGAAAACAGGGCGATAAGACCCAGCGAAAATGCGGGGGAGCCGACCGCGAGAGCGGTCGCGTAACCGGTGAACAGCGCCAGGCCGCAAAGCCACGGCGACTTTCGCCGCAGCGCGATCGCCAGGTTGATGGAAGCCGCCAGGGTCAGCACCAGCCCGCCCGCCATCGAGTCGGCGCTCAGCGCATGGCGGGCGCCGAAAAAGCACAGCCGCAGGCTGGCGAAATAGAGCAAAGCCATCGCGGTGGCGCGGATATGGCCTGAAATCATCTCGAATGGCCGGCGGCAGAATGCCGCCACGGCAAAGAATCCAGCCGCCAGGATGTAGCCGAACAGTGAAGGGAACGCCGGCGGCAGGCCGCTGAATGGAAGGCAGAGCGTGAAGGCGATGCCCAATCCCAAGGCGGCGATCCCCACCCTCGAAAACCATTCCTGGCCGAGCTTGAACTCCAATTCCTCGTCCATTCCAACGCCGCCATGCGAAACCGGTTCCTCCGCAGCGCCGGACTTTTCGCCGAGTTGGAGATGATCCTCGATGGCCGCCAACCGGGCTTCCAGGCGCCGCACTTTCCCGGCCAGCGCGACCGGATCGACGGGCGAATCGCTCGGCTCGGTGTCCATCGGGATTGTCACGCGGCACGCCGCGGAAGCGCTGCCTGGACCGCCGAAACCAACAGGGATGTTTCAAACGGAGTCATTCGTCGGATCGGAAGATAGCAAGCCGGGAAGGGGGCTGCCCGCCGCCGGTTGTCCAAGCCTGTGCATCCCTTGGCCGAATGCCGAAAAAAAACGGGATGCCGCCGAGCGGTACCCCGTTTTCCTGCGTCAGCCGGTTGCGCCCGGCCGGCATTGCATCCCGACGCAATCCATCAAAGTGAATAGGAAAGGGACAGGTAAGCCAGCGGGCCCTTGTAGTTGGTGAACCCTCCCGTCGTGCTGTCCGTGCTTTTCAGATAGCCGACCTTGGCGTCGCCCATGAGGCGATTGCTGAACTTGTGCTTCAACCCCACGGTGGCGCTCTCCATAAGGAATCCGGCCCCGTAGGGTATGCCGCCAGCGGCGATCTGGGGATTGTAATCGGTCGCCTGCTGCCAGGTGCCTTCGATCTGCGCATCGGTCTGCTTGTCGAGGACGAAGCCGCAAAGGAGGCTGCCGACAATGTAGTTGTTGTTGGCGTTCTGGATCGGCGTCGCGTAGTTCGTGGTCAGCGAATCAACCACGACCGGATAGGCCGTCTGGATGTAGCTGTAGACGACGTTGATGTTGCCCTGCACATAGACCTGCCGGTAGGGGTTCCAGTCGATCGTCTCGCTTACGGTCTGCGTCCGCGCCCTGCCCGAGGTGACCTCGGTTGTGTCTCCGCCCGTGAGCGTGTTGCCGAGGACCGACATGTTGCCGGACTGCGGTTGGTAGCGCGTGGTGAACGAAAGTTCCGGCGTCGCCTTGATCACCGCGCTGAGCTTCAGCCCGGTGAATGTGTAGCCAGTGTAGTAATAGCCGCCGAAGCTCTTCGTGATGGCGGGATTGGATGTGCCGATGAAACGATTCAGGTGGTCCTTGCGGAAGACCTCGGCCCGAAGCGAGAACGCCTTTGAGGCGTTCCAATTGGCGCCGACCTTGGCGTTCTCGTAATCCTGGTTCGCGTCCTGGAAGAAGACGCTGCCGATTGGGGCGGCGCCCAGGGTCGTGATGACGCCGGTGATGCCCGCCGTCGTCGTTGCGGCCCACGGATTCTCCCAATGCTGCTCGCCCCGGTTGACCCGCTTGTCGAAGTTCGCGTAGAGCGAGACGTTCCTGAAGCCGAGGTATTGCAGCGAAGCCTCCGGGGTGACGACGTGGTCGGTCTCGCGTGAGTCCGTCACCTGGTTGGTGACCGTCACGTTCGAGCTGGCGGTGCTCGTGGCCCCCGTTGCCAGGCTCTGGAGGGTCAGGCCGCCCTTGTCGCCGATGACGTTGTACTCGTCGCGGATGCCGGCCTCAACCAGCCAGTCCTTCGTCGGGGTCAGCTTGAGCATCAAATTGGCGACGTAGTCGTCCACCTTTGCATCGGCGAGAATGTTGCCGGCGGACCAGGCCGGGTAGATGGCCAGGGCGGTTGTGCTGTAGGCGGGCGTGATCCATAGGCCGCCGTCGATGCCCGAGAGGTGGTGGTAGGTGGCCCCCGCTTCAACGCTGAACTTGTCGCTGATCTTCGCCTCGACCTGGTCGAGGATGCGCATGCTCCTGGAATTGACCGTCTCCTGGTCGTCGAGGACGCTGACCGGGTAATAGGTGGCCGACGCGGCCGGTTTTGCCGTCAGCGATGCCGCCGTCTGGGTCACTTTTGAACCCGGGTATTTCATGTAGTAGCGCGTGTCGACATTGGCCACCCAGTCGATCGTCGCCTTGAGAGTCTCCGTGATCTTCCCCGACGTCGCGGACAGGCCTGCCTCGAGCGTCCGGTGATGCTCGGCGAGCGAAAGCACGTTCGGGACAATATAGGGCGTGGGGGTCGGGATTGGCGAGGGAGTCGTTACAAGCACCGTGCCGTTGGTCAGGAGGGTTGCGTTCGGATTGACCTCCGGGCCCCAGATGCTCGAGTCCTTCTGGCCTGTCCGGATGTCGTCATGGAAGCTGAGGGTGAAGACAGGTCCGTCGGACTTCCCGAACTTGGTGTCGATCCAGAATGAGCTGCGGTCGACGTGAAGCGATTGCGGGCTCATCGCCTGGAACTGGTCGGCCAGCGGGAAGAAGCCGCCGACCCCGTCGTAGAACGTGCGGAAGCGCTTGAAGCCGACGTCGACGGATCCGACATTGTCCTTCGAAAGGATGACGTTGCCGAGATAGTCGTCCGAGCCGTCGAGCGCGCGGCCCTTGACCTTCACCGTTGTGCTGTCGTTGACGTCCTTCGAGAAGTACAGGTCCTCTATTCCGAAGGCGCCCGTGCTGTTTGGAATGCCCGAGCGCTGCGCGAATGCGGCGCCGTCGCCGGTGACGAAGGGGGCCCAGCCCGAGACCTTGACGTAGCTTTCGAAGGTCGGAAAGGCGTCGGCCTCCGACGGAGTGTCGGCGGCGGATGACCGCATTGCCGGGAGCGCGAGGGCCGCGCCCACAAGGGTCAAGCCCGCCAGGCGTCGGAGGGAGGAAGAGGTGGCATGCATGGTATTGGCTTCCGTTATGGGGTTAGGGGCGCAGTGACGCGTGTACATTCGAACCGTGGACGTCCTCGTGGCAGCCGGCGGACCAGCAGGTGCCTTCCGCAAGGCGTGCGGCCGGACCGTTGGAGGCATGGGCGCCGCCGCTTGCATAGCCGCCGATGTTGAATCCGGCTGCGGCCTGGGAAAGATGGCACCGGAGGCAGAGGTTGGCGTCCCGGGCGACAAGCATCTTGTCGTTGACCGAGCCGTGCGGATTGTGGCAGGCCGTGCAGCCTTCCTCGCGGATGGCCCCGTGCTGGTAGACAAACGGGCCGGCCTGCTGCGTGTGGCACTTGAGGCAGGTCTCCGTGGCCGAGGCCAGGGAGGCGCCGCCGCCGCGGATCGCATCACCCTTGTGAACGTCGTGGCAGTCGATGCAGCTGACCTTGCCCGCAAGGACCGGGTGCGTGTGGGGCAGGCTCATCTCGCCGCGCTTGTCCAGGTGGCACTGGAAGCAGGTCTCCGGCGCCTTCCGCGGATTGATGATCGTGCCGGGGCCGCCGCCCGCGGCCACGTGCCGGCTGCCCGGTCCGTGGCAGGCCTCGCAGCCCGTGTCGCCGACCTTGGCGTCGGACAGGGCGAGCTTGCTGTGGGTTGAGCCCGCGAAGTGATCGACCACCTCGGAGTGGCACTGGGCGCACTGCTTCGAGCCGACGAACTGGGCGCCGGCGATCTGCGGTGGCGCTAGGACGGTCCGGTCGGCAACGACACAGGAGACAAGAAGCAGGCCCCAGAGGCCCAGGCCCCCGAGTACGAGCGTCTTCTTTGTGAGTCGGAGGTGATTCTTCATTGGAAAATGGGGATGGGGAGACTTGGGATTGGCGGTCGTGTTGCGGTTCGGTGGCCGGTTTTGTCTGTGCTTCGAGTATCGGAAATTGCGGGAAATCCGCTATGCATCCTTTGTCGGCATACGCGCAAAGTTTGGCTAATTCCAGCGCAGCGCGGCGGCACCGGGGGTCGGTATCCACGCCAGGGAGACAGCCTGCGCGCAATCCGCCCCGGACCTTTCAAGCAAAATGCGTTCCCGAACGGCTTCCAAAGTCTGAATGAAGCCAGCACAATGAGGCCCATTAGGACACCTGCTACACCGTCTGCGAATGACGGTGCGCACCGGCCTTGAAGGTGGCGTCGAAGCGCATCGCAATGACGCGCAGAAGGGGCGCCCCGCGCGGCGTCACCTCGATGCCGCCGTGGTTCCGGACGATGATTCCGTCGGCCTCGAGGTCGGCCAGGCTTTCGATTTCCGCGGCGTACGCTTCCGCGATGTCGACGCCGAGGCTCTCCGAAAGGGCCGCAAAATCGAGCCGCCTGTCGCACATGAGCCGCATGATGAGCGTCCGCCGGCGCCGGTCCTCCCCGGTCAGGACGAGGCCGCGCTCGACGGGAAGGGCGCCGGCAGCGACCGCCGCCCGCCACTGCCCCATATCCTTCAGGTTTTGGCGGTAAGTCCCGCTCGTCGAGGAGATCGAAGTGATCCCGAACCCGTAGAGCGAGGCGCCCGCCGAGGTGCTGTATCCCTGGAAATTGCGGTGCAGCGTGCCGCGGCGCTGCGCGATGGCGAGCTCGTCGTCGGGCCGCGCAAAATGGTCAAGGCCGATGTCGATGAAGCCGGCGCCCGTGAGCTTCGCGTGGGCGGTGGCGAACATCGCCAGCTTGGCGGCGGGCTCGGGCAGCTGCATCCGCGCGTCAAAGATCCGCTGGGCGGGCTTGAGCCAGGGCACGTGCGCGTAGCTGAAGACCGACAGCCGGTCGGGCGCGAGCGCCAGGACGTCGTCGATCGTCCGGGCGAATGACTCGGGTGTCTGCAGCGGCAGGCCGTAAATCAGGTCGACGTTGATCGACTCGAATCCCGCGTCGCGCAGCCAGGCGACCGCGCGAACGTTGAGCTCGTGCGGCTGCCAGCGGTGGACCGCCAGCTGCACCTCGGAATTGGTGTCCTGCACGCCTATCGAAGCCCGGTTCGCCCCGATCACGTGGAGTGCCTCGATGTGGTCGGCGGTCAGCCGGCGGGGGTCGATCTCGACGCTGAACTCGCAATCGATGTCGAGGGCGAAATTCTCATGGATCATCATCCCCAGCCTGGCGAGTTCCTCGGGGGCCAGGAAGGTGGGTGTTCCGCCGCCAAAGTGCACCTGCGTGACCGGACGCCGGCGATCCATGCGCTCGGCCATCCGGGCAACCTCCAGGGACACCTCGTCGACATACACCGATGCCGCGTCGTGCCGCTTCGTCACGATCGTATTGCAGCCGCAGTACCAGCACTGGCTCTCGCAGAAGGGAACGTGAAAATAGAGCGAGACCGGTCCCGCTCCCGGGGCATTGTCGGCGGCAATCGCCTTCTCAAGCTCCTGAAAATCAATGTCTTCAACGAACTTCGTCGCCGGTGGATAGGACGTGTAGCGCGGGCCGGCGATCGAGTACTTGGCGATTAGGTCGAGGTCGAGTTCGGGCACGGCGGGGGATGCGGTTTCGTTGGGAAGAATCACGGCTTGAACAGGTTTCCCGACTCTCGCACAGGACTGATCTCCCCGCTCACCTTTCCTTGCCCAAGCCTGTGCAGATATTGTGCTCTGCCAGGCGGTCGGAAAGCAGCCCGATCTGCGCCCTGCCAAGGAGTAGCTGCCTGCTTCCGAGTTCTCTGGGCCGCCATCCGGCCGTCAGACCTGACGGCTGCCTTGGCGACCGGCCTTGAACTCGGATCCGGGCATTGGCAGCTCCCGACGAGGCAGGGCGCGGATCCGGCGGCTTTCCGACGGCAACTACTTCAATTGTCCTGGTTCTTCCCGTTGTGGCAGTCGCTGCAGAGAAGCCCCCCGATCTCGCCCGCCGGGTGCCTGAACGGCTGTCCCTGCGGGACCACCCTGGCCAGGTCCGCCCCGGCTCCCTGCGAAAGGATCGTATGGCAGCTGTTGCAGTCGGTCGAGAGCATCCGCCGGCTGTCGCCCTCGACCGCGTGCTTGCCGTCATGGCAGCGGAAGCATCCGGGCGAGTCGAGGTGGCCGATGTTGTCCGGATACTTGCTCCAGTCAGCCTTCATCTCCGGAAAGAAGTTGCCCTGATAGATCGCCTGCACCGTGGCAACGGTGCCGCCGAGGTTGCGCGCGGCCGCGTAGCTGGCGCCCAGGCCCCGGCTTATCGCGGCATCGGCGTCTCCATACGTCGAATACGGCTTCGTCAGGAGATCGACCGCCGCGCGCCGGATTCCGGGCAGGGAGGAGTCGATCCGCCCGAGGTACATCGCCTCGTCCACGGCGTCGTTCGGCGTGGCGTACTTGTGGGCGGGGCGGTTGTGGCAGTCCATGCAGTCCATCTGCCGGATCTCCCCAGCGGGGGGGGCGCCCTTGAAATCGGCCGTGCGGTACACCGTGACGGCGCCGTTCCCGGCCGTCACCCGGACCCAGGGGATCGTCTGGCGCCGCTGGTCCGTCGCGTAGTATTCCACCTTGTTCGAAACCAGCATATGCCAGTGGATTCCGCCCACGGGGCCGTGGGCGGGGCTGCCGCCCCCCACGTTGACAAGGAGGCGCACCGTGTAGGGCGTGCTCTTGTCGTCGGACAGGAAGTGATTGTGGACCCGTTCGACGCCGCCCGAGTATTTCTGCGGCCAGTGGCACTGCTCGCACGTGTCCCTCGCGGGCCTCAGGTTCTGGACGGGCGTCGGAATCGGGCGGTCGAACCGGTTCACGGTGACCGCGTACACCTGGTGCAGTCCGCTGATCTTCGCCTTCACGTACCACGCGGCCCCGGAGCCAATGTGGCATTCGACGCAGGCCACCCGGGCGTGGGCCCCGGCCTTGTAGGTCGTGAATTCGGGCTGCATCACCGTGTGGCAGACCTCCCCGCAGAATGTGACCGACTCGGTGTAGTGGAACGTCTGGTAACTCCCCACGGCCGTGAGCAGTATGAAGCCGAGGGTGCCGGCCCCGAACCAGATGAGCACCCAGCGATCGCGCGGCCGGGACAGGTCGATCGCAAACCGCGGCGGCGGGGCGTAGGGAACCCGCCCCTTGTTCCGGCGCTGGTTCCAGGCGCCGGCGAGGATCAGAGCCAGCCCGAAGAACAGGAAGCCGGGAGCGACCAGGTAGGACAGAATCCCGAGATAGGGGTTCTTCTGCCCCTGCCCCATCACGTCCAGCGCGAACAGCAGGATGAAGGCAAAGAGGCTTCCCATGGCGACAATCGCCCCGGCGAGGCTGATCCAGTTCTGCCAGATCGATTGTTTCGGGGACGGCGTGAAAGTCGGGGATCGGAAGGAGTCGCTCATGAAAAATGACGGTTTTTGGACAGGTGGACGGCTGCCCGGCAAAAAGCCCTGAATCCGGCTTCGCCGCGATTGTCAATCGCGCGCAGCCAAAGGGCGCCACAATTCGACCGGGTTATGTCTGCTTTAACCCGGGGCACTACCCCGGGGCCGGCGGCCTTGTCGCCGGCCGGGGTTGACCCCCGCGGACAGTGCAACCACGTTGTTGGAATGGTCGAGCCGCGCCGGGTGCAGATGATCGGAAGCGAGGTCGCCATCGCCTGGAGCGACGGCGCCGAGAGCTATTTTACGGGCGAATTCCTCCGCGCCGCGTCGCCCAGCGCCTCTAACATGGGCGAGCGGGACATCTTCGGAAACCGGTATGGTGGGGAGTCGGCGCGGAGATTCCCCGGAGTCACCGTCACCGGATGGGAGAAGGTGGGCAATTACGCCCTCTGCTTCAATTTCAGCGACGGCCACCGGACCGGCCTTTACAGTTACGATTACCTTCGAAGGCTCGCCGACGAGGCCAAGGGCGGGAAGTCGGACTGAAAAAGTTGACGTGGTGGGGCGATGCCTGTTGCAAGATGGCAGATTCCCTTCTCGATGACACAAACCACATTCCCCGCGCGCACGGCCCATGCCGAGATAGAGCTCGGTTCCGTGCTGCAACCCAAGTTCGGCCCCGATGGGCTGATTCCCTGCATCACGGTCGATCACGTGACAGGCGAGGTGCTCATGTTCGCCTTCATGAACGCGGAGGCCCTTGCCCGCACAATCTCGACCGGGAAGGCCACCTATTGGAGCCGTTCCCGGAACAAGCTCTGGATCAAGGGCGAGGAGTCCGGCAACAGTCAGATGGTGAAGGAGCTGCGCGTCGACTGCGACCAGGACGTCGTCCTGATCAAGGTCGAGAATGTAGGGGGAGCCGCCTGCCACAACGGTTATCCTTCGTGCTTCTATCGCAAGCTTGCCGCCGGCGCAAAGCCGGAGGACCCGGCGACGCTGAAGCTCGAGTTCGCCGCGAGCCGGGTCTTCGACCCGGCCAAGGTCTACAAGCACTGACTCCTCAGCTCGCGAAGCCCTGCGGGTCGTCCAGGATCACGAACATGAGGTCCGCCGACGACACGACCTGGCCGCCGACCGTGCACTCCGCGCTGGCCGCGGCGAGCTTGTCCCCGCGCGCCTTCACAAGCCTCGCCGTGATGAGAAGCTGGTCGCCGGGACGCACCGGCTTGCGAAACTTCACCTTGTCGGCGCTCATGAAGTAGGCCGTCTTGCACGAATTGCCCGACCGCCGGAGCATGAGTATCCCGGCCGCCTGCGCCATCGCCTCGAGCTGAAGGACGCCCGGCATCACGGGGTTGCCCGGAAAGTGCCCGTTGAAATACGGCTCGTTGATCGTGACGTTCTTGAGGGCCACTATGCCGTCGTCCCCCTTGAACTCGACCACCCGGTCGATCATGACGAAGGGATAGCGGTGCGGGAGCGTGTC
>CAZSEH010000040.1:0-32069 GCA_964605835.1 uncultured Opitutaceae bacterium
GCGCGGGCGCGAAGGTACAAGTCGTAGGCTTCCTGACTTGTCGTCGGTCGCCGCTCGATCAGCGATTTTTCCTTGGGTGAGAGCGTCGCCTTGAGGGCCACTGTGATCGCGTCAGCCAACTCGGATTGGATGCTGAAGACGTCGGTCAGGTCGCGCGTATAGGCGTCTGCCCAAAGATGCTCGTCCGTGCGCGCATCGATGAGTTGCGCCGTGACCCGCACGCGACTGCCTTCGCGGCGCACGCTGCCCTCCAATATGTTAGCCACGCCCAGCTCGGCGGCGATTTTTCTCAGGTTCCGTTCGCCTGTCTTATATCCCATGACAGACGTGCGCGAGATGACCTTGAGATCGTGAATCTTGGCCAGCGCTGTGATCACCTCCTCGTGCATGCCGTCCACGAAGAACTCGTTCTCCTTGTCCGGGCTGAAGTTGTCAAACGGCAGAACGGCAATCGATTTGTCGCTGACTACCGGCGCGGCTGGAGTGGTCGCCGCCGCAACCGCCTGTGGCGGCGCGGCGGACTCTTTCGCGTGCCGGCGCAGCGCGAGATAGGCGGCGAGCGCCAGAACCCCGGCGCACAGCACACCCATGGCCCAGCGCGGGAAACCCGGAACGCGCCGCGGGACTTGGGTCCGACTTCCAACCTCTGTGCCTGGGTTCGCTTCTGTCAGTTTGCGCGGCGCCGCCCGCAGCCGCTTCACCTGCTCGACGAACTGAGCCGTCGGCAGAGCCCCCGCCAATCGAATCCATTGCACGCGCAGAAACTCGTCGGGCACCGCTGCGCCATGTTCAGGCGTGTCATCAATCACGACCGGAACAACGAAGGCGATGCCTGCAGCCATGTCATGGGTTCGCTCGACGCCGAGCTTCCACTCGCGCCGGAAATACCCCTCGCCACGCTCCTGGGTGCGGGCCGAGATAATCGGAACAAACAAAGTGCACTCCCTGATCTGCCTCCGGATCTTCGCATCCCACGCATCGCCGCCGCGCAGTTCGTTTTGATCAAACCAAACCTCGACGCCATGGCTTCGCAGCGCCTCGGCAATGCGTTGCGCAGCCGCGGTGTCCTCGCGGGCGTAGCTGAGGAAGACGGCGCGGTGCGGCGAGCCATCCTCAGGAGTGGTGGGGGAACCGGACATTACATTCCATGGGTGCCAGCAAGAACCCTGCCGAGCCAGCCTAAAGCAGCCTGATCGCCCCCATCAACCTGAGCTGTATTGTCGGTTGCCAAGTCCGCACGCTATTCGTAGATTCCGACCATGCCGGAAACACCGAAACAGCCCCTTTCGTTCGACACGTTGCGTGCCGTCGTAGGGGCGGTGTGCGCGGAGCGTCCAATCGCGCGCATGGAGGTATTCGGCTCGGTGTCTCGAGGTGAGGCCGGAAAGGACAGCGACGTCGATTTCCTCGTTGAGTTTCTGCCCGGCGCACGTGCCGGACTCTTCGAGATGGGCGCATTGAAGGAAGACCTTGAAGACCGCCTCGGCTGCCGCGTGGATTTGCTCAGCCGGCGTGCGGTCGAGCGAAGCCGCAATCCGTATCGGCGCCGTGCCATTCTCGCCAGTCCCGTCACCCTATATGCCCGATGAGAAGCAAGAGGGATTGCTGCGTGACATGCTGGATTCGGCCCGCCAGATCCAGGCGTACTTGGCAGGGATGAGCCTCGAAGCCTTTTCTGCCAACGTGGAGAAGCAGGATGCTGTGTTGCGCCGCTTCGAAATTGTCGGGGAAGCAGCCAGCCGCATATCGCCCGAGACCCAGGCGCTATTCCCGACTCTCCCCTTCCGCAGCATGCGAGGGATGAGGAACATCATCGCCCATGACTACGGCGAAGTTGATCTCGACCAAGTCTGGGAAACAGCGATCAAGGATGTCCCGGTCCTGATCGCGACCCTTGAACTGCATTTCGCTCAAGCATAGGAACGGGGAGTCTCCTAGCGGCAAGAGACCTTCTATTCCGCCGCCCGTTGCTCATCTGAACAAGTTCTGAACTTTCCCTATTGGAAACCGGCATTTTCCGATTTTGATCGTACAGATTCCACTCTGAGGAATCTCCGGGCGCGCGGGTTCAACTCCCGCCACCTTCAATCCCCGGCGACGGCCGCTCCACCCCTTGCCATCGCCCTAGTAGTTATGCAAGGGCGCTTGACGATGCAGATCCCGCGTGCAGATTCATATGCATGAGAACGACACTAAACCTGGACACCGCCCTGATGGAGGAGGCTGGCGCGTATGCAGGGGTGAAAGGGAAAACAGCCTTGCTGCATGAGGGTCTGCGGGCCCTCATCCAGCGGGAGGCGGCGGCGCGGCTTGCAGCACTCGGAGGCAGGGATACAAAAGCCACGGCGGCGCCGCGGCGGAAAACAGCGAAGACCTCGTGAGAGTCTTGGTCGATACCTCCGTCTGGATCGATCACTTCCACCGGGCTGATTCGCAATTGCAGGCCCGCCTGCAAGCGGGGCAGGTCTGGACGCACACGGTCGTGATCGGGGAGCTGGCGGCCGGACACTTGAAGCAACAGGCCGACATCCTGCGACATCTGCAAAAACTGCCGCGAGCGGACGAGATAGACCTGGGTGAGGGTCTGCACTTGCTGGACAGACATTCCCTGGCCGGACGTGGCTTGTCCTGGTCGGACGTGCTACTACTGGCGGCGGCGCGCATTGACGGCCTCATGCTGTGGACGCGGGACCGGCCGCTGGCCAGGGCCGCAGCGGAGCTGGGCCTAGATCACGCGGTTCAGTAGGAGCCCCAGTCGGGGCGCTCCGACGCAGCCCCCCACTCCGCTGAGCCCAGGATTCAAACCTTGGGGACCTCCGGGCAATCGGTCAGTTGCCAGCACTCATTGGCTCGGTATTTCCACTGCGTACACGTCGTTGGCGGTGCCCTTGAGATGCACGGTGAGCACAATCCACCGGAAATCGGGCGTCAGATGGGGATTGGGCTCGATATACTCGGCCTTCGGGTTTTCGTAGGTCGGAGAGAAATCGCAGATGCGCACGACTGGCACCTCCTGGGTCGTCGGGTTCCGCTGGTCGAGCCGGTAGATGCAAAGCCACGGATTGGTATGCTGGAAACCATCCCCGACCGCCCACTTGGCGCCCGGGCCGATGGCATAATGGATGGATCGATTGTTGGATCGTTTGGAGGCGGCGACGGCCACACCTCCATAGGAGGCGGGGGCGACCGACACGCCTCCATAGGAATATCGCGTCTCCACGTTGGTTTTCAGATCCAGGTGGGCGAGGGCCCCCGCGCTGCTGATGTCGTACCACACCGATTCGCCGTCGCGATCCCAGAACTCATGTGTAATGCCGTCGTTCTCCAGCGGTCCTGTCCGCGGCATGGTCACCTGCCCCGTCGTCAACTCCAGCAGGCGCAGACGATTTTTGATGTGCACCGTTACAAAGCCTTCGTGGATGAACAGCGCCAGGTTCGAATTCGTGGGCGACCCCTGCACGTGTCCCAGCCAATTGTTGTCGTTGTCCTGGAACACCACCGCGACCTTTCCCGAGTCGATGTCGACCGAATAGATGGCGTTGTGCCGCTGCATGTGTTCATACGCCTCCACCCAGTCGACCCGCCGCAGATGCGGGTCGTCCATTTTCGGCTTGGCGGCCACCAGCTCGGCATGCTTTGCGGCGAGCTGATCGCAATAGGCGAAAAGCAGTTTGCTTTCATCCGCGGTGAAGCCGAAACCCGCGCCCTGCGCCAGCAGGCCGTGCGGGACAGTTGCGACTTTGCGGGTCTCGCCGCTGTCCAGATTCAGGAGGAAGACGTCGTCGCCCCGGTCGAACGCCGCGGACCGCCGATGAGGCAGAACGACGAGGTGCTGGCCGGTCTGGTGGGTGACCTGGCGGATCGCACCGGTCCGGAGGCTCAAAACGAAGTAACCTTGGTCCTCGCCGCGCCTGCCGCTGAAGAGCATCAGGTCGCCGTCGGCGGTGAAGATGTTCTGGTGGAAATAGAACACGCTGGCGCTGTCGAAGCCGCTCGTCAGGTTGACGACCCGGGTGTGGGAGGTTGGATCTCGCCAGGCCAAGTCCGGGTCGTTGGAATGCTGCTGCCAGATCGAATCGATGGTCTCAGGCGCAGGCTGGGCCACTGCGGACGTTGCTCCCGCTCCCGCGAGAGCAGCCCCGAAAGCCATGCCGATGCAGGCGAGAAAACGTGTGGGGTTTGGCGATGTTTGCATAAGCTGGATGATTAGACGAGTAGCCCGAAAAAAAGATGCTAGATCAGCCGATCGCGGACGGGAGGGGGTTGGGAATCCGGCGCGCACCACGGTGACGCCAGCCCCGGCTGGATCGAATCGCGTTCGGGTATGCCGGAGTCGGCTGCTGCAAATAGACTTCCTGTTGTGAAGTTCGGCATTACCCTTGGGCCAGACCCCACCCCCATGAATCCCGATGCCCTGATTCCAACCCATCACGGCAGCAGCCGCCGGAGTTTCCTGAAGCAATCGGCTGTCGCCACCGCGATGCTGGCCTACGCGAACACGCTGCGCCTGGCGGCCGCGGCGGCTCCGGGCGCGGCAGACAACCCAGCGCCGGCCGCCCCCGCATCGCCGTGGTACCGCCGCTCGCTGCGCTGGATGCTGATCAACATTTCGGAGCTCGACCCGACCCGTTTCGACCTGCCGTGGTGGCGCGCGCAGTGGAAGCGCACGCAGACGCAAGGCATCGTGGTCAACGCCGGCGGCATCGTGGCGTTCTATCCCACCCGGGTTCCCCTGCAGCGCCGTGCGAAGTTTCTGGGCGACCGCGATTTGTTCGGCGAGTTGTGCCGGGCCGCGCACGACGACGGCCTCGCCGTCTTCGCCCGCATGGACTCGAACGGCGCCGACGACACCGCCTACCAGGCCCACCCTGGGTGGTTCACGGTCAACGCAACCGGCCGCCCTTACCGCGCCCGCAACTTGTATGTGCCGTGCGTCAACGGCGGATACTTCCGCGAGCACATCCCGGCGATCCTCAACGAGATCGCCGGCACCTATCATCCGGAGGGCTTTGCCGACAACAGTTGGAGCGGCCTGCCGCGAAAAAGCATCTGCTACTGCGACAACTGCAAAGGCAAGTTCCTCGCCGCCCGCGGGTTCGGCCTGCCGCGCGCCTGGGATTGGAACGACGACGCCTTTCGCGCCTGGATCGAATGGAGCTACGCCTCCCGCCTCGAGAACTGGGACATGTACAATCGGGTGGTGAGTGCCGCCGGCGGCCCGGACTGTCTCTGGGTCGGCCAGATTGGCGGCAACATTGCCGGCGCCGCGGAGGATTTTCGCGACTATCGCGAGATTTGCCGGCGGGTGAAGATCCTCATGCTCGACAATCAGCACCGATCCGATGGGTCCGGTTTCGAGGCGAACGGGGTGACCGGCCGGCTCGTCAACGGCATGATGGGCTGGGACAAACTCGCCCCGGAGAGCATCGCGACGTATGAGGCGCAGACCATGGCCGGCGGGTACGATTTCCGCCTGGCCAGCAAACCGGAGCCGGAGGTGCGGTTGTGGGCGCTCGATGGCATCGCCGCCGGCATGCAGGTGAAGTGGCACTTCATCAATGCCTACCATGAGGATCGCCGCATGTACGCGACGCCGCTCGCGCTGAGCGCCTGGCTCCGGAAGAACGAGGAGTATCTCGTGCGCCGCCAACCGGTCGCGACAGTCGGAGTCCTGTATTCGCAGCGCAACTATGACTTTTTCGGGCGCGACGACGCCGAGGCGCAGGTCGGCGCGCCACAGCGGGGCTTCACCGAGGCGTTGCTGCGCGCGCGGATCCCCTATCAGATGGTGAACGCCGACGACCTCGATCGCGATGCCGCCGGCCTGCGCCTCCTTGTCCTCCCCAACCTTGGCATCCTGACGGACGTGCAAGTTGCCGGCGTGCGGCGGTTCGTGCAGAATGGCGGCGGCTTGGTCGGGAGCGGGGCGGCCAGCCTGTGCGACCAATGGGGCGACGCGCGCGCGGACCTCGCCCTGGCGGACCTGTTCGGCGTGAGCCTCCCGCCCGGCCACGGCGCGCGCCACGAGGCGGTGCGCAGCCGATCGGCCGCGGCAATCGAGCAGACCTACCTGCGCCTGACACCGGAACTGCGCGCGCAGGTGCACGGCCCGCACATCGCCGGCGAACCGCCCGTCACGGGGACGCGCCACCCGGCGCTCCGGGGCTTCGAGGAGACCGACATCCTGCCTTACGGCGGCGCGCTGGAACCGCTCACGGTCGATCCGTCCGCCCAGGTCCTGCTGACTTTCGTCCCTCCGCGCCCCGCAACGCCGCCCGAGGCGATCTGGTCGCAGCACGACCACACCGACCTCCCCGGCCTGATCGTGAACGAACACCCCGGCTTTGGACGGGTGGCTTATCTCGCCGCCGATCTCGACCGCAGGTATGCCCGCACCAACACGGCCGATTTCGGCCGCCTGCTCGCCAATCTGGTGCGCTGGGCGGCGCGCGACGATATTCCGTTGACCGTCGAGGGCCCGGGCGTGATCGACACCCATCTTTACCGCCAGCCCGGCCGCGCTATTGTCCACCTGGTCAACCTGACCAACGCGAACACCTGGCGCGGGCCGGTGGAGGAATTGATTCCGGTCGGTCCGCTGAAAATCGGGGTGCGCCTGCCCGCCGGCCTGCGCGGCCGCAACCTGCGCCTGCTCGTCTCCGACGAAAAGCCCGCGCTTGTCGCTGCCGACGGCTGGGCGCGTTTCGAACTGCGCTCCATTCTCGACCACGAGGTCGCTGTCATAGAGGAGTGAGGGCCTGCGGGTTCAGCTCACGCCACCTCCACCATTCTGTTTTGACGAGCAACTTGCGTAACAACAACAAATCGTCGAAGGAGACATGCGCGGTCAGCGCGGCGACGACGCCTCTGTCAGGCCAAGCGCTTGGACGACGCTGTCCCTCAGTTCCCGTCCGGTGAGGGGATTGCGAAACGTCGCTCGATCCAGCGGCACCCGCCAGGTTTCGGTCTTGCCCGCGAGCACGGGGAACCGTTCGGCGGCATCCTGCCGCCACTTGGCCGCAGCCTCGGCGTCTTCCCAGGAATGTCGTGAGTATACGATGAACTTGGTGTGTGGGTTGAGCGTCGCAACATAGCCCATGAAAGCCACGAGCTTGTTGTCGACCAGGGGATAAACGTCGTTGTTCATGCTCTCCGGATAGGTATCAAAACACGAGCGGTGCATGATGATGAGCGCAGGATTTTCCCCGATGACCTGGGCCTCGCGCCGCCAGAGCCCGCTCGTCGTCTCCTTGACAATCTTGACCGGCAAGTCCCGCAGCACGTCAGTAATGTCGTCGGCGTTCGTTCCGCCGACTTTGAGCGTCGCGGGATCATAAACATGGGTGGCGTAAGGAGTGTCCATCAGGACAACCACGGGGGGGGTCGAGGCGACCGAGGCCGCACCGCCGCGCGGCCCGGACTTCCACCAGACGACCCCGACGACCACCGCCACCACGCCGCACGCCAGTGCGATGCGACGAGCCAGTTTCGGAATGACAGGACGGGATCGATCCGCCCCGCTTCCGGCCATGGGCGGAACCAGGGAAGGTTTCTGCGGCTCCAATAGGCGCCTCACCTGCTCGACAAACTGGGTGGACGGGATGCCATGCGGCAATCGCGTCCATTGCACGCGCAGGAACGAGTCGGGAACGGAGGCTTCGCCCTCGGAGGTCTCGTCGATGATGACGGGCAGCACGAATGGCGCATCATGCGCCATGCCGAGAGTGCGTTCGACGGCCAGGTTCCATTCCCGGCGAAAGTAGCCTTCGCGCCGGCGTTTCGTGTTGGCCGAGATAACGGCGAGAAACAATGCGCAACCCCTTATTTGCCTGCGAATACTCGCGTCCCAGGCCTCACCACCCCGAAGTTCGCTTTGGTCGAGCCATACTTCGACGCCAAAAGCCCGCAGCGCGTCGGCAATGCGCTGCGCCGCCGCGGCATCTTCGCGGGCATAGCTGAGAAAGACGGCGCGGGGCGGCGAGCCGTCCGCCGGACTGATTGGGGAGCCGGGCATTGCATTCCATGGGTGCCAGCAAGAACCCTGCCGATCCAGCCTAAAGCGGGCTTGTCCCGGCACAGCGCACCATCGCTCGGCGTCCTGGCGCGCGGGCTGCCGGTTAACAGGTGGACCTTCAGCACCCTTTCGATTTGTCTGGGCCGTCAGGATTCATCGCCCCCATGAAAAAATACCCCCTGCTCTTCACCGGCGCCTTCGCACTCGCCGCCTCCCTCCTCAGCCCCTCGGCCCTCGGCGCTGAAAAGCGGCCCGTTGTCGGTTTTCTCGTCATCGGCACGAACAACGTCTACTTCATGTCCTGCTACCACGGGGCTCAGAAGGCCGCAGCCGAACTTGGCGTCGACCTGATCTTGGGTGGTCCGGCCGAGCCGGATCCCGCCCGGCAGGACGCCATCGTCGACGAATGGATCAGCCGCGGCGTGGATGCAATCGCGGCTGCCTGCGATGACAAGGACCGCCTCTCGACGGCCCTCCGCCGGGCCGGGAGCCGGGGTGTCAAGGTCATCACCTACGACGCCGACGCCCAAGCCGACGCCCGCGCCTTTTTCGTCAACCAGGCCACGGCCGAAAGCATCGGCACGGCCCTGATGGACGACGCCGCCCGCCTCTGCGGCGGCGAGGGGCAATACGCAATGATCACCGCCAATCTGACCTCAGCCAATGAGAACGGCTGGCGGCACTGGATCGACGAGCGCAATCGGACTTATCCCGGGATCAAGATGGTGGCAATCCGGCCCTGCGACGACAACATCGAGAAGGCCCGCGTCGAGACGGCCAGCCTGCTCAAAAGCTATCCGGACCTGAAACTGATCATGGCAATCTGCTCGCCCGGGGTTCCTGGCGCCGCCCAGGCGGTGAAGGAGGCGGGCAAGGAGGGCCAAGTGAAGGTGATCGGCCTCGGCCTCCCCAACGAGAACAAGCGCTACGTCCACGAGGGCGTGACCGACAACATCATCCTCTGGCGGACCGAGGACCTGGGAAGCCTCACCCTCCGGGCGGCGGTCGCGCTGGTCAAAGGCAGCCTGAAAGCCGGCGACCAGACTCTCGCAGCCGGTTCGCTCGGCACCTTCCAGATCAGAGGAGACCAGATTCTCCTGGGAAAACCCTTCGTCTTCGACAAGGGGAACATCGATCAATTCGATTTCTGATCGCAACGCGGGCTCGTGAAAGACGGAAGGGGAAAGTCGAGGGTCGGCGACCCCCGGTCAGGCGCGCAGACGAACCAATTTGTTTGTCATAAGCGGGTCTTGGAATTGCCTGAATCGCTCATTTCGATTTCGCGGGCGGATTCGCCTTGAGCCACGCCTGAAAACGCGGATCGCCGCGGATGCAATCCCACTCAGGGGAGTAAAGATTATCCGGCGATGGCTGACGGTGGGTCAGCTTGTCGAAGACTTCTTCCTGATGGCCCAGGACCGCCATGGTCAGCAAAACCCGGCCGGCATGGAGGGAATTGACAACGCGGCTGTCCCCGCTTCCGGTGCTGACCATCTGCACGAAGATCCGCAATGCCTCCTCGCCCTCCGCGCGTTCGCCCAATCGGGCAAGCAGCAGCGCCTTCCAACCGAGCAATACGGCCGAGTTGGGCTGCGCCCTTAGCCGCTCTTCAACAACTTGCAGCGCGGCCCGCCAATCCGAGCGTGCGGCATCGACGTTTCCCAACATCTGCCGGGCCAAGCCGGTGAAATAGGCCTTGGGCCCGTTGTAGTTGCCCTTTTCAATGTAATTTTTTGGAAGCGAATTCAGCACGGCAATTGCCTTTTCCGGCTCGCGTCGCCAGAGCCAAATATGACTCGCCCAGTATGCACCCCACTCGTCCGACAAGACTGGCTCAGGAATTCTTCCCAGCAGGTCCCGCGCCTCGTCCAGATTGCCGTGGATGCCAACCACGTAATACAGCTTCCTTAGAAAGCCGGCGGGGGTGGGATGCACCGCGAGCACCTGGTCGATGACATTTTCGCCCTCGTCATTGCGGCCCAGGTTCCGCAAGGCCTCGTCCTTGCCGAACATCGCGATCGGGTCGCCGCCGGGAAGGGCGATGGCGCGATCGGAATAGATGATCGACTCCTGGTCGCGGCCTTGCCCGCGCAACGCGCTCGCCAGCGTCCGCAGCACCCGTTTGTCGTTCGGCATGCGTTCAACCAACTGGCGCAGCATGCGGATGCCCTCCTCGCGGGTGGCGCCCTGCCGACGGTAGTAGTTGGCCAGGGCAAATTGTGCCTCGTTCGAATCCGGCGCCAGCCGCACCGCCCGCTCCGCCTGGGTCCGCGCCGCCTCATAGCGGGCCGGCGACGGATCAAATCCGAAAATGATGAAGGCAAGCGACACCTGGGATTGCACGGCCCAGGCGTCGGCGTCATTCGGGGAGGCGGCGACTGCCTGCTGGCAGAACTGCTCGGCCAAAGCCCAGTCGTCCCGCTCGGCGTCGTCCTGCCTTTCCCAGAGCGCCCAGGCTTTCGCCTCAAGTTGACGCGCTTCGGACAAAGGCGCCGAGGCGGGACTGGGTGAAGTCGCCGAAGTAGTCCGACTTCCCGATGGCCGCAGGGCAAGAAACGCGGCGCCAGCGCCGATGGCCGCGACCGCAAGGATGGTCCAAGCCAGGGGTGAGGACTTTCTTGCAGCCGACGCCCCCCCGATCCCGGCGGCCGCGGAACCCAGGGGCGCCCCCGGGTTGCGCGGAATTTCCAGAAGCCTCCGCACCTGCTGCACAAATTGAGGCGTCGGCAGGGCGCCGGGCAGCCGCGTCCACTGTACGCGCAGGAACTCCGCAGGCACGATCGCACCCACGTCCGGCGTGTCATCCACCACCACGGGAGCGATGAAGGTCATTCCCTCGGCCATCAGGTGCGTGCGCTCGACCGCGAGTTTCCACTCCAGGCGGAAATAGCCCTCGCCGCGACTCTGGGTATGAGCGGAGACAACGGGAACAAACAACCCGCACTCCTTGATTTGCCGGCGTATCTTCGAATCCCATACATCGCCCCCCCGCAGTTCATTCTGATCGAACCATACCTCGACGCCGTGGCTTCGCAGCGCCTCGGCGATGCGCTGCGCAGCGGCAGCGTCCTCCCGGGCGTAGCTGAGAAAGACGGCGCGGGGCGGCAAGCCATCCTCCGTACTGGTGGGGGAACCGGACATTACAATCCATGCGTGCCAGCAAGAGCCCTGCCGATCCAGCCTAAAGCGGTGTGGAAGCGCCAGCCCGGGCCTTGTTTTGCAAGGAGCCTGTTACAGCGACTCCTGCTCGACGTTCGCCAGCTGCCGATCCGGAACGCTGGAGGAATCACCCACGGAAAAGCCGGTGACTTTGCGCAGGACGAAGAATGGCGCACCGCCGGCCCGCTGCGCCTTCACGTTCTTGAATTCGGCGCCGGCTACGTCGTCGAGCACGATGACCGGCCGCGTATCGTCCTTTTCAAGGCTCAGTTTGACATCGCGGAACGCGAGATCCTTCGCGTGGCGGACGTACAATCCCCAGGCGGGAAGCACCCCGAACATCGACGGCTCGGGATAGGCCGTTTCCTGTTCGGGCGGGTTGTAGGGATCCCGGGGATCGGCGAGGCCCGCTGCGCGGAGGAAGAACCGGTTGACGAGGTCGGCCGGCTGCCTGGCCGCGTCGTCCAGGGAGAAGCCGCCGCGCGAGACGATGCGGATGTCGCTCAGGCGGACATCCTCGACGGGATGGCCCGGCAGCCCGGCGATGATGATCGGGAAGCGTCCGTCGACCCCCGAGGCGACGATGTGGCTGATGCTCACCCCGCGGATGGTGCCGACGGGCCGGCCCGCGGGCCCGTGGCCGCGGTTGCCGACGCGCAGGAAGATCGCCGCATTGGAAACATTGCGCATCGCGATGTTCGTGATGGTGACATTCTCGATCGTGCCCCCGTCGACCGCCTCGAGCGCCAGGCCCCGGCTTCGGTCGAAGACGCAATTGGCGATGGTGATATTCTTGAACCCGCCGGCGGATCCCGTTCCGAACTTGATCCGGCCAGTCGGACCGTCGCGATCCGGGGCGACGGCCTGACTGTGCCGGTAGGTGCCGTCGAAGACCGAGCCGGTGTCATAACCGCTGACCCGACATCCGGTGATCGTTATGTTCTCGCAGTCGCGCAGGGCGCCGAGCGCGTCCGGGGCCTTGAGACAGATCGCGTCGTCGTTCAAGGCGTTTACCGTGCAGTCGGTGATCCGGACGTTGCTGCAGCAGTCGATGTCGAATCCATCGCGGTTGGTGTCCACCTTGACATTTTCGATCGTGAAGTTGTCGACACCCAGCGCGTCGAGCGCACTCCAGCCGCCCTGGCGCACCCAAAAATCGCGCATCAGGACATTGCGGCAGTTGACCAGGCCGATCGACTTGTTGCCTCCCCGGCCGGTCGCGGACACCCCCACGCTGGCCGGCAGCGGGGGGCCCTTGGGCAGCGGAGGCCCCTGGAAGTCGCGGTTGGCCCCGGCGCCCCCGCCATTCGCGCGCGGGAGTCCCTTGCCATAGATGACTCCGGGACCGGTGATGGCGATATCCTCCAGGCTGTCGCCCCAGATCAGGGCATTGTGAAAACTGCCGCCGATATCCGTGTAGCCCGACCGATTCGGCTCGGCCTCATCATAGTGGCCGAAGCCGGGCGCCTCCGTTGCCGCGACGATCACGGCGCCCGGGCTCAGGTGCAGCCATACATGGCTCTTTAGCCGGATGGAAAAGCTCAGGTAGGTGCCCGGCGGAAACTCGACCGTGCCGCCGCCGTCCGCGGCGGCGGCCGCAATGGCCCGGTTGATGGGGTCTGTATCCAGCGTTTTTCCACCGCCGGTGGCGCCGAAGGCGCGGACATCGTAGGTTCGGGCGGGATTCGGTGCGGTTGGCTGCGCTTGAGCGCGAATGACGCCGGCGGCGGCGAGAGCAAGGATGCAGATGGCGAGGAGGCGGGGGTGGACGGCGGCGGAAGGCATGGGTAAACGGCGGTTCGCCTGGAGGCGGTCAGGCGGGGTGGCGATAAATTCGCGAACGGGGTGAAGGAATACGTACCAGCATATGCGGCATTGCGGAAGGGAATTTTGCGCATGGATGACCGCACCAGGCGGTTTTCGGGAGCCCAAATCGGCGCACTGGCCCATTTCCTCGATTTCCGGCGCATCGACTTGACTGGCGATGCCAGGATTTCCGCTGCCGGTTTGAGCCCAGCAGCGTATCCACCATCCATTTGTAAAATAGCAACTTGCGGATGGGTCCGCCTCGTCCTTTGGGCGGCGTCGAAACGGAATACGGCCCGGCACGCGAAGATCGAAGTGTTGCCAAGAGCCCGATACCCGTCTTACTGCGGGTCTGAAAACATTCCCACCGACCGACACCAAAGCGACACAAGCTCCCGTCTCCACGGCCTCTGAGGGCGACGCCATCGAATTGGAGGGCAGGGTCGTAACGGTCCTGCCGGGGACGATGTTCCGGGTGAAGTTGGCGAACGACCACATCGTCCTTGCGCACATCTCGGGCAAACTGCGAAAGCACTACATCAAGATTGCCGCCGGCGACATGGTGAAAATGGAGATGAGCCCTTATGACACGAACAAGGCGCGGATTACGTTTCGAATGAAGGAAACGAATTCGACTTACCGCGCTCCGGTTCGCCGGCGATATTGAGCCGGAGCGCCTCGCATCCGCAGGCCCTGAAGCCGGCGATGTCGGGACCGTCGGAGGCGTCTTCGTGCTGAGGAGCGCGTCCGCCCATCCCTGTCCGTTTCTGCAGCTCCGACCGGCCATGAGCATTTGACCGGGCGGGCCAACTTGCGCGCAGTCTAAGCCAATAGATGCGAAGTCTTGCGGCCGGGATGGGACTACACTGGGCCCAACAAAAAAGCGCGGCCCCGCCCGGATTGCGGGCGCCTTCCGCCGCGCCGATGAACCGCAAACCCCAAATGGTTCAAAAATGTCCATCAGACCAACCGCCCGGCCGAGGCCGTTCCTCGATCCGGCGTATTGCAAGGGATGCCTGCGCTGTGTCGAGGCGTGCCCGCAGCACTGCATTGCGCCCGGCTCCGCCATAAACTCCACAACGGGCGTCGCTCCCGTTGAACTCAGCCTCGAGAACTGCAACGGCTGCTCGCTTTGCGTGCAGGCGTGCCCGGAGCCGTTCGGGCTCCGGCTCGTCGGGGTGGCCTCGCACCTTGAGGGCGAGTTCCGCCTCGAGGACCCGGCGAAGCTCTTCGGCAGGAAGCTCGTCAGCGTTTATTATGGGCCCGACGAGCCCGACGCGGAGGTTCCGCTGCCGGCGTGCGGGCCGCTCGTGCTCAAGGGCACCTACGCCTCCGCGATAGGCGCGGTGCTGGCGGGCTGCCGGCACGTGTTCGGCTATCCAATCACGCCGAGCACGGAGGGCGCGGAGCTGATGGCGAAGATGCTGCCCAGGCTCGGCGGCTGGTTTGTCCAGGCCGTGAGCGAGGTGGCCGCCGTCAACATGATGTACGGCGCGGGCGGCGCGGGCGTGCCCGCGATGACGTTCACCAGCAGCCCTGGATTCAGCCTTATGCTCGAGGGGATCAGCTACATGATCGGCGCCGAGGTGCCGGGCGTTTTCGTCAACCTGATGCGAGGCGGCCCGGGGCTCGGCAACATCGCGCCCGAACAGGCCGACATCAAGCTCGCCTGCCGCGGGCTCGGCCACGGCAACACGCATGCGCTCGTCCTCGCTCCGAGCACGCCGCAGGAGATGCTCGACCTGACCATGGAGGCGTTCAGGCTCAGCTTCCGGTACCGAAACCCCGTCGTCGTCCTGGGCGACGGGTTTCTCGGCCAGGTCACCGGGGTTGTGAGGCTGCCCCCGGCTCTGCGCAGGCCGGGCCGGCCAGACTGGGCGGTGTGGGGCGATCTCGCGCACCGCCACAACCTCATCAACTCGATCCACCTTTCCGAACCCGACCTCGAGGCCCACAACGAGCATCTCAACCGCAAGTACGCCGCAATCGGCAGGCGGGAGCAGCGGGCCGACCTGTACCGGTGCGACGACGCCCGCGTGCTCGTCGTGGCCTGCAACACGCCCGCCAGGATGGCAAAGGGGGCCGTTGGGGCCGCGCGCGCGAATGGCATAAGCGCCGGGCTATTCAGGCCCGTCACGCTTTGGCCGTTTCCGATCGACGCCCTGGTCCGGCTGCTGCCAGGCGTCAGGCGGATCATTGTTGTCGAGGCGAGCCCCGGCCAGCTCGAGGATGAGCTCAGGCTGGCCCTGAGCCACGCCGGACGCACGCCTCCTCCGATCGCGCACGTGCGCCGACTCGGCGGCGTGCTGCCGCAGCAGGGTGAAATCCTGGCAAAAATCCGCGAAAACGGGGAGGCCGCCGCATGAAAACGCCCGTATTCTACGACCACTTCGAACGCCATGCGCACGGCGAGGGCCTGAAGGACCACAGCACCCACTATTGCCCCGGCTGCGGGCACGGCATCGTGCATCGCGACCTGGCGGGCGCCATCGGCAACCTCGGCCTGCAGGACCGCACCGTGCTCATCAGCCCCGTTGGCTGCGCCGTCTTCGCCCACTATTACTTTGACGTGGGCAACTCCCAGGCGGCGCACGGCCGGGCTCCGGCCGTGGCGCTCGGCCACAAGCTCGCGAATCCCGATGCGATCGTCATCAGCTATCAGGGCGACGGCGACCTGGCCTCAATCGGGCTCGCCGAGACGATCTCGATCGCGCAGATGGGCGTTCCGATCACGGTTATCTTCGTCAACAACGCGATCTACGGAATGACCGGGGGCCAGTTTGCGCCGACATCGCTGACCGGCCAGAGGACAACGACCAGCCCCGACGGTCGCGACTTTTCGACGGGCCAGCCCCTGCGCGTCGCGGAGCTCATAGCGCAGCTCGACGGGCCGGTGTACGTCGAGCGCGTCGCCCTGTTCGATCCGAAGCAGCGCGTGAAGGCGCGCCGGGCGATCGAAAAGGCGCTGCGGCTGCAGGCCGAGGGGCGCGGCTATGCGTTCATCGAGGTGCTCTCCGAGTGCCCGACCCACCTGAAGCTGACCCCCGAACTCGCGGAGGGATGGGTGCGCGACGAGATGGTGCCCGTGTTCCCGCTCGGCGTGAAAAAGGACATCCCTTCCGAACCGTGGTTCCGGCGCGAGCCGCCCAGTTACGATGTGGAGAAGATCCTGGCCCTGGCCGGGGCGGAACGCCAGGCCGGCGCCGCGGAGGCCGCCCAGCGGCCGCCGCCTTCATTCGGCGACGTGAGCCTCAAGCTCGCGGGCGCGGGCGGCGACGGGGCGCAGACCGCGGCGATGATCCTCGCGCGAGCGGCCATCGGCGCCGGCTTCGATGCCACGCATATTCCGAGCTACGGGCCCGAAAGCCGCGGCGGCACCTCCTATGCCGACGTGCACATAGCCTCCTCCGAAGTGCTCAATCCGGCGGCGCCCGAGCCCGACATGCTGGTCGCCTTCAACGCTCCCAGCCTGGCAAAGTTCGGCCCGACGGTGGCTCTCGGAGGCACCATCCTCTACGACTCGACCGTCATTCCGGCGGCGCCGCCGCTGCCGCCCGGGAGGCACGTTTTCGGCGTGCCGTTCACGCAAATCGCCTCCGACCTCGGCCGTCCGGTGGCGAAGAACATGGTCGCGCTTGGAGCGCTGCAGGCGGCAACCGCAATACTTTCTCAGGATCAGATCGTCCTGACGCTGCGCCAGTTGCTCAAGGACAAGCCTGCCGTGCTTCCGGTCAACGAGGACGCCTTTGCCGTGGGCCGGCGGGCCATCGCCTCGATGCGGGGCGCAGTCTAAGCCGGGAGTATGCAGTTCGCGAGCTGAGATTGCCCAAGATGCTGAGACGAACCGGGCTGAGGCGCACCGAGGCATACCCAAAGGTATGTCGAGCGTGCGAAGCAAGCCCGAGGCGTCCGGCAGATTGGGCAAGATCGACTCGATGAACTGCATAGTTCCGGCTGCCAAGCCCTGTTTGGCTTGATAATCACGGCCGGTCGAGGGCAACCTCTACCGCCTAAAGACATGAAACTGATCGCACGCCTCGCCTTCGCCCTCATCGCCGCCCCCGCCTTCGGGCAACTCGCCTACCCTCCCACAAAGACGGTTGACGCTTCGGACACCTATTTCGGGAAGACCTACGCGGACCCCTACCGCTGGCTCGAAAATCTCAAGGACAAGGAGACCTACGCCTGGTTCAAGGCCCAGGCGACGCTAACGGACGGCGTGCTTGCGAAGATCCCGGGCCGCGGCGTCCTCGTCAGGGAGTGGACCGCCCTCGACAAGCTCAAGCCCGCCTCATATCGGGACATCACTTACGAGAACGGCCGCGTCTTCTACAAGAAGACGCTCGGCGGCGAAAACGTCGGCAAGCTCTACTGGCGCGAAGGATGGGAGGGGGCCGAGAGGCTGCTGTTCGACCCCGGCGCCTACAAGGCGGGCGTCACGACGACTCTCCAAAGCTTCGTGCCTTCAATCGACGGGCGCCACGTGGTGATCGGCTTGAGCTCGGGAGGCGCGGAATTCTCCGAGCTGCGCGTCCTCGACGTCGACAGCGGCTCGATGCTGGCGGACAGCTTCTATCCGTCCTACGGCCCCCTTGGCTGGACGCTCGACAGCACGGCTTTCTTCTACGACGCGGGACGGGTTTCCGACATCAAGAGCCTGGAGATCGAACAGAACCGCAAGACGCGCGTTCACAAGCTGGGTTCGGGATTCGCCTCGGATGCGGACATATTCAGCGACGAGAGCAACCCGGAACTCGGAATCTCCGCGAAGGAGTTTCCCCAGGCCGGAATCGACGAATCCTACCCGGACTACATCTTCGGCACCGTGGCGACCGTGCAAAGCGAACTGAAGATGTACTACGCCCCCGTGTCGGAGCTAACCAAGGCAAAGATAAAATGGGCCATGCTCTGCGACACCCCGGACAACCTGGTTCGCGGGATCGAGTTCAACGGCGACTACGTCTACGCCGTGACCCACGAGGGTGCTCCCAGGTACAAGCTCGTGCGCACAAGCATCCGGCACCCCGACTGGAAGCACGCCGAGACCGTCATTGCCGAGTCCGCGGATTCGATCCAGGAATTGTCCAAGAGCAGGAGCTTTCTGTTCGTCACGTACTCGAACGGTGTCGTGGGCCGCATCGTGAAGTACGACCTCGCCAGCGGAAAAAGCTCGGCCGTGGCGCTGCCCGGTTCGGGAGACGTTGCGATCAAGTGCCCGGACTTCCGCTCGGATCGCGCCATCGTTTCCATCACGTCCTGGACGTCCCCAACGACGCTCTACGACTACGACGCCCAAAAGGAGGCCTTCCGGAAGAGCATTTTCAACACGGATGTCACCTACCCCGGATTTTCCGACCTTGTAACCGAGGAGGTCGAGGTGCCCGGCCATGACGGTGCGATGATCCCCCTCTCCATCTTCTACAGGAAGGGCACTCCGA
The DNA here is from genome assembly GCA_964605835.1 of uncultured Opitutaceae bacterium. GTDB lineage: Bacteria > Verrucomicrobiota > Verrucomicrobiia > Opitutales > Opitutaceae > Palsa-1447. Next base: position 18,418 of record CAZSEH010000040.1, read on the forward strand.
TGGATGGCAGCAGCAGCTGCGTCCTGGAGGGCTACGGCGCCTACGGAGTCAGCTACTCGCCGCGTTTCAGCGTGCTCCACTCCGTTGCCCTGCACGGCGTCGTGATGGCCTATGCCCACCCGAGGGGCGGCAGCGAGAAGGGCGAGGCATGGTACAAGGGCGGCTACAAGACCACCAAGCCGAACACCTGGAAGGACTTCATCTCGTGCGCGGAATACCTCGTGAAAAAGGGGTACACGAGTCCTGCCCACCTTGCCGGCACGGGAACGAGCGCCGGAGGCATCCTGATAAGCCGGGCCATCACGGAGCGTCCGGACCTTTTCGGCGCCGCCGTTTGCAATGTCGGGTGCGCGAACGCCATGCGAATGGAGTTCACATCCAACGGACCGGTCAACACGCCCGAGTTCGGCACCGTCAAGGATCCCGTGGAGTGTAAGGCCCTTTACGAGATGGATGGGGTCGCGCACGTGGTCAAGGGCGTCAAGTACCCGGCGTTGATGGGCGTCGGCGGATGGAACGATCCCCGCGTCAGCCCCTGGGAACCCGGAAAGTTTGTGGCCGCCGTGCAGACGGGCAGCGCCTCGGGCAAGCCCGTCCTCATGAAGATAAACTACGATGACGGCCACTTTACCGAGGAGAAGACCGTCACCTTCAACAATTTCGCCGGGCAGTACGCCTTTCTGCTGTGGCAGACCGGCAACAAGGAGTTCCAGCCCGCCAACTAGCCGCGGGTTCGGACGCTTATCGTGGCCGTAAAGGTCGAGCCTTTGCCAACCGTGCTCCGGACCGCAAGCTCCCCGCCGAGCAGTTCGGCCAGGCGGAGCGCGATCATTAGGCCGAGGCCCGTGCCGCCGGAGCGCCGATGGACCGAGGCGTCGGCCTGCGCGTAGGGCTTGAAGAGCCGGGCCAGCTGTTCGGGGCTGATGCCGATTCCAGTGTCCGCAACCTCGAAGGCGAGCCGGAGAGCCGATCCCGCCGGAGCCCCCGGCAAGCAGGCCGAAACGCGCAGGCTCACCCGGCCGTCGTCCGGCGTGAACTTCACCGCGTTGGAGAGCAGGTTGGCGAGGATCTGACGCAGGCGGGTCGGGTCGGTCGCCACATGCTCCGGCACATCCGGTCCGACTTCCTGGGTTAGCTGGAGCTGTTTGGAGGCCGCCGTCACCCGGAAGAACTCGCAAAGATCCTGCACGAATTTCCGGATGGGCACCTGCGCCATCTCGAGCTCGACGCGGCCGGCCTCGATCTTCTCGTAGTCGAGCACGTCGCTGGTGATCTTGACCAGGTTCTGGGCCGCCAGCTCGATCAGCTCGACCCGCGCGCGCTGCTCGCCGCCCAGCGGCTCATCGAGCACGAGCTGGCTCAGTCCCATGATGCCGTTGAGCGGCGTCCGAACCTCGTGGGTCATCACCGCCATATAACGGCCCTTGGCTTCGTTGGCGGCCTCCGCCACCTCCTTGGCGCGCCGCAGCCCCTCCTCCTCCCTCCGCCGCTCGGCCAACTCGTGGACGAGCTTGCGATTGAGCCGTATCAGCGGGAGGGCCCAGGCGGTGGCGCAAACGGCGATGCCACCCAGCACCGCCTCCACGTAAAATTCCTTGGAAATCGCCGCGTAATACCCGGCAAACTGGAACGGATGCAGCCATTTCAGCTGCAGGACGACGCGGTCGAGGCGCCCGTCTTGCGGCTGCACGGGACCATCCGCCCACGACGCGAAAACCGCGACGCAAAGGAAAAGCAGGGCCATTTTTGACCTGGCCGCAGTCTTAAACCCCAACCCCATGGATACGTTCTTTTCACAGGTGAGCTTCCCCGGCTCAAGCCCTAACCTGATATGACCGAAGTCAATGCGGGCATATTGAAAGCTCGCGACCCGCCGCACGAAACCCCGAGTCCCGGCCCTTTGCCCCGTTTCTCCCGCGGCCGCCCGCTGCGGCGGGTGACTTGCGGGGCGGGTATCCGACGGGGGTGGGACAGCGGCCGGTGCCGGCGTCACCTCAGCGGGGAAAAACTGGTCGGAGCGAGGAAGATCGACACGACCTTTGTCGTAAGCGTCCCATTCCTTTCCGTCGCCGCTTTCAGCGCGATCCAGTCCGGATCGCCGCGAAAGCCGGCCCAGGAAGCCGCGGCGGCCCCGCGACTCGCGTGCGCGAGCATATATACCAGCGTGCGGCCGGCGCCGGCGGCGGCGTCCAGCGGGTGGAAATAGCCGACCTCCATCATTCCATGCCGCACAAAATAGCTGCGCTCCGGCGAGCGGAAACGCGTGTCGAGTTCCGCAAGCTTGCCCTCGGGTGTCGTGTAGATGCGCAATTCGAAAACCCGCGGGGCGCCCGGTCCGGAAGACTCCACCACATCGGGCGAAAAATCAGCGGCTGAAAGGAAGACCGATTCGGTATGAATCACGATCTTGCCATGCGCGTCGGTCGCTTTGGAGACCGATAGCCACTCGGGGTCGGCGTGGAAGGCGGCCCAGTCTTTCACAGCCGCCTCCCGGCTCGGGTGCCGCAGCAGGTAGATGAGTGTCCCACCCGCCCCGTCCTTCGCATCCTGGGGCACCCAATAGCCCACGCTCACCATGTCGTGCCTGTTGAAGATGCCGATCGTGTGATCCCGAAAGCGCGCCAGGACATCATCCAGCCGGCCTGGGGCGGCTGTGTACGTGCGCAGTTCGTAAACGGGGCCGTCTTCGGCCGCGGACACGATTGCGGCGGTTGCAAGAATAAGCATGAAACGAATCAGCAGAGTATGCATCTTAGTGGTAGGGTCCGCTCAAAGCCAGCGCAACAGTGCGGTCGCGACTGAATCCCAGGCGGAGGTTGGAGCAAGCTGGACAATGGCGGCCAGCGCGACGGCCAGACCGGCGCACCCAATCGCGTAGATGCGGTCGATGGAGCGCGTGAGGAGCCATTTAAGGAAAAGCAGAAGCACCGCCAGCACTACCGTCATGAAAAAGGGCCCCCAGAGGCGCTCCCAGACGGTGTCAGCGTAAAGGTTGGCGAGCGAATCGATCCTGGCCAGGGCAGCCGAGATCGCCGCAAGCGTGCCGAGCAGCATCATGGCTCGGTGCACTGCGAGGCGCCGGCGACAAATCACGCCGGCCGCGACAAAGCCGCCGAACAGCAGGACGCTGATGACCGGGATCGCCATGAACGGCCTGGGGGCCAGCCCGCTGACGAGCATGCCCGGCGGTTTGAAGCGCGCCGACTCGACGCCCAGCTTTAGGCCGAGGATCACAATGGCGGCTGCAATGCAGGCAGCGGCCATTCCAACCCTTTCGTGAATCCGCCGCTTTCCGGTCAGGATGAGGAGCGGCTGCGCCAGGAACACCAGCATCCACGCGGCCATCGCGGTCCCGTGCAGGATGACCAGCGTGCGGATGGGAGGCGTCAGTTCGCGGCCTGGGTAGGCGCGGCCATGGAAGTAAAAGTGATGGAATCCAGTGAGCATCACGGCGACCAGCACCAAGGCGGCAATCGTATGGAAAAGACGCCCGGGCTTGGGCGACGGGGCGGTTCTGGCCTGGGGTTTCCCTGTCGGGGGGGCATCGTTCGATGTCATGGTTTGATGAGGCGCCGATGTTTCTGAAACAGCGGCGCAATTCAATACAGAAGCTGCAGCCCTCTCCCGACGGCCGTTCCATGTCCGGCCCGCACGTCGAGACCTGGCAAGGGAGGTTTTCCATACACAACGCCATTTATCCTTGACCAGGAAATAAGCCGCGCCCGCTCGGGCGACGGCTTGATTTTCCGTTCGAAGCCAAAAACGTCGTGTTTATCAGCCAGCGAACCCAAAGCCGGGATTGCCATCGGCCGGGAGATTGCGACTGTCCCCAGTTCATTTCTTCACCTCCCTATGAGACTTGCCCCCCTGATTTCATTCTTTCCCCTCGGCTGCGTTGCCGCTGGCGCTGTCGCGCTGGCCGCTCCCGATCCCGCCGCAGTGACGGCCGCGGCGCAGGCGGAATTCGCGGCCACTTGCGCGCGCTGTCACAACGCCGACGGCAGCGGGTCCACCGCGCTCGGCATACCCAGTTTCATCGAGCCGCACTGGCAGGGTGCGCACACCGACGCTGAATTGGAGCAGGCGATCGCCAATGGCAAGACCGGGAAGATGCCGGCATTTGCCGCGGCCTTCTCGCGCGAACAAATCAGCGCCCTCGTCAGGGAGGTCCGCCGCTTCGCCCCCTTTCCCTCAACCGGGCCCCAGCGTCCCCGCCCTCCCGAGCCCCCGCCCGCCCCGATTGAGCCCAGGCTCGCGCCACCGGGATTCGGCGCCGGCCCGGTCGTCCTGGGCGACGTCGGCGTCTACACGCAGCACAACGACAATGCGCGCACGGGCGCCAATCTCCGCGAGACGACGCTCACGCCAGGCAATGTGAACCCGCGGCAGTTTGGACTCCTCTTCCGTCACGTCGTCGATGAGCAGGTCTTCGCCCAGCCCCTGTTCGTGCCCAATGTCCCCGTCGCCGGCGGGCGCCACAACGTCGTTATCGTGGCCACCGCTGCCAACACCCTTTACGCCTTCGACGCGGACCGGGACGCCCCCCCGTACTGGAAGGTGAATCTCGGACTGGCGGGCAGCGTGGAGCAGCATCACTTCTGGTGCCTGGACATCGTGGGGGACATGGGGATCGTCGGGACGCCCGTGGTCGATCCCGCGACGGAAACGCTCTACGTGGTCGCCCTCACTTTTGAAAACGGCGGTTTTGTGCAGCGACTGCATGCGCTGGATGTGACCCGCGGCACCGAGCTGCCCCGCAGCCCGGCCGTGATCACGGCAAAAGCCTTCGACCCCATCCTGCAGAACCAGCGCCCGGCCCTTCTGCTCAGCAACGGGAGCCTCTATGTCGGGTACAGCTCGCATTGCGACGCCGGAGCCTATCACGGATTCCTTTTCCGCTTTGACCCAAAGACCATGAGCCAGCTCGGGGTGTTGAACCTGAGCCCGGACGGGGAAGGCGGGAGCATCTGGCAATCGGGCCAGGGACCGGCGGCCGATGCCGACGGCAACATCTACTTCATCACGTCCAACGGAACTTGGGACGGCCGGCGCAACTTCGCGGACAGCTTCGTCAAGCTTTCGCCGGACCTGCGCATCCTCGACTGGTTCACGCCGAGCGACCACCAGGCGCTCGATGATCGCGACCATGACATCAATTCCTCGGGCGCCATGCTGATCCCCGGAACCCGCGAGGTGATGGGGGCGAGCAAGGAGGGCTCCCTTTATCTGGTTGACGCCGATAACCTCGGCCACCTGGGCAGCGAGCACGCCGTGCAGATCTTCCGCACGTCCAAGACCGAGGTGAACGGGGGCGGTGTCTACTGGCAAAGCGCGGCCCGGGGCGGGCTCATCTACCTCTGGGGTCAGGACGACGCCCTGCATGCCTACGCGTTCAAGCAGGGAAGATTCGATCCGAAGCCGGTTGCTGTCGGCGCCCATGCGAGCGCCTATCCGGGAGGAATTCTTTCAATCTCGGCGAACGGCGACAGGAACGGGATCCTCTGGGCCAATGCCGCGCTCACGGCGCACGGTTCCGGGCACATCAATGGCGCGGGCGTCCTGCGCGCCTATGACGCCAATGACATCACCCGCGAACTGTGGGACTCGAACATGAGCCCCGATCGCGACAGCCCCGGCCGCGTCTCCAAGAATGCCGCGCCGACGGTCGTCAACGGAAAGGTCTATTTGGCAAGCTTTGGCACCCTGCCCGCCGGCACCGGGGCCCTTTATGTTTTTGGTCTCCTGCCGCAGGAGGCCGGCCCCGGGCTGTGATCGGCAGCCGACTGGGCCATGCCGAGTCGCGCGACTCCTCCCGGCCCGCTTACAGCACGCTTGCCAGAGGCGGCCCGCCAGGCCCAAGAGACTCATATTCGATGAAAACGATATCGACCCTGCTTATCGTCCTTGCGTTCACTTCCGGCGTTCGCGCAGACGATCGCCAAAAGCTCTGCGCCGAACTTGCCCGGGCGGAGAGGGATTTCTGCGCGCAGGCGGCCAGGATCGGCATCTCCGACGCCTTTCTCGCCAACATGGCCGAGGAATGCTTCATCCCGCAGCGGTTCAGCCTCAGCAGGGCCGAGTACGAAACGGCCGTGAAGGCCGCTCGCGCCAAGGCGGGAGCCGCCTACAGGCCCGGACCAAACCCCGACCAGCAGCTCATCTGGAGCCCGTTGAAGGTCGATGTGTCCGCTGACGGCACACTCGGCTACACGTGGGGCCGTTATGATTTCACCTTGCGGGGAAAGGAAGGGAAAGTGGAAACCACGACCGGAATCTACCTCACGATCTGGAAGCGGCAGGCCGACGGCTCCTGGAAGTTTGTGTTCGACGGCGGGCCGGAACTGCCGGCGGATCCCGCGGCGCTCAGGCGATTCCTGGCACGGTCCGACATCCCTCAGCCTCCCCGATAGGCCGAAGGCACGCCCGATTTGGGGCATCACCGACACATACGACTCCTCGGCCAGGATGGGACCGGTTCGCCTGACCTGGAAAAGCCATCACCATCCACGGGGCGGACACGTTTTCGCCCCGGGGCCGGGCCAAAATTGCGACCCGGACGCCATCGCCGGCCGCCATTGAATAATTCACGTAACGATTCCGAGCCGGCCGGGTTTCCATAGGTGTCTCGCCATGCCTCCCAAACGCCGTGATTGCCGCATTTTCCGAATTTCCTGTAAGCTCTCCCCGCGCAGCCGCTAGGATCACCCCTGCCGACCCCGTGGACCGCCCGACTCCCGACTCCGACCACGAGCTGATGCTCTCCGTTCGCGAAGGCGACCTGGACGCGCTCGGCGAACTCTTCGAGCGCCACCACGGGCACCTTTTCGGTTACCTGGTCAGGATGACAGGGGAAAGATCCTCGGCGGAGGACATTGTCCAGACAGTGTTCCAGCGCATGCTCAAGTATAGGCACACGTATCGCGACGAGGGCAGCTTCACCGCATGGATGTACCATCTCTCCCGGAAGTGCGCGGCCGACCTTCGCCGTAAATCCGCCTCCCTGCCCGCCGACGGCGATCCCGAGGTCCTGTCGAGGCAACCAGACGATACCCCGGGGGCGGATGAAAGAGCCGCCGCCAGCGACGACCGCGCGCTTCTGCGGACCGCCCTCGACCGCCTCGATCCGGCCGACCGCGAGGTCCTGCTCCTCAGCCGGATCAGGGAGCTGTCCTTTGCGGAGGTGGCGGAGGTTCTCGAGTGCTCGGCGGGCGCCGCCCGCGTCCGCGCGCACCGGGCCTTGGGCGAACTTCGCGATCATTTCTTCAAACTTCAGAAGGAGGCCCCGCCATGAACTGCGCCCGAACCCGTGAACACCTGTTGGAACTGATCGACGGCCGCCTCGCCACCGAGACCGCAGCCGAGGTCCGCAAGCACCTCGGGGAATGCCAGGCATGCAGGAACGAATTCGAAACGCTCAGCCGGACGCTGCACGCGCTCGATTCACTGCCGGAGGTTGGGCCGTCCGGCCAGCTGCGCGCCAATGTGATGGCCTCGATCGAGGCGGAAAAGCGCGCCCTGCGCGCCGGGAAGTGGCAGCCGGCGCCCCGGCTTCCGCGGCCCATTCGCCTGCCCTGGCGGATCGGCCTTCAGGCTCTGGCGGCATGCGTCCTCCTCGCGTTCGGGTATCTCGCCGGTTCGCACCGAGTTTCAACCCAGGCAGGGCCCGCCAACGATGCGACCGCCCTGCAGCTCGCCGACCTCAAGAGCCGCATGGACTCCATGGGGCAGCTCGTGGGGTACACCCTGCTGCAGCAGCAGAAGGGCTCGGCAAACGACCGCCTGGAAGGCGTCCTGACTTCGGCCACATTGCAGCGTCCCGTCGGAAACGTGATCGACGACCTCGTGTCGACGCTCGTTCTCGATCCGAGCGCAAACTGCCGGCTGAACGCCGTGGAGGCCCTGTACGCCCACGCGGACAGCGAGGTGGTGCGGACGGCCATCCGCGTGAGCCTGCCTCGAGAACAAAGTCCGCTCGTGCAGCTCGCCATGATTGATTTCCTGGCGGCAGTCCGCGACCGCGACGCCGCTCCGGCCTTCCAGAAGCTCTCGACGAACGCGCTCGCCGATCCCAGCGTGCGCGTGGCCGCCGGCCGCGCCCTCACCCAGCTCTGACGCCCCGCCTTCCAACGGCCCAAATCCTGTCTTTATGAAAACAATCCGCGATCTCCATGTTTCCCTTTTCCTGTCCGCGCTTCTGGCTCTGCTTTCCCTCTGCGCGGCCCGCGCCGATGAGGCGACGACCCAGTTCAAGTTCTCCGATCCGACAAAGCCCGGCACCCTGAAAATCCGGATCGGCCGCGGGGACCTCGTCGTGCGCGCCGGCGACGGACCCGCGATTACCATCCAGTCCGATTCGGCGGCGCCGGAGCATGCCGTCGACTCCGACGGCCTGCGCGTCCTCACGGCGGCTTCCAGCTATTCGTTCACCGAGAAGGACAACGTGGGCACGTTCGACTACGGGGCCGAGAATCCGGGCAAAAGCGGCGAATTCCAGATCACGGTCCCGCGCAACACCGCGATCGTCGTGAACAACATCTGGGGAGGCGACATCGCCTGCTCCGGCATCGGCGGCGACATCGACATCCGGTCCCTCAACGGCGAGGTGCGCCTGGACGAAATTTCGGGCGGAGCCCTGGTCGAGTCGACGAACGGGGAGATCCGGGCCGCGATCCGCGAGGTGCACGAAGGACGGCCGCTTTCATTCACCTCCGTCAACGGCTCGGTCTCGATCCGCGTTCCCGCGGACTCCAAGGCCAACGTGCGTCTGCGCACCCAGAACGGGGAGATCAAGACCGATTTCGACGAAAAGGCGCTCGTCACGAAGGTTGAGCTGGCCCGGTCCCATGCCGACCGGCGGCCGCATGCATCTTCGGGTGGCAGCGACGTCGGCGACGCAGGCAGCGGCAGCGTGGACGAGGATGCCCGGGAGGCGAGGAGGGAGGCCGCGCAGGCAGTTTTGGAGGCGAGGCGGGAGGCTGCGCAGGCCGCTCGGGAGGCTGCCCTGGCCGCCCGCGAGGGCATGCGCGCCGCGGCGGACGCCATGGGCGAATCCGGGGAACGCCTTCCCATCCCGCCGATTCCGCCGATTCCCCCCCTGCCATCCATGACGGGCGGCAAGACCGTCACCGGCACGCTCAACGGCGGAGGTCCGGAGATCCAGGCGGTGACGGTGAACGGCGATGTGATCCTGCGCAAGGCCTCGGACCAAAGGAAATGAGGCCGTCCGGAATCCGGCTGTCAGCACCTGGCTGACTGGAACTGAGGGGCTGCATCGAGGACTGCGTAGGTCTTGTTCTTTTGCAGTTGGAACGGGGGTTGCCTGGGGTTCAGGATGGACGGGAATGATCCCGACGAATCCGCGCAGCCTGACGCAGACTTCAGTCCGCTTCGGGCCGGGTGTGGTGTTTGCCCTTGCCGTTGCAATTGCGCTCGGGTTCGCGCTCTTCACCGACCAGCGGTGGGAGGACTACTACATCACCTTCAGGGTCAGCCAAAACCTTGCGAAGGGAAATGGGCTCGTGTTCCAACCCGGCGAAAGGGTCCATGCGTTCACCTCGCCGCTGGGCGTCCTGCTGCCGGCGTTCATCAGCTGGGCGACCGGAAACCGGTCCGACGAATTGACCCTGTGGGGCTTCCGGTCGATCACGATCCTGGCCTTTGGCGGCGCGGCCTCCACGGTGTGGTCGATCGCCCGGAAGCTGGGCTGGAGCCGATGGTCCTGCGCGTTTGCTGCAGGCCTGCTGGTGACGGATGCAAAATCCGTCAGCTTCTCCATCAACGGGATGGAAACCGCATTCGTGCTCCTGTTTCTGGCGCTCGCGATCCGGCAAACGGTCGGCGCTTCGGCGGACTCAGGATGGAAACTGGGCTGCTGTTGGGCCGCGCTCATGTGGACCCGACCGGACAGTTTTGTGTTTTTCGGCAGCGTAGCCCTGGGTTGGGCGCTGTTTGCTCCGTCGTCGCGGGTCCCCGGAGGGCGCAAGGCCCTTGCCGGGCTTTTCGCCAGGGCGGCCGTCGCGTGCACCGCCCTTTATCTACCGTGGTTCATTTGGGCCTGGAGCTACTATGGCTCGCCCGTGCCGCATCCGATCGTTGCAAAGGCGCTGAGTCACCACCTGCCCGGCTGGGGAATGCTCATCGGCCAATTCGTGACGCTGCCCTTCCAAACCGTGGGCCCGGGTGGATGGGACACCGTTTTCATGCCGACTTATTTCGGCGGCTGGCCCCATTTCATCGTGTATGCCGGACGCCCCCTGATCGTAATCGCATTGTGGGCTTTTGCCCTTCCGCGGATGGATGCAAGTGTGCGGTCGCTGTCCCTCGCCCTTGTTTTCGCGGTATTCTACCTGGTCAACCTCGATCCTTATCCCTGGTATTTCCCACCAGCGGCGATGCTGGCCTTCCTGGTCCTGGCGGGCGTCATGGAGGCTGCCTTAAGGGCCGCCCGGCGACGGCTGCTGCCCATCGCGGCAGGTGCGGCGGCCGTGCTGTTCACCGCATCCCTGCTTCTCTGCTCCGCATGGGAGTTGCGCCAGCAGCAGCGAATCATCGAGGGCCAGCGAAGGGCGATCGGGGAATGGCTTTACGCCCACCGCCAGTCCCCCGCAGACACCGTCTTCCTGGAGCCCCTCGGCTACATCGGCTACTATTCGAAGATGAAGATGCTCGACTTTCCCGGCCTGGCCTCCTCCGAGGTGATCGCGGCCCGCCGCAAGGTCGGGGACAACTGGCTTGCGATCATCGGCGAATTGAAACCGCGCTGGGTGGTGCAGCGTCCGCAGGAATTGCACACGGACGACAAGGTCCTCAATCGCTGGTACTTTGACCATTACTATCCCGCCCAGGTTTTCCACGCCGGCGACCAGGTTTCGGCCGTTCACTTTCTGCCCGGACGGCCCTTCCTCGTCGTCGACCAGGCCTTTCTTGTCTGGATGCGAAAAGACTGATGCGAATGGGCGGCCCAAACGTCTTTCCTGAACGAGTCCCAAACGCCGATTTCCCCGCCCCCGCCATGAAGACTCCCCTCACCCGCCGCGACTTCCTCAAAGCCTCCGCCATCGCGGCAGGCGCCGGATTGACGGCTCCCCTCTGGAAATCCCGCGCGCTCGCGGCCGGCGATGCGCCGGCATCCGACTACCCGATCGCCCCCGGCCCGTTTGAAGCGACGAGGGAATCGCTCAAACAGTACCGGTGTCCGGAATGGTATCGCGATGCGAAATTTGGCATCTGGGCGCACTGGGGTCCGCAATCCGCTCCCGAGATGGGGGATTGGTACGCAAGGAACATGTACATCCAGGGCCACCGCCAGTACAACCATCACCTCAAGGCCTACGGCCACCCCTCGAAATCCGGCTACAAGGATGTCATACCGACCTGGAAGGCTGAGAATTTCGACCCGGACTACCTCCTGGGGCTTTACCGCAAGGCCGGGGCGAAATTTTTCGTCAGCATGGGCGTCCATCACGACAACTTCGACCTCTGGCATTCGCGATTCCAGCCGCGGTGGAATGCGGTCGCCACGGGGCCGAAAAAGAACATCGCGCAGATGTTCAAGGATGCCGCGGTCAAGAACGGCCTGCGCTTTGGGGTGAGCCAGCACCTGCACGCCAGTTACGAATGGATGTCGAGCTGCTTTGGCAGCGACAAGACCGGTCCGCTCGCGGGCGTTCCCTATGACGGGAACGACCCCCAGTACGCCGACCTCTATCACCCCAGGCACGTGCCGCCGGCGCAGCCGGGCGACGTCGGACAAGTCCCTGAATCCTGGAAGCAGCAGTATCTGCTGCGGCTCCAGGACCTCATCGATCAGCTCCAGCCGGATCTCATGTACCACGACGGCGTGATCCGGTTCGAGCGCTACGGACTGAAACTGGTGGCGCACCTGTACAACCGCAGCGCCCAATGGCACGACGGCAAGGTGGAGGCGGTGTACAATAGCAAGGGCATGGAGGACTGCCAGGAAGGAACGGCTGTCCTGGACTTCGAACGCGGCATCGCGCAGGGCATCTGGCCCAATCCGTTCCAGACTGACACCTGCGTCGCCGGCTGGCACTATGACCGGGAAGCCAAGTATCGGACTCCCAAGCAGTGCGTCGATCTCCTGGTCGACGTCGTCAGTCGCAATGGCACCCTGCTCCTGAATTTCCCGCTGAAGTCGGACGGGACTCTCGATTCCACGGAAATGGGAATCATCTCCGAACTCACGGCATGGATGGCCGCCAACAGCGAGGGGATCTACGCCAGCCGCCCCTGGAAGATCTGCGGCGAGGGTCCCAGCGTGGCGGGGACCATTAGGGATACGAGCGTCTTCAAGCTGCTTCCGCCCATTCCGGACACATCGCCCGGCGCCACTCGCTCCGCCGGCGCACGCGACAATCGCAACCCGCTGACCGCAAAGGACGTCCGTTTCACGACCAAGGGCGGATTCCTCTATGCCTTCCTGCTCGGACGGCCGGGCGAGTCGGGTGCGCTTCTGGAAAGTCTCTCAACCCGCTCACCCCAGCTGGCGGGCCGCAAGGTCTCCAGTGTGACGCTGCTTGGCCAGGGCGGCGAACTCGCATGGTCGCAGACCGAGCAGGGGCTGTCTGTGAAACTGCCGGAGCAACTGCCAAGCGAGCACGCCATCGCCCTGAAGATCGCGGGCGTTCTCGGCGCATGAACGATTTTGTACCGCACAAAAGCAACGCACCCATGAACCCCGTGAAACCCATTGTCCGCCGCGCCGCGCAATTGCTCGTCGCCACAGGAGCCGCCGCCTTTCTTTTGGCGCCCGCTTCCCCGGTCCGCGCCCAGACCGCCGCTCCTGCCGCCCCTCCCGTGGAGGAAACCAGCGTCATCAAGCCCCCGGCCAACAGTTCCAAGGCGGGCGCCCGGCCTCCCCGCGACACCCCGGAGATGGTCGCGGCGGCCTTGAAGGACATCCCCGCCATCCCCGCCGGACCGTTCAAGGAGAGCTGGCAGTCGATCCAGGAAAACTACAAGGACCCCGACTGGTTCCGCGACGGAAAGTTCGGCATCATGATGCACTGGGGCATCTACTCGGTTCCGGCCCACGCCAGCGAATGGTACGTCCGCTACATGTACGGCGGCGAGGTTCTCGCCGGAGACCGAGCCGGCAAGGGGCCCAAGGGCGGGGGCGTCGTGCAGTGGCACACCGAGCACTTCGGCCCGCCGACCAAGTTCGGTTACAAGGATTTTCTTCCGATGTACACCGCGGCCAAGTGGGATCCCGACGCCTGGGCCGCCCTCTTCAGGAAGGCGGGCGCCAAGTATGTCCTCGCGCCGGGCGAGCATCACGACGGCTTTTCCAACTGGGACAGCGCGATCAACCCCTACAACGCGAAGAATTACGGGCCCCACCGCGATCTCGACGGCGATCTGATCAAGGCGGTCGAGAAAGTCGGGCTCAAGACCGGCATTTCCGACCACTCCGCCTTCCATTTCTACTTCATCCCCCCCCTGCCCGGCAGCGACCAGTACGACCCGAAATGGGCCGATTTCTACAACGTCGCCGACCGAAGCGAGAAGGCCCGGGTCAAATTCATGCACGACTGGGTCGCCAAGAGAATCGAGACCATCGATAAATACCATCCCGACATGCTCTGGTTCGACATGAACACCGACCACAGCTGGGATCCGCTCAAGATCCGGGT
>CAZSEH010000041.1:0-3795 GCA_964605835.1 uncultured Opitutaceae bacterium
TTGGGCTCGGGCGAAGCTTGCCACTGGGGTGGGGCAAAGCATCTATTCATCGTCTGCGCATGGAACAACTGCCCGACATCATGCCTTTCCGGCGCCGCCTGGAGGAACTCGCCGCCCAGCTCGCGTCCCCGTCCTTCTACGCGAACCCGCGGCGGGCCGCCGAAGTGACCCGCGAGCACCAGAAGCTCCAGCGACTTGCGGAGGACTACGACCGGTGCATGAAGCTCGAGGCCGAGGAGCGGGATGCGAGGGAGCTGGCCCGGGACCCGGCCGCCGACGCGGGGATGCGCGAGCTCGCGCTCGCCGAGCTGCCCGATCTAGCCCGGCGCCTTGACGCGCTCCGCCAGGCGGTGCTCCTGGCGATGATTCCGCCGGATCCGACCGACTCGCGCAACACGGTCATGGAGATCCGCGCGGGAACCGGGGGCGAGGAGGCCGCGCTTTTCGCGGCCGAGCTCACGCGACTGTATCAGAAGTTCGCCGACGCCCAGGGCTGGAAGGTCCAGCCGATGAGCAGCAGCGTGTCCGAGCGGGGCGGCTTCAAGGAAGTGATCTTCCTCGTCCTGGGGACCGACGTGTACAAGCAGCTCAAGTTCGAAAGCGGAGTCCATCGCGTCCAGCGCGTCCCTGTGACGGAGGCGAACGGGCGCATCCACACATCCACCGTGACGGTCGCCGTCCTGCCCGAGGCCGAGGAGGTGGAGGTGCAGATCGACCCGTCCGAACTCGAGATCACGGTGAGCCGGGCGAGCGGGCCGGGAGGGCAGGGGGTGAACACGACGGACTCGGCGGTCCAGGTCCTTCACAGGCCGACCGGGCTCATCGTCTCGTGCGCAGACGAGCGCTCCCAGATCAAGAACAAGGCCAGGGCGCTGACGGTCCTGCGTTCGAGGCTCCTCAAGCTGCGGGAGGACGAGGAGCACGCCCGGTACGCCGCGGAACGGAAGAACCAGATCGGCTCGGGCGACCGCAGCGAGCGGATCCGCACGTATAATTTTCCGCAAAACAGGATGACCGACCACCGGATCGGCCTCACACTCTACAGCCTTCCCCAGATCATGGAGGGGGCGCTCGGGCCGGTCATCGCGGCGCTGCGGAGGGCCGATCACGACGCGAGGCTCGCGGCGCTGACAGGGCAGGAGTACGCGCCCGCCCGCGGGACCCCCGTGGACGACTGAACGAATTGGTGATGCTCACCGTTCTCGAGGTTGTCCGGAAAACGGCCGAATTCTTCGCCGGCAAGGGCATCGAATCGCCCCGGCTCAATGCGGAGCTGCTAGCGGGCCATGCCCTCGGTCTGGCGCGAATGCAGCTCTACCTTCAGTTCGAGCGATCCCTGTCCGATGCGGAGGCCGAGAGCATCCGTTCGCTTGTCCGCAGGCGCGGGCAGCGGGAACCCCTGCAGTACCTGATCGGCCACGTCGAGTTTTCCGGCCTCACGCTGAAGGTCGACAGGAGGGCGCTGATTCCGCGGCCGGAGACCGAGTTTCTTGTCGAAACGATCGTCGGTCGGCGCTCCGATTCGCCGCCGGGGAGCATCCTCGACCTGGGAACGGGAACCGGGGCGATTGCGCTCGCACTGGCCCGGAAGTGGCCGGGGGCGTCGGTGACGGCCATAGACTCGAGCGAACAGGCCCTGGAGCTGGCCCGCGAGAACGCGGCTGCGGCCGGATTGGACGGCCGGGTCTCGTTTCTCAAGTCCGACTGGTTCGGGGCGCTCGCCGCGGACGCCCGGTTCGATCTCGTGGTCGCCAATCCCCCCTATCTTTCCCCGGCCGAACTCGCCGGTTCAGCGCCGGAGTTGCGCGACCACGAACCGGCCGCAGCGCTCGTCGCCGGCGAGGACGGCATCGCCGACATTCGCGCGATCCTCAGGGAGGCCCCCGCCCACCTGGCGCCCGGGGGCCTGCTCGCCCTGGAGACCGGCGCGGATCAGCACGCCCGGCTCCGCCCGATCGCCGCCGAGTGCGGCTGGTCATCCATCGAATCCCTCCCGGACTTATCCGGTCGCCCCCGGTACCTCCTCGCCACTGTCTGAGTCAGCTCTTGCCGGCCACCGTCAGCGGCGCATGGTCGCTGACCCAATATTCGTGGTCGCTGCCCAGATTGATCGCGTCGTCGATGATGCGCAGCGTCTCGCGCAGATAGACGTCCATCTTCGGGTAGGGCTCGTCCTCGTCCGTGCTGAGGGACGTGTCGTCGTCCTCGTTGTCGTCGGGATTGGCAACGGAACCGTCGTCCGCGGTCTTGGGCGCCTTGATCCTGGGAGGCGGCTTGGGCGCGACCCAGAACTCCGAGTGGGGATAGTCGGTCTTTGCCAGTTCCTCGCGTTCGGCCTTTATCTCCTTGATGAAGGCGTCGTCCCCCGACTTTTGCTTTCGCCGCTCGTCGAGGTTCAGCAGGACGAGTTTCTGCTCCTGGCGGGACTTGAACCAGTCGACGTCCTTCTTCAGATAGGCGAATTCGGGCAGCCTGGACTGGCGGGAGAGGCTTTTCTCGCGCAGCGAAGCGAGCACCCTGGCATCGAGCGCCTGGCCTGAGAATGATGGCGCGCTCGGCTTGCGGTCCCAGATCAGCGCATGCTGCAGGCTCGACTCCCCTATCGGCAGCGAGTCGTCGATCGAGGGGAGGGCGATGTCCGCGACAACCCCCTTGAGCTGGGTCGAGGAACCGTTGGGAAGGTAAAACTTCTGGATCGTGATCTTCGCCGCCCCTGTCTTGTCCTTGGACATCGCAAGTTCGCGGGTGAGGTTCTTCATCTCGATGACCTGCTGGACGGTGCCCTTGCCGTGGGTCGAACTGTCGCCGATCACGATTGCGCGGCCGTAGTTCTGGAGCGCCCCGGCGACGATTTCCGAGGCGGAGGCGCTGAACCGGTCCGTCAGAACGGCCAATTGGCCGTCGTAGGCGACCGTTGCGTTGTCGCTGCTGTCCACCTGCTTGTCGCCCGTGCTGTCGACCACCTGGACGACAGGGCCGCGCGGGATGAAAAGGCCCGCGAGATTGATCGCCTCGCCCAGGAAGCCGCCGCCGTTGTGCCGCAGATCGAGCACCATCCCCTTCACGCCCTGGGTCTTCAATTGGGCGATCAGGGCTGCGACGTCCTGCGATGCGCTGCTTTTTTCGGCCGCAGCCTGGGCGTCGTCCGCCGGCCCATAGAACTCCGGAAGGGTAATGACGCCGATCGGGACTGTCTTCCCTCCGGCATCGGGCACCTGGAAAAGTCCCGCATGGGCGCGGGCCGAATTGAGTTTGACGACATCGCGCGTGATGACGATCTGCTTGCGCGCGGAGGCGTCGTTGGAGCCGGAAGGCTCGACTGTGAGGTGGACCCGGCTTCCCCTCTCGCCGCGGATCATCTCGACGACCTTCCGGAGCTTCATCCCGATGATGTCGACCGGTTCCTTGTTCTCCTGGGAGACGGCGATTATCTTGTCGCCCGGCTTTAGCTGATGGCCGAGATCCGCGGGCCCGCCCGGGACAAGTTCCTCGATCGTGCAGTAATCGTCCTTCAATTGGAGGACGGCGCCGATGCCGACGAGCTGAAGCTTCATCTGGATTCCGAATTCCTCGTAGTCCGCGGCCGACCAGTAATTCGAGTGCGGATCGTAAAGGGAGGCGATGCTCGTCAGGTAAAGTTCGGCCAGGTCGCCTCCCTCGATATCGCCCATGTTCTTGAGCATGCGTTCATACCGCTTGCGGACGGTCTCCTTGGCCTTCGCGACCGGATCGACAGGCGTGGCCGGCTTCGGAGGGTTCGCCGCGATTTCCGTCGGCTTCGAATCCGCGGCCGCC
>CAZSEH010000041.1:3895-31469 GCA_964605835.1 uncultured Opitutaceae bacterium
GCGGAGACATCCTTCACCTTGGCGCTCAGAAGCTCCCCGATCAGCTCGAACTTCAGGCGCAGGCGCCAGAGGTCGTCGGAATCGGCCGCCGTGGCCGGCCACTCGGCCTTTGTCCTGTCCGCGGCAAAAGTCTCATTCCCTTCAAGGTCGATCGGCTTCTTCAGTTCGCCGAAGATCCAGTTGATGCGCGACTGGACGCGATTCGCATAGATGTCGTAGATCTCATACGCGGCGTCGATGTCCCCCTGGTAGGCCACCTGAGAGTACACGGTCGGTCCGTTGTACTTGGTCGTGAACGATTTCTTATCGCTCCCGAGAAAGAACATATGCTGGCCGTCGAGGGCGGCCATGTAGTCGGGGATGACCTCGGAGTAGTCGCTCGAACGGACATTCGCGCGGTTGTAGTGGTATAGTTCAAGCAGCTTGACGAGCGTCGTCGCCTCGGTCGCGAGGCTGGGAGTGGTCGTGAAGGTGCGGTCCGCTGCGGACAGGGTCGAGGCACAGGGCGCTAGGGCCAGCGAGAGAATCGCAAGCCCGAATCGGCGGAGGGCGGCAGTGAACATCATCAGGTGATTATAGAGTAGGGAGGCGGGGCAATGTTTCACGCAAATGGGCGGGTTTCAAGGCGGTACGCGTGATAGTAGTGCCCTGCTGGGACATAGGTATGTCACAGCAGGGCATGGGGGGCGCGATGGAGGATTGAGCGGGTCTCCCGCAGCCGGCGCACATGCTCGTTCCAGAACGCGGACTCATCCTTGTAGCCGAGCCAGAACGCGACCGGGGCGCGGTCGGCCGGCGTCGCACCCAGGACAGACACCCCCTGGTGGGCGTCGCGCCGGATCACGAACTCGAGGCTTTTCAGGAACTCGAAGTTGTCCAGGAGCGCTTTAACCTCGGCGGGCGCCGCAAGGCCTTCCGCACCGATGGCCCGGATCGCCTGCCGCGTCCCGGCCTGGCGCAAGCCCGGGCGGGACCCCCCGTGCTCGAGCTGGAGTGTCTGCGCGAAGAATTCGATGTCGACGAGTCCGCCGGCTCCCGTCTTGAAGGCCCTTTCAGGAGGCGCGACAACATCGCGTTCCTTTTCGATCCGGGCCCGCATGGCCCAGATCGCGCGGCGGTCGGTGTCGGAAAGGCCCTCCGCGAAAAGCCGGTGTCCGACCCAGGCCTGGAATTCGGCCGCGAGGGCTGCGGGGCCGCAGACGATGCGGGCCCGCAGGAGCACCTGCCGCTCCCAGGACTGGGCTCCGTCCGCGTGATACGCGCGCAGGGAGGAAAGGGTCGTCGCCAGCGGTCCCGCATCGCCGTGGGGGCGAAGCCTCAAATCGACGGCGAACGTGGGCCCGAGAGGACCGCCCGGATGCAGAATCTGCCGGATTCTGCCGACCTCCGCGGCGCCGGCGGCCCCGGCCCCTTCGGGGCCGACGAAAAGCAGGTCGAGATCCGAACCGGGAGCCAGCTCGCATCCGCCGTACTTGCCCAGCGCCACGACGAGCAGGCCCGTCCCGTCGCAAAGCCTGGCCAGCACCGCATCGGCGAGCCGCGTCAGCGCGGCTTCGACCTCGACCCGGGTCATGAACCCGAGCAGTTCGCCGATCGTGTAACGCAGTTCCTCGGCCCGCGCGTAAAGCCAGAGCCAGTCCGCAAAGGCCGGCTTTGCGGCAGGGGCCCCCTCGGCCATTTCCGCGGCCAGGTCGCGCGAGTCCTTTCTCCGCCGGAGAATCTCCGGCCTCAGGACCTCCTCCAGGATCTCCGGGTGCGCAATCAGCAGCTCGACACCGTAGGCGCTCCGGTCGCAGAGAAGAGCGAGCACCCTGAGGAGCTGGGGATTCGAGGCGCACTGGTTCAGGAACTGCCGGCGGGTGCCGTATCTCTCGGCGCAGCGGGCGAGCCGAGTGAGCGCCACCAGGGGCCGCGCCAGTTCCGGAAACAGGCCGTCGAATCCATTGGCAAGGTTCAGGAAGTCGGTGACAAGCCCGGGCGTCACCTGCATCCGGTGGTCGCCGCTGCCAAAGACCCGCAGCACTGCGGCCGCATCGGGCTCTGCGCCAAACCAGCGCTGGATCCGGTCGGCGGCGATCGCGGGAATCGTGTCGCTGGTGAAGAAATCCCACCAGGCCTCGAATTCGGCGTCGACAACCCGGTCGGAGAACAATCCGCCGAAAAGCGATTGGATGCGCAGCCGCCTCGACTGGAGGTCATCCAGGAAGGCGGGCACCGACTCAAAGCCAAGAGTCGATGCCAGGGATTCCAGCTCGCGCGGGTCGACAGGGAGTTCGTGAGTCTGGCGCTCGTCCCGCATCTGAAGCCGGTGCTCGACGCGGCGCAGGTGCCAGTACGCGTCCGTGAGGAACCGGGCGTCCCGGAAATCGAGCAGTTCGTACCTGGCGAGCTGCTCGAGCGCAACCGTCGTCGAGTGGGTCTGCAGGAAAGGGTAGCGCCCGGCATTGAGGAGCTGGAGCGACTGCGCGATGAACTCGATCTCGCGGATTCCGCCGGGCCCGCGCTTGAGGTCCCGGTCGAGCGCCTCCGATCCAACGATCTCGCGCTCGGTGCGCCGCTTCATGGACGCCACTTCCGCGAGAAGCGAAGGTGGCGGATGGCGCGGATAGCGGAAACTGTGCAGGTCCTCGAGAAGTTCGGAGCCAAGCTCGAGGTTGCCCGCGACCGGCCGGGCCTTCAGGAGCGCCAGGCGTTCCCAGGTCTGCCCGGCGGTGGCGTAGTAATTCTCGATTGCGGAAAGCGAGGGGACGAGGGCGCCCCACGCGCCCTCCGGCCGCAGGCGCACGTCCACCCGGAAAAGGAAACCGTCGGCAGTCGCCGTGCCGAGAAGCCCTGTCATGTTTTCCGCGAGCTTCGTGAAGAACTCGATGTTCGATGCGCTCATCGGGGCGCCGTCCCGCCGGCAGCACCCCTCGCCCTCGTGGCAGAAGATGAGATCGATGTCCGATGAGAAATTCAGCTCGCCGCCGCCCAGCTTGCCGAGGGCGAGCGCGCAGAAGCGCGCGGGCCTGTTCGCAAACTCGTCCCAGGGTGTCCCGAACCGCTCCCTGAGCCGCCTGGACGCGATCCCGTGGCACTCCCCGAGGCAGAACTCCGCCAGCCGGCTGAGCTCTCCAACGGTCGTTTGCTCGTCGGCGAACCCGTTGACGCTTCTATAGGCGATTCGAAGCGACATGAGGCGGCGCCAGCGCCGCAGAAGCCCGACTCTCGAATCGTCGCCTCCCGGGCCGGCATCCCCGCCGCCGGCGAATGCCTGCCATTCGTCGCGCAGGGCCCGGAATCGGTAGGTCGTGGCGAGATTGCGCTCTTCTTCCAGCCAGAAACAAACCTCGGGGCGGTTGACGATCACCTGGGCATAGATCGGGCTTGCCTCGGCCAGGCGCTCCAACCGGGGCCAGGCGGCCGGGCCGATCCGCTCCGCGGGAAACTCGGGGTGGGCGGCGGCGATCGCCGCGCGCAGCGGGGACGAAACCGGGCGGTCCAAGGGCTACCGCCTGCTGAGGAGGTCGCGCGCTTCGTCCAGGAGGCGCTTCTCCTCGGCCGTCAGTGCGCCGAATCCCTTGCTGTTGATCTTGTCGAGGATGCGATCGACTTCGGCGCGAAGATTTTCCCGGGTTCCGATATTGACCTTGAACGACGGGGCCGCGGCGCCGGACTTCTGGGAATTCTTCATCCACTTGGGCAGCTCGACCGTCCCGCGGCGGGACGGCAGGCGCCAGGACGACCCGTGAACGAACCGGAAATAGAGCCAGCCCGCCGCCATGCCCCCCAGGTGGGCCGAATGGGCGTAGCCGAAAGGCGAGGAACTCCCCGTCACCTCATAGGCGAGGCATCCCACCAGATCCACGGCCACGGCCGCGTACGCGAGGTACTTGGGCTTGATCGTAACCGGGACAATGAAGAACAGGAGGAAGGTCATCTCCTGGTTCGGGTAGAAGCAGGCAAAGACTATGAAAAGGGCCATCACACCCGCCGACGCCCCGATCAGTTCGGCGCCCGCGTGCCAGTTCACTGCGGCCCACACGGCCCCGCCCAGGACCACCGCCGCGCTGTAGACGATCAGGAACCGCCGCTCACCCAGGACCGGAAGCAGCGCCCGCCCGAGAAAAAACAGCCCGAGAAGATTGACCGCGACGTGGAGGAGCAGATGCAACCCCTGGGCGTGCAGAAAACCGTAGGTGAACAGCGTCCAGACGTGCCCGGAACGCAAAGCGGCGGGTGTCAGGGCGAACATCCGCTCCACAAGCTCGCCGCCGTCGAAAATCCGCGCGACAACCGCCTGGAGGAGATAGCCGGCCACGATCGCGGCCATGAGCCATCCCAGGACCGTGGTCCTGCCTCCGGGGCGGGTGTCCTGCATGTACGGCCGGTCGTAGAGCATTTCTATTCGAAAACTATGGCAAGACCCTCCAAAGACAAGACGCAAGCCGCTTGACAGCCCCACATGGCGAATGCTTTCTGTTGAGCTATTATGGCCAATAAGTCGGACAAGTGGGCGACAAACACAGCAGGAAAATTCTTTGTCGATCAGCAGTGCATCGACTGCGATCTTTGCCGTGAGACCGCTCCGGCGTTTTTCACCCGGAACGACGAAGGCGGCTATTCCTACGTGTTCAAGCAGCCGACGACCGAAGAGGACGTTTCCCTTTGCATGGAGGCTCTGGAAGGATGTCCGGTCGAGGCGATTGGGAACGACGGGGATCAACCTTAGCAGCCGGAGGTAATCCGGTGTCCGCGGCGCAGTAGTTGTTAAGTAAACGCTTCGGGGCTCCTTAACAAAACGCGCTTGTCTTTGGAGGGCCGTCCGGCAGGCTTCCAATGCCATGCCGGTCGAGCCAATAGCACCGTATTTGGACGCCCTTGGGGAAAGCACCCAGGCGGCGGACCGCCGGCATGTCTGGCATCCATTCACGCAAATGGAGGAATATCTGGGTCTTCCGCAGCTTGCGATTGCGTCGGGCCGGGGCGGCTGGCTCACGGATACGGAGGGGAGGCGCTATCTCGACGGCAATGCGTCAATTTGGACAAATGTCCATGGGCACAACGATCCGGACCTGAATGCCGCGCTCGTTCGCCAGCTCGGCCGGGTCGCGCATTCAACCATGCTCGGACTCACCCATCCCGCGGGCGCGGAACTTGCGCAAGTGGTTGTGGAACTCGCCCCGCCGGGCCTGGGCCGCGTGTTCTTCAGCGACAACGGGGCCGGGGCTGTCGAAGTGGCCCTCAAGCTCTCCTTCCAGTACTGGCAGCTCACGGGCCGCCCGGAGAAGCGAGGGGTGATTGGGATGGCGGAGGGTTACCACGGCGACACCTTTGGCGCGATGGCGGCGGGCGACAGCGGGTTCTTCCACGATCGTTTCCGATCCTGGTGTTTTCCCGCGGAGCATTTTCCCGCTCCGCGCTGCAGGGAATGGAACGGAATTGTCAGGGAGGCGGATTCGTCGGCGAGCCTCGGCGCCCTGGACGCCCTCCTCGCGGAGCGCGCCGACCGCACGGCCTGCCTGATACTCGAGCCCTCGATCCAGGGCGCGGCGGGCATGCGCCTGCAACCCCGGGGATTTGTCTCCGCCGTCGCCGAACGATGCCGGGCGAGCGGTGTTCACCTCATTCTGGACGAAGTGTTCGTGGGATTCGGCAGGCTTGGGCCGATGCTGGTTTGCAGGGACGAGGGCCTTTCGCCCGATTTCCTCTGCCTCGCCAAGGGGCTCACCGCAGGCTACCTCCCGCTCTCGGCCACGCTTGCCCGCGAGGAAATCTTCGATGCGTTTCTCGGCTCGCACGAAAGCCGGCGGGCATTCTTCCACGGCCACACTTTCACAGGCAATCCCCTGGCGGCCGCCGTGGCCCTCGAGAACATCCGCAAGCTTCGCCCGATGACCGAGGGCGGCATCCTCCGGCGCCGGATCGATTCGTTCGGGCGGCTGCTCGACAAGGCCTTTGCAGGCCATCCGTTCGTGTCCGAGATCCGGCAGCGGGGCATGGCCGCGGCGATCGACCTGGATGCGGCAAGGGAGCGAAGGCGGGAAAAACCGGATCATCGGCTGGGCCTTCGTGTCTGTCTTCGGGCCCGGGCGCACGGCCTCCTGCTCCGTCCGCTCGGCGATTCGCTCCTTATCGTGCCGCCGCTTTGCCTCGACGAGGCCGAACTCGCCGAACTCGTGCGGCGCACGGCGGCGGCGATCGACGACGCAACCGCACCTTGAAGCTTAAAGCGCAACCATCCATGTCCCATCACAACCTCGAATCGATCCGCGAAATCTATTCCCTTCCGCTGCCCGAACTCATCCTCCGCGCGCAGCAGACGCACCGGCTCCATCACGACCCCGCGGGCGTGCAGCTCTGCACGCTCCAGTCGATCAAGACGGGCCGCTGCCCGGAGGACTGCAAGTACTGCCCGCAGGCCTCGCGGTACGCGACTGGCGTCGAGCCGGAGCCGCTGATGGACACGCAGGCCGTGGTCGAGGCCGCGCGAGGCGCGCGGACGGGCGGCGCATCGCGCTTTTGCATGGGCGCGGCGTGGCGCGAGGTGCGCGACGGCCCGCAGTTCGATTCGGTCCTCGAGACCGTGCGCGGCGTCTCCTCGCTGGGCCTCGAGGTCTGCTGCACGCTTGGAATGGTGACGCCGGACCAGGCTGCGCGGCTGAAGGAGGCGGGCTGCGCCGTCTACAACCACAATCTGGACACTTCCCGGGAATATTATCCGGAAATCATCACGACGAGGACCTACGACGAGCGGCTCGAGACCCTGGCGGCGGTCCGCGAGGCGGGATTGCAGGTTTGCAGCGGCGGAATCCTCGGGATGGGGGAGAGCGTGGAGGACCGCCTGAAGCTGCTGGCGGAACTCGCGGCCCTGGATCCCCAGCCCGACTCGGTGCCGATCAACGCCCTGGTCCCCGTCGCGGGCACGCCGCTTTCCGAGCGGGCGCCTGTCGATGTCTTCGAGTTTGTCCGCATCATTGCCACGGCCCGGATCCTGATGCCGCGCGCCATGGTCCGGCTGTCGGCCGGGCGGACGGCGATGTCCGACGAGGCCCAGGCGCTTTGCTTCATCGCGGGCGCAAACAGCATCTTTCTCGGCGACAAGCTTCTGACGACGCCCAACCCGGAACGATCGGAAGACATGCGCCTGTTGAACAGGCTGGGCCTGCATCCGCTGGCGGCGCAACCGCAAGCCGAGGCCTATGCGAACGATACTGGTAACCGGCTCTGACACGGGCGTCGGAAAGACGCACGCCGTGGCCGCGCTGGCGCGCCTCCTGGCAGGAACGCCGGGGGACAGAATCCAGATAGTGAAGGCGGTCGAGACGGGCGCGGTAGGCGGCGTCGAGGGCGACGCGCTGCGCGCGCAGCGGCTGGCCGGGGGTCGCGGTATCGACGCCCACACGCTTGCCTCATTTCCCCGGGCGCTTGCACCCGCCGCATCCGCGGCGCTGGCCGGCCGGGAAATATCGCTCGAGATCCTCCTCGGGCTGGCGCGGGCGCTTCCCCCCTGCGACTGGCGCATCTTCGAGGGCGCTGGCGGCATCGCCTCCCCGATCGACGATGACGGCCGGGATTGGGCGGACTTTGCCGCGGCCGTCGGCGCAGCAGCCGTCGTCATCGTGGTTGCGGACCGCATAGGCGCAATCAACCAGGGGCGGCTTGCGTTCGGCCGCGCGGTTCAGGCGGGACTGCCGGCCGGGGTCTGGCTCAACGCCGTCTCGCCCGTCGACCCGGAGGTGGCCGGGTCCAACCGGAGCGGCCTCGGGGACTCGGGGGTTCCCATCTGGGGGGAGCTGGGATTCCGGGAATCGGAGGCGCGCCAGTCCAGGGAATTGCTCGAGACACTTTCGGAAGCAGACGCACGGCCGCCCGTCCGGGAGGATGGCGAAGCCGGGCCGGGTTTTTGCGCAAAACGCTGCGAGTCGGCGCTTGCGGACCGGGAAAGGAGGAACCAGAGGCGATGGCTCCGCGTGACGGTGCTCCCGGACGGCGCCATCAATCTTGCCGACAACGATTACCTGGGGCTCGCGCGCGATCCCGCCGTCGTCGCGGCGGTCGCCGAAGCGGCGCGGGAACATGGCGCCTCGGCATCCGCCTCGCCGCTCATCACCGGGTGGCGCAGGCCGCACGAGGAGCTGGTGGAGGGCCTTTGCGCGTGGCACCGGCTTCCCTTCGGGCTTCTTTGGACGAGCGGTTATGCCGCCAATTGCGCCGTTCTGGGAACGCTTCCCCGGAAGGACGATCTCGTTTTGGCCGACCGGCTCATTCATCACAGCATGATCGCCGGCCTGATGCACAGCGGGGTTCGAATCCACCGGTATCCGCATCTCGACCTGGATCGGCTCGAAGGCGCCCTCGCCGGGCCGGATGCCGCGGGACGGCCGGCCTTTGTCGTGACGGAAAGCGTTTTCAGCATGGACGGCGACTACCCGGACATGGCCCGCATGGCGGAGCTCAAGCGGCGCCACGGCTTCTGCTGGATCCTGGACGAGGCGCACGCGCTCGGATGGTACGGACCTGAGGGCGCGGGACTTGCCCGCGCCGCGGCGGTTCAGGGAAGTGTGGATGTTCTTGTCGGCACCCTGGGCAAGACGCTCGCATCGGGAGGCGCCTACACTCTGTTTCGGGACGCTTCGGTGCGCGACGCCCTGGTCAACAAGGCCGGGGAATTCATCTATTCGACGGCCGTGCCGCCGGCCAATGCGGCCGGGGCTCTGGCCGCCCTGGGCCGGGTGCGGGAGCTTGCCGCATCCGGGCAGGCCGGATGGCAGGATGCCTCGCGCCGCTTCCGGGCCATTCTGCGCGAGGACGATTGGGATGTGCCCGGCGGCGAGTCGCCGGTCATTCCGGTCCGGATGGGGGGCGAGGATGCCGCGGTTTCGCTCGCATCCGACCTGCGGGAGGCGGGGATTTTTGTCGGGGCGGTGCGCCCGCCGACGGTGCCCTCGGGAACGAGCCGCCTGCGGCTTTCGATGAAGCGCACCCACACTGCGGAAGACCTGGCGCGCGTCGCGAAGGCGATGGCGGAATGGAGGGAGAGGCGGTGAGGATCGGATGGCTGCTCGGCTGGGCCGTGCCGGAGGATTGGTTCGCGACCCTCGCGCACGCCGCTTTTCCGGCTGCGATCCACGTCTTTGCAAGGCCGTCGCCCAATGCGGTGGGTGAGCTGGAAGCGCGCGCGCCATTCGATTGGGTTGCCGGCTACTCGCTTGGATCCCTGCTTTTGATCGGCCAGGCCCCGCGCGCGAATGCGCTGGGCCGGGTGGCCCTGCTGGCTCCCATCTTCGCCTTTCCAAGCGAGGAAAACCTCGGGGGCCGGATACCGCGCGTCGAGGTCCGGATCCTGGCAAGGCGCCTGCGGCAGGACCGGGGGCTGGCGATCGGGGAGTTCCACCGCCGGGCCGGCCTTGGGGACATCCCGAAGGTCGATTGGGCCGCGCAAGCGGGGACAGGCACCTTGGCCGCTTCGGGCGATGGACGGCTTGAACTGGCCTGGGGGCTTGGGCAGTTGGAGACAGTTCGGGTCGATCCCGTCCTGCCCGAGGGCTGGGTCGGTTGGTGCGGGACGGACGACCCGCTGCTCGACTCGGCCCGGCTGCACGCCCTGGATCCGCGGATAATCGCGCTGCCCGGCGCCACCCACCACCCCGGGGCGCTGATGCGCGCGTTCTCGGCATTTGCGGCAAACCCGCCCGATGGGGCTGCGGACGGGAGTCGAGGGTAGCGATGCCTTCACCTGCAAAATCAGCGCCGGCCATGTCCGCCCTGGGAGCGGGCAGGCAACCGGCCGTCGCTGCGAGCTTCAGCCGGGCATCGCGAACCTACGGGGCGCGCTCCGGAGTGCAGGCGGCGATGGCCGAATGGCTTTCCGGATGGCTGCCCCCGGTGCGTTCGGGGAGCGCCCTGGAAATCGGCGCGGGCACGGGCCTTTTCACCCGGCGCCTGTTTCCGTGGAACGGCTCCGTCACGGCCTCCGACCTGTCGCCGGAAATGTGCCGGGTCGGCCGGGCGGGCGTCCCGGAGGCGAATTGGATCCAGATGGAGGCCGAACATCCGTCGGGCGGCCCCTGGGATTGGATATTCTCAAGCAGCATGCTGCAATGGGCCGCCGACCCGGCGGAGGTGTTCATGGCCTGGCGGAACCGCCTCGCGCCCGGCGGCCGTGTGCTCTGCGGCGTGCTCGCTGCGGGCAGCCTCGCCGAGTGGAACGCATTGGCCGGCGAGGCGTCGCCGCTCGTCTGGAGGACGCAGGAGGAGTGGCGCTCGCATCTTTCCGGCGCCGGTCTCCGGCTGCTGCGCGACCAATGCGAGAAAAGGGTCTTCCGCTATCCGTCGGCCCTCGCCCTTCTTCGCTCGCTTCATGACGTCGGCGGGGCGCCGCACCGCCGGTATGCCGCGGGCCGGCTCCGGCGGCATCTGCGCGACTACGATGAAAGATTCCGCTCGCCCGACGGCGTGACCGCGAGCTGGTCGTTCTACCGCTTCGAGGCCGGGCTGGGGCCCGGTCGGCCGCCTTGAATCGCGCAGCCGGGCCCGGACGCCCGGCACTTGACATCCGCCGGTCGAGTGCGGTGACTGCCGGGCGTGCCTGAGAATCCCTACCTCGATCCTTCCCTCGAAATCCGCTGGTCGCAGCTGACGCCCGGGCGGGCCGGGCCGGCAATCTCCGGGGCGATCGCCCGGGCGCAGGCGGCCATCGATGTCATCGCCTCGAGAGACCTGGAATCCGCCGACTACGCGAACACGTTCCTGGCGCTCGAGGACTCTGTCGATGAGCTGAACGGAGCCTGGGCGAAGGTCACCAATCTCCTTTCCGTCGCCGATTCCCCGGAGTTGCGGGCGGCTCACAACGCCCTGCTGCCGGGAGTCTCGGCCTTTTTTGCGAGGATTCGCCTGAACGGGGAGTTGTGGCGCCGCCTGAAGGCGGTCGCAGGGTCGCCGGCGGCGGCCTCCCTTCGGGGAATCCACCGGCGATTCATGGAAGAGACGCTTGCCGATTTCAGGGAGGCCGGGGCCGATCTCCCTCCCGAGTCGAAGGCCAGGCTGGAGGCGCTCCAGACGGAGTTGGCCGGGCTGACCCAGAAGTTCTCGGAAAACGTCCTGGATGCGACAAACGCATGGGAGATGCTTGTCGACGACGAGGCCCGGCTCGCCGGGCTTCCGGCCCACGCAAAGGCGGCCGCCCGGCGGAGCGCCGAATCAAAGGGGCTCGGCACGGCGGCCAGGCCCGTGTGGCGGTTCACCCTCCACGCTCCCTCCCAGGAGCCCTTCATGACCTACGCCGAGGACGCGGGCCTGAGGCAAAGGATGTGGTCCGCCTCGGCCGCCGTTGGCGCGGCCGCGCCGCATGACAACACGTCCTTGATCAGCCGGATTCTCGCCCTGCGGGCCGAGAAGGCCTCGTTGCTTGGAAAGGCCCATTTCGCGGATTCCGTTCTTGAAAGGCGCATGGCGAAATCCGGGAGAAGGGCCCTGGAATTCATCGAGGATTTCCGCTCCCGCTGCGCCGCGGCCTTCGCCCTTGAGTGCGCCGCGCTGGAGGAATTCAAGCGGGCCTCCTCGGTTTTGGGGGCGCCGGGTGCCGCCGCCGGACGGCTCGCCCCATGGGAACTGGGATACTGGTCCGAGAAGCTCCGCCGGGCCCGCCACGATTTCGACGCGGAGGAGCTGCGGCCTTATTTTCCAATGGACCGGGTGGTCTCCGGCCTGTTCGAACTGGCGAACCGGGTGTTCGGCCTGCGCATCGTCGAATGCCCCGGAGTGGAGACGTGGCATCCGGAGGTCCGCTGCTACGAAGTCCGTGACGCGGGCGGGCGCCACGTGGGGTCCTTCTACGCCGACTGGCATCCGCGCGAGTCCAAGCGCGGGGGAGCCTGGATGAACTACCTCCAGACCGGGGGCCCCCGACCCGATGGCACGAGGGAGCCCCACCTGGGGCTCATCTGCGGGAACCTGACGGCTCCTTCGTCCGGCCGCCCGGCCCTGCTGACCCACCGCGAGGTGGAGACCATCTTTCACGAGTTCGGCCACCTGATCCATCACCTGCTGGGCGAGGTCGAGATAAAGTCCCTGAACGGCGTCAACGTTGCCTGGGACTTCATCGAGCTGCCTTCCCAGATCATGGAAAACTGGTGCTGGGAGCGCGAGAGCCTCGACCTGTTTGCCCGCCACCACGAAACGGGGGCGGCGATTCCGGACGTGCTGTTCCGGAAGATGACCGCGGCGCGGACGTTTCGCACGGCCTGCGCGGCGATGCGGCAGGTCTCGCTCGCAAAGCTGGACATGCTGCTGCATACCCGGACGCCGGAGTTTGCATCGGCGCCGGATGTCGAGCCGCTTCTCCGGGCGGCCATAGCCGAGTGCCTGATTCCGGCGGAGCCGCCCGCGCCGACCGTCGTGAAGCGGTTCACCCATGTTTTCGCCGAGCCCGTGGGCTACGCGGCCGGATACTACTCCTACAAATGGGCGGAGGTGCTCGATGCCGACGCCTTCACCCGGTTCCGGTCCGAGGGAATTTTCAACGCGAAAGTGGGAGCCGAGTTTGTATCCAGGATCCTGAGCCGGGGGAATGCCGAGGATCCGGCCACGCTGTTCCGCGATTTCATGGGCCGCGACCCGGACTTGAACGCCCTCCTCGCGCGCTCGGGTCTGGCGGCTTGAAATGCGGGGGCGCGCGTCCCAGCCTCCTCCGCATGACAATCGCCGATATAGCCCGGATCTCCGGCCGCACTTTTCCGGCCCGCCGCTGGACCCGCGGCCTCGTGGGCCAGGGCGGCCAGCCGATCGCCGCAAAGGGATTCGCCATGGGATATGTCGTCCTCGAACCGCGCGGAGGCCAGGTGCCCTGGCACAACCAGGAGCAGGAGGAAGTCTACATGGTGATCGAGGGAAAGGGGGAGATCTGCGTCGGAACGGAGCGCGGCGAAATTTCCGCGGGCCAGGCCGTCTTTCTCCCGCCGGGCGTCTTCCATCAGCTGACAAACACGGGGGACGAGCCGCTTCACATGATGTACGTCTACTGCCCCGGGGGCGACGTGGCGCACTGGCGGCAGGAGCTCGACGGATCGCTTCCGCCGGCGGGGGAGGGGGCCACGCCTCCGCTGCCGAAGGGCGCCCGGCCGCAGCGCCTCAGATAAGCGGGGGCACGTCCACCCAGCGGCGCTCGGCCCATGACCTGAGGCCGAGCTCGGCCAGCTGGACTCCCTTGGCTCCCTCGAAGAGGCTCCAGCGGAAAGGCTCGCCGGCCACCACATGGCGCAGGAACAGTTCCCACTGCACCTTGAAGGCGTTGTCGTAGCTGTCATTCCCCGGGGCGCGGGTCCATCCGTCGTTGTATTTTACCGGGCTTTCGATGTCGGGATTCCAGACGCAGCGGGGCGTTGACGACAGGTCCTGGGTGACGCAATCCCTCAGTCCGGCGACCGCCGAGCCGTGCGTCCCGTCGACCTGGAGCGTGAGCAGGTCGTCGCGCCTCACGCGAACGGCCCAGGACGAGTTGAAATGGCAGATGATGCCGTTGTGCAGCTCAAAGGTGGCATAGGCCGAATCGTCGGCGGTGCAGCGGTAGGGCTTGCCCGACTCGTCCCAGCGTCCGGGGACATGTGTCGCGCCGAGGCAGGACAGCGACTTGATCTCGCCGAAAAGGTTGTCGATCACGTACCGCCAATGGCAGAGCATGTCGACGATGATGCCGCCCCCGTCCTCCCTGCGATAGTTCCACGACGGGCGCTGCAGCGCCCCGTGCTCGCCGGTGAAGACCCAGTAGCCGAATTCGCCCCGCACGGATAGGATGCGCCCGAAGAATCCCGAATCGACCAGGCGCTTCAGCTTCAGAAGCCCGGGCAGCCAGAGCTTGTCCTGGACGACCCCGCTCTTCACCCCCGCAGCCTCCGCCTCGCGGTGGAGGGCCAGAGCCTCGGCGGAGGTGGCCGCCGTCGGCTTTTCGCAGTAAAGGTGCTTTTTCGCGGCTATCGCCAGGCGCATGCCCACGGGCCGCTGCAGGGTCACGGTCGCGTCGAAGTAGACTTGATTGGCGGGATCGGCGAGCGCCTTCTCCAGGTTCGTCGTCCAGCGCCCGACTCCGGAGCGGGCGGCGAGCGCCGCGAGCCTGGCCTCGTCGCGTCCCACGAGGATGGGATCGGGCATGATGGTCCCGCCGTCGGCGAGGCGGACGCCCCCCTGGTCGATGATCGCCTTGATCGACCTCAGCAGATGCTGGTTTGTCCCCATCCGTCCCGTGACGCCGTTCATGACGATGCCAACTTTGTGCGAGGTCATCCCCCGAAGCATGGATGCAAGGCGGTGTCGTTGACCATCCCAATTGCGGCGGGGGCATCGGCGGGAGCCGCCGGACGCCGGCGATTCCCGCAAAAAAAACCCCTTGCTCCGGGGAGGGGCCGGGCATCACTTTTCCCCATCTTCCCATGAAATCCCTCAACGATCCAATGATTCGGGGTTGCGCC
The DNA here is from genome assembly GCA_964605835.1 of uncultured Opitutaceae bacterium. Taxonomy (GTDB): domain Bacteria; phylum Verrucomicrobiota; class Verrucomicrobiia; order Opitutales; family Opitutaceae; genus Palsa-1447. The sequence continues at coordinate 18,340 of CAZSEH010000041.1, forward strand.
GGCAAGGCGGACAAAGCGGGCTTCAAGCCCTGAGCACCCACGCCCGTGTCCAGCTTGCGTTCGTGGATCGACGAACCCGGCGCCACGTCCGTCGAATCACCGGGTGTCTATGTCCGGGGATGGTGTTTTGACGCGGCCGGGCGGCCCATAACCGCCGTGCGGGCGAGGGTCGGCAGGAGGATCTTCGCGGGCCGCGGGGGATTGCCGCGGCCGGACGTGCAGGCCGCCCTTTCCGGGCCGCCGGAGAGCGCCCTGTCCGGGTTCAGCGTATGCCTGCGGCTGAAATCCGGGGAAACGCTTGTCCGGCTTGAGGCGCGGATCGGAGAGGACGGCGCCTGGGAGGAGTTTCAGAGGATCAGCCTGAAAGGTCCGCCGGGCTCGCCGGCCGCCCACCGATTGCGGATGCTCCGGTTTCGCCTGGAGGCGGCCTTCGGGCGGCCGGGAGCGCTGGCGCGCCTGACCGCGGCGGAGCGCCGTTTCGTATTCGCCCGGATTGAGGAGAGCGGTGGGCACCCGCTGCGGTTGAGCCCGCATCATGCGCCGCGCAGGGTGGAGGCCGAGCGGTTTCCGGCGTCCCGGCTCCCCGCGGAGCGCCTGCCGAGGGTCTCGGTTGTGACGCCGTCTTTCCAGCATGGGAAGTTTCTCGAGGCGACCCTTCTGAGCGTCCTCGAACAGCCGGGCGTGCGGCTGGACTATGTCGTCGAGGACGGGGGATCGACCGACGGGTCGATGGAGATCCTGGCGCGCCATGCCTCGCGGCTCAGGAACTGGACGAGCGGGACCGACCAGGGGCAGGCGGATGCCTTGCGGCGCGGATTTGCCCGGACGGACGGAGGACCGGACGACGTCATGGCATACCTCAATTCGGACGATCTTTTCATGCCCGGGGCGGTGCGGTTCGTCGCCGGGTACTTTGCGAAACATCCGCAAGTGGATGTCGTTTACGGGCACCGGGTGCTGATCGATGAGGCGGGCGACGAGGTCGGGCGTTGGCTCGTTCCGCGGCGTTCCTGCGACGACCTGCGGAAATTCGACCTGATCCCGCAGGAAACCCTGTTTTGGCGAAGGCGGATCTACGACCGCGTTGGTGGGATCGACCCTTCCTTTCGCTTTGCGATCGACTGGGATCTTTTGCTGCGCTTCGAGGCCGCCGGAGCCCGGTTTGCGCGGCTGCCTTGGTTTCTGGGGCTTTTCCGCCTGCACCCGGCCCAAAAAAGCCAGGCCATGATCGAGAAGGTGGGGATTCCCGAGATGGACGCCTTGCGGGAGAGGTATTGCGGGCGCGTCCCCACCCGGGAAGAGCTGGTGGCCGGCATGGAGCGGGCCCAGCTCGACAGCGCGGTCGTGGCGGCCTGGATGAACCGTGGATGGCGATTGTAACCGGGTCCCGCGCACCCTTTACTGGAGCGATCCTTCCACCGCATGGCGCCACTCTGCCTCGTCCTCCATGAACTGGCCACGCCAGCCGACCTGACGGCGCCGCCGGCGGCCCGGCGGGCCTGGTCGCTCGGCAGGGCGCTGGCAGGAACGGAATGGGAGGTCACCGTGCTGCACACGGGCGAGGCGCCGGAGACGGTCCAGGCGGCCCTGGAGGCCGCGGCGAAGGAGGCGGGGGTCGCGTACCGTCACCTGGACCGGGTGGCGCCGGTCGATCCGGCGATATACCCGGCGATCGCGGCCCGCCGGCTGGCATGGCGCATCCTGCGGGCGCTGGAGGTCATCGGGCCGCGGGCGGTGGTCTTCGGCGGCCACCCCGCCCATGCGTCCGCGGCGGTCGCGTCCCGCCAGTGCGCATGGTCGCTGGCGGACTGCCCGCTGGTGCTCGCAGTCGACGAGATTGCGGAGCATGCGCGGGAATTGGGGCAGGTATTCCCGGCCGACGGCAGGGAGTCGATCGCGGTGGATTTTCTCGAGAAGCAGGCGGTCGCCGGGGCGGACGCGGTCTTTTGCACGGATCCGGGGCTGGGGACCTGGCTGGAGAACGCCCGGTGGCGGCGGATTCGGGATTCGCAGGGCGAAGTCCTTGAGTCAGACCGCGAGTCGCTGGGGCCGCGGATCGCCGGGATGCTGCCCAAGCTCGCCGGCCGGACTGCCGCAGCCCCGCCGAAGGCGGAGGCCGCCCGCCCGGCGCCCACGGTGAGCGTCTGTGTCTCCTATTACGAGTACCCGCAGTTCCTGGGCGACGCCCTCGCGTCGCTCGAGGCGCAGACGGAGCGTGCGCGCGAGGTCATCGTGATCGACGACGGCTCGGAAAGCGCGGAGGCGCGGGCGGCATTCGCGCAGGCCGGGGCCCGGTATGGCCCGCTCGGATGGAAGTTCCTGCGGCAGGACAATGCGGGCCCCGCTGCGGCGCGCAACAGGGCGGCGCGGGAGGCCACGTGCGAGGCGCTGGTTTTCTGCGACGCGGACAATCGGTTCCATCCGGAAATGGTCGCGGCCCTCTCGCGTGCCGTTGCGGCAAGCGGGGCCGACTGCGTCACCTGCGCCTTCGCGGCCGCCCGCGATGCGTCCGACTCCGCCGCCGCGGGTCCGGAGTACGTGTATGCCCCCCTGGGGCCCTGCCTGGAGCTCGGCATCGTGGAAAACGTCCTCGGCGACACCAATTTCATCATCCGGCGCGAAGTTTTTGAGGCGCTCGGCGGCTTTCCGACCGGCAACCGCGAGGCGAGCGAGGACTGGGAGTTCCTGCTGCGGCTGATCCTGGGCGGCCGGTCCCTCGCGTCGATCCCGGCCGTCGTGTTCGACTACCGGCTGGGGGCGGGCAGCCATGCCCGCAGCCATACGGAGCTCGCCAACGCGCGGGCCGCCGTCGGGCCGGTGTTCGGGCGGCTGGAGCCCGTGTGGAGGCGGTTGTGGCCCCATGTCGCCGGGATGGTGCGCGACCCGCGCCTGGGCCGCCTGGAAGCGGAGCTTGCCGCGGCGGCCGCGGACCACGAGGCGGCCGCGCAATCGTGGCGGCAGCGGGACCGGATCCGCCGGGCGAGCCTCTTTCTCCTGGAAAACTCGCAGCGGGCCCTCGAGGAAATGCTCCGGGGCAGCCGGCAGGAGGCGGCCGGGCGGAGGCGGCACGACGCACAGGTGATCGAGGAGCTGAGCCGGAGGGGCGCCGAACTCGAGCGCGAGCGCGACCGCAATTCCGACAAGATCCGGCGGATGCAGGAGTCGTCATCCTGGAGGCTGACCGCGCCCCTGCGCAGCCTGCGGAGGATTCTGGTCGACCGCAGGAGGCCCGAGGCGGGCGTGCCTGCGGCTTCCGCGCCCCCGCCCGCGGCGGGAGAGCAGTTTCACTGGCACCTCGACGGACCGCGCTCATGGCGCCAGCAGACGGGAGCCTTCGTCATCCGCGGATGGTGCTTCAGCGAGGACCCGGATCCCCTGCGGGGCATCCGCGCCCGCGTCGGCGGGCGCCTCTACGATGGCGCCTATGGCGCGGACCGGCCCGACCTACTGCGGGTCCATGCGGCCTGGCCGCAGTGCGCGAAGAGCGGATTCAAGGTCGAGGCTCTCGTTCTGCCGGACGACTCGGGCGTCATCCTCGAGGCGCAGCGGGCGGACGGCCAGTGGCGGGCGTTTCTTGAGCGGAAGCTGAACTCGCCGGAGGCGGAGCCGGAGCCCGGCTCCTACGAGCACTGGGTGGGGACCCACGACACTCCCTCGATGGAGCAGCTGCAGGCCCTGCGGACGGCGGCCGCGTCGATGCAGTCGCCGCCGAAAATCTCGGTCCTGATGCCCGTCTACAACCCGGAGAAGGAGTGGCTCTGCCGGGCAATCGAGTCGGTGCGGGCGCAGACCTATCCCAATTGGGAACTGTGCGTCGCCGACGACGCCTCGACCCTGCCGCACGTGCGCGAGATCCTCGAGCGGGCGGCCCGGGAGGAGCCGCGGATCCGGGTCGTTTTCCGGGCGAGGAACGGCCACATCTGCGCGGCGACCAACACGGCCCTGGAAATGGCGGGCGGGGAGTGGGCGGCCCTGTTCGACCACGACGACGAGCTCGCGCCCCAGGCGCTCCATTGCATGGCCCGCGAGATCGCCGCGCATCCGCGGGCCGAGCTCATCTACTCGGACGAGGACAAGATCGACGAGCAGGGGACCCGCTTCAGCCCGCATTTCAAGCCCGACTGGAACCCGGACCTGCTGCTCGGCCAGAACTACATCTCCCACCTGGCCGTCTACCGGACGGCGACCCTGCGGGCGCTCGGCGGAATGAGGGCGGGATTCGAGGGCAGCCAGGACTGGGACCTCGCGCTGCGGGTTACGGAGCGGGCGGACGCCGCCGCCATCCGGCACGTTCCGCGGATCCTCTACCACTGGAGGGCGGGCGAAAAGTCGACCGCCCTGCACCTGGGCGAGAAGGACTACGCGGGCGAGTCCGCGCGCCGGGCCCTCGCCGGGCACCTGGAGCGGATCGGGAGGCCGGCGCCCATCTTCCCGACGATAGGCGGCCACTGGCGGATCGCGCAGCCCCTGCCGCAGCGCCACCCGCTCGTGTCGATCATCATCCCGACCCACAACGCGGCGCACCTCCTGAGGGTTTGCATCGCCTCGATCATCGCCCGCACCGAATACGCCCCGTACGAGATCCTGCTCGTCAACAACGGCTCCGACGATCCGAAGGCGCTCGAGCTCTTCGCCGAGTTTGCGCAGGAGGACGGAGTGCGGGTCCTCGATTACGGGCTGCCGTTCAACTATTCGGCGATCAATAACTTCGCGGCGAGGCAGGCCCGGGGCGAGATCCTGTGCCTGCTGAACAACGACATCGAGGTCCTCGGCACGGGGTGGCTGGGGGAGTTGGTGAGCCATGCCGTGCGCCCGGAAATCGGCGCGGTGGGGGCCAGGCTCTATTACCCCACGATGCGCCTGCAGCACGCCGGCGTCATCACCGGGATCGGGGGCGTCGCCGGGCACGCCTTCAAGAATTTCCCGCGGGACGATCCGGGAACACCGCAGTTTCGGCCGCACCTGGCGCAGAACCTTTCGGCCGTGACGGCGGCCTGCCTCGCGGTCCGGCGTTCGGTCTTCTTCGAGGCGGGCGGCTTCGACGAGCAGAGGCTTCCCGTGGCCTTCAACGACGTCGACTTCTGCCTCAAGGTCCAGGCTCTCGGCTACCGCAACCTGTACACGCCCTTTGCCGAACTGATCCACCACGAGTCGGCCAGCCGCGGGCATGAGGACACCTCGGAAAAGGTGCGCCGCTTCCAGGACGAGATCGCGGCGATGCAGGAGCGCTGGGGCGACCGGCTGTTCCGCGATCCCGCGTTCAATCCCAACCTGTCGCTCGATTCGGAGGATTTTGCCCCGGCCTACCCGCCGCGGACCCCTCCGCTTGGGTGAGCCGGAGGCGGACGCGGTTGACGGAGGCGGAAACAATGCTTAGATTTGGCGGTCTCAGGTTTCACACATTCATGACTGTCCCTCTAGCCTTCCTGTACATCCCGCAGGGGATGTTCATCCTCCTGTTCATCCTCGTTTTCCTGTTCGCCCTTTACGCCCAGATCCGGGTTTCGAGCGCGTACGGAAAGAACGTCCGGATCCTTTCCCGCGGCGGGTTGACGGGCCGCGAGGCGGCCGAGGCGGTCATGTCGCAGGCCGGCATCACCGATGTCACGATCGAGGAGACGGACGGCCACCTGACCGACCATTACAATCCGGTGAGCAAGACCCTCGTCCTCTCGTCCGAGAATTACCGGGGGACGAGCCTCGCCGCGATCGGCGTCGCGGCGCACGAGGCCGGCCATGCGATCCAGCACAAGATCGGCTACCGCATGCTGAATTTCCGGATGGCGCTGGTCCCGGCGACCCAGATCGTCTCGAAGATAATTCCGTTCGTGTTTCTCGCGAGCTGGTTTCTCGTGCGCGGCCTGGTGGGTCCGATGCTCGACATTGCCATCGTCTGCTACGCCGTCCTGACGCTTTTCCAGCTGATCACGCTGCCGGTCGAGTTTGACGCGAGCCGGCGGGCCAAGGTCCAGCTCGTCTCGCTCGGAATCCTCGACAAGGATGAAATGCCGGGCGTGGACGAGACGCTCGATGCCGCGGCGCTGACGTACGTCGCCGCCTTCATCAGCGCGCTTCTGACCCTTCTTTACCTCCTGTCCCGCCGGGACCGCTGATCGGTTTGGCGGGCGCTCCCGGAAGGGGGCCGGTTGTCGCGGCTCCATTCAGAATTGGATGGATACCTCCGGCCGTTTTTGCGATAGGTGGATGATGAAGATCGCCCCCCTGTGTCTTCTGGCGCTTGTGAGCCTGACCGCGCAAGCGGCGACCCTCCCGCTGTCCAGGCTCGACCTGGCGCGAGTCAGCCAATTGGGACGCCCGCCGCGCGCCGGACTGACGGCCGGCAACCATCCGATCCGCATCGCCGGGCGGCTTTTCGCCGACGGCTTTGGCACCCAGGGATCGAGCCGCCTCGAGATTTCGCTCGACGGGCGCGCGCAGTCCCTTGTCGCATGGATCGGGGTCGCCGACGACACGGCCGCGAACGAGCGGGGCCCCGTGTGCTTTGAGGTGATCGGCGACGGCCGGATTCTGTTCGCAAGCGAGCGCCTGATGAAGGGGGACGCGGCGCGGCGGATCGACGTGCCGCTGGCTGGCATCAGGGATCTCGTGCTTGCGGTGCAGGTGCCGGACCAGCCGCGGACAGCCTCCGCCTGGGCGGAGGCCGCGATCGACTATGACGGCGCCGCGCCGGTCTCGATCGACCGCGTCCCGGAAAAACCGTATATCCTGACCCCGAAGCCGGGCCGCGGGCCCCGAATCACGGGCGCTGTCATGGCCGGCGCGGGCCCCGGGCACCCGTTCCTTTTCAAGGTGCCGGCGACGGGCGACCGTCCGATCGAGTTTTCGGCCGCGGGACTCCCGGACGGGCTCGTTCTCGATTCCGCGTCGGGGATCATTTCCGGAAGCGTCGCCGCAGCGGGTGAGTACCGGGTGGCCGTCACGGCAAGAAACGCCGCCGGATCGGCCACCCGCAGGCTTCATTTCGTGATCGGGGACACGCTCGCCCTGACTCCGCCCATGGGGTGGAACAGCTGGAATTGTTTCGCGGCCGCCGTCACCGCGGGCGACGTGCGCGCGGCCGCCGACGCCTTTGTCAGCACGGGGCTGATCGACCACGGCTGGACCTACATCAATGTCGACGACTACTGGATGACGCGCCCGCTCGCCGGAGATCCCGTCGTCAAGGAGCTCGGCGACCAGGCCCAAACCCAGGGAAAGCAGTTCCACCTGCGCCCGAACAGCGATCCCTCGCTCGTCGGTCCCGCCCGCGACGCCGGGGGCCGGATCAACCCCAATACCCGCTTTCCCGACATGGCCGGCCTGGCCGCCCATATCCACAGCCTGGGGCTCAGGGCGGGCCTTTACAGTTCGCCCGGTCCGCTGACCTGCGGCGAGTGCATTGCAAGCTACGGCCACGAGGCGCAGGATGCGGCGCGCTTTGCCGACTGGGGCTTCGATTACCTGAAGTACGACTGGTGCACCTACAGCTACTACGCGCTCGACGAGGGACGCGCGGAGCGCATCAAGCCCTACCGGCTGATGGGACAGGCGCTTCGCGCGCAGAAGAGGGACATCGTCTTCAGCCTCTGCCAGTACGGGATGAGCGATGTCTGGGAATGGGGCGCAAACGTCGGGGGAAACTCATGGCGGACGACCGATGACATCACCGATTCATGGGGCAGCATGTCCGGGATCGGATTCTCGCAAAACGGCCACGAGGCCTACGCAGGGCCCGGGCATTGGAACGATCCGGACATGCTGGTCGTCGGGTGGGTGGGCTGGGGGCGGAGCCTGCATGCGACGCGGCTTTCCCCCGACGAGCAATACACGCATATTTCGCTCTGGTCGCTTCTCGCCGCGCCGCTTCTCATCGGCTGCGATCTGCAGCGCGTCGACGATTTCACACTCGGTCTGCTGACCAATGACGAGGTGATCGCCGTGGACCAGGATCCGCTCGGGCGCGCGGCCCGCCGGGTGGCGCGCGAGGGCGACACGGAAGTGTGGAGCCGCCTGCTGTCCGACGGATCCGTCGCCGTGGGACTGTTCAACCGGGGCGAACTCCCGGCGATGGTGACGGCCCGCTGGGGCGCGATAGGCGTCGAAGGGCCCCGCGCGGTGCGGGACCTCTGGCGGCAGAAGGACCTCGGCCGGTTCGCCGGCCGCTACGAGGCGCTCGTCCCGCGCCACGGAGTTGTGCTTGTGAGGGTGCTGCAGTAGGCTGGCCCGGAAGATGGAACGATTCTCACCGCGCCGTTTCCTCGAGCTGATTCTGATACTCGGGATCGGGGTCGGGATAGGCGCGGGCCTGGACATGCTGCTGAGACCCACGAGGATCGTAATGGCCGCCGCGCCTGTTTCGGCGGCCCCGGCCCTGCCGCAGGCCGCCCCTCAGCCCTCCCAGGCGCCGAACCTGGCCTGCTCCGCTTCCGCCTCGCTCGAGAACAACCTGTACCCGTCGCTCATGCTTTCATTCGGGAGCCTGGCGCCGGAATTCACGCACTGCCTGACTGTCGAGATCCGCAACGCCCCCGTCGCGAAGCCCTGCCAGCTGCGCATCGATTCGGGTCTCCTGCAGGAACCGCTCCTCGTGACGCTGAACGCCCCGTCAGCCCGGTTTTCCGTCAATCCGGACATCCCTTGGAATTACGACACGCTCCGCCGGGTCGACCAGCTCAGGCCGGAGACGTTTGTCATCACGGTGACCGCGGGGGAGAAGGCGACGGCCCAGGCGTCCCTCGTCTGCACGGTGCATTCCGTCAACGAGGCGGTTTCCCGGGTGCAGGACCCGGAAACGGGCCAGTGGCAGGACACGAGCATCTGCTACGCGGCCTTCGTGAACGAGGACCACCCGTGGATCGGGACACTGCTCAAGGAGGCGGCGTCGCACGGGAACCTGGAGCGCTTCTCGGGCTATGAATTCGGGGAGAGGTCGGTGGTCGAGCAGATCGAGGCGGTATGGGAGGCGCTCGCGGCCCGCCACCTCACCTATGCCGACCTGTCGACGACGGGCGGCGTCGTCCCGGGAATCGCCTCCCAATACGTGCGCTTCCTCGAACAGTCCGTCCGCGACCAGGGCGCGAATTGCGTGGACGCCTCCGTCATGATGGCGTCGATATTCCGGCGGATCGGGCTGCGGCCGGTCCTCTTTTTCCAGCCGGGCCATTGTTTCGTGGCGGTCTACGACGCGGCGCAGGGGGGGCAGTTGATCCCGATCGAGACGACGATGCTCGGGTCCTCGCCGTTCGCGGCGGCGCTGGGCTACGGCGGCAGGGAACTTGCCGCGGCCACCCCCAACCTCAGTTCGCCCGGATATTCCGCAGTCGACATCGCGTCGGCCCGCCAGGCAGGCGTCAGGCCGATCGAGTACGAGGAGACCCGGTGAATCCAATGCCCGGCGTTTTGGCCGTGCGCTGGGCAGGCGCCCTGCTGATCGCGCTCCGGCTGGCCGGGGCCCTTGTGCTCTCGGCGCTGAACCGGGCCGAAGTGAGGCGCCATGCCGGCCGGCCCCCGGCAGCCGTGTCCGCGATCATGGACGGGCCGACCCACGCCCGCGCGGTCGATTACACGCTGGCCAAGTCCCGGTTCGGGGTCGTCTCGGAAATCCTCGACGCGATCGTCCTGGCTGCGGCTCTTTTCAGCGGAGTCCTGCCGGCCCTGTTTGCGAGGGTATCGTCCCTGGGGGCGCCCGGGGCGGCCTGGACGGGCGCCGTGTTCCTCCTGGCGACCGGCGTCATTCTCTCGGCTGCGGCGGTCCCGCTCGACCTGTGGGAGAATTTCCGCCTGGAGGCGCGATTCGGCTTCAACCGGTCGAGCCTTGGAGTCTGGCTCGGCGACCAGCTGAAGCATCTGGCGCTGTCCCTTGCGATCGGATTCCCGCTCCTGTGGGCGCTTCTGTCGATCGTGCGGTGGGCCGGGCCGGCTTGGTGGCTCTGGGGCTTTGCCCTCGTCTTTTCCTTCCAGCTCGTGATGACCGTCGCCTATCCGGTCTTCATCATGCCGCTTTTCAACCGGCTGGACCCGCTTCCGGAGGGGCCCCTGCGCGACCGGCTCCTCGCCCTCGGCGAACGGACGGGATTCCGCGCCGCCGCGATCCAGGTCATGGACGGCAGCCGCCGGTCCGTCCATTCCAACGCGTTCTTCACCGGCTTCGGCCGGTTCCGCCGAATAGTGTTGTTCGATACCCTGGTCGCCCAGCTGACGCCGGCCGAGCTCGAGGCGGTGCTCGCCCACGAGATCGGGCACTACCGCCGCGGTCACATTCCGCAGCGCCTCGCGCTCTCGGCGGGGATTCTGGCCTGCGCCCTCGCGCTCGTCGCCTGGCTCGCCCGGGCCCCCTGGTTCAATCCCGCGTTCGGCCTTCCGGCCGGGGCCATCGCGCCGTCGTTCATCCTGGCCGGGCTGCTGGCCGGTCCGGCCGCCTTCTGGTTCTCCCCGCTCTCAAACCTGCTGTCCCGGCACCACGAATACCAGGCCGACGCCTTTGCCCGGGACGCGACCGGCGGTCCGGCCTCGATCGTGGGGGCGCTTCGCAAGCTCGCGGAAAAAAACCTGAGCAACCTGACCCCGCATCCGTGGTTCAGCGCCTTCCATTACTCGCATCCGACGCTCGCCGAGCGCGAGCGGGCGCTCGGGGGCGGATAGCGGCCGGCTGCCGGGACGGCCTTACCAGGTCAGGTAGTCGCCCTTCTCGAGGCCCTTGGCGAACTCCACCAGCAGCTTCACGACGCTTTCGACGTCCTCGAGATCGACGACCTCGCTCGGGGTGTGCATGTAGCGCAGGGGGATGCTGACCAGGCCCGTCGCGACGCCGCCCCTGGCCATCTGGATGGCGCGCGCGTCGGTGCCGGTCGGCCGGGGATCGCCCTCGAGCTGGTAGGGGATCCTGAGTTTCTTCGCCGCCCGGATCAGGCGGTCGAACACCTTCGGATTTATGTTGGGGCCCCGGCAGATGATCGGCCCGCCGCCGAGCCTGGTCTCGCCGTACTTGCGGTTGTCGCAGTCGGGGTGGTCGGTCGCATGGCCGACATCGACGGCGACCGCGATGTGGGGGTCTGCCGCGTAGCCGGAGGTCGTCGCGCCCCGGACCCCGATCTCCTCCTGAACGGTGCCGACCGCGACGATCCTGGCTGCCGGCCTTTTCTTTTCCCTGGACAGGCGGATCAGGGTTTCGCCCACGACGTAGGCCCCGGTCTTGTTGTCGAAGGCCCGGGCCGCCCCGACGCTACCGTGGATCAGCTCGAACTCGTGGTCATACGTCGCCACGTCGCCGATCGAAACGCGCGCGAGCGCGTCCTTCTTGGACCGGGCGCCGATGTCGATCCAGATCTCGTGGATCTCTGGGACTTTCTTGCGATCGGCCTCATCCATCAGGTGGATGGCGCGTTTCCCCGTGACGCCCTTCACAGGGCCTTTTTCCGTCAGGATGACCACCCTGCGGCCGGAAATGACGGTCCGGTCGTGGCCGCCGATGGTGTCGAAATAGATGAATCCGTCCTTGTTCACGTACGTGATCAGCAGGCCCAGTTCATCGATGTGGCCGGCCAGCATGAGCGTGGGGTCGCCGCCCGGATTGAGGGTCGCGCGCCGGTTCCCGAGGGCATCGTTCTCGTATGTGTCGGCGGCCGGCCTGACGTGGCGGTCGAAGACGGCCTGGGCCTCGTATTCGTGGCCCGAAGGGGAGCGGGCGTGAAGCAGTTCCGAAAGGAATGCGGGAGCAGTGTATTGCGTGGGCATGGGCGGTCAGCCTGAAAACTCGGTTTCGATCTGTTCGCAGAAGTGGTGGATCAGGAAAAGGTGCGCCTCCTGCGCCGCCGCGCCGCTCCGGCCCGGGATCACGAGTTCGCACGTTGCCAGGCCCCTGGCCTTGCCGCCGCCGCGTCCCAGAAAGGCCACGCTTTTGAGCCCCCGCGCCTTCGCCTCCCGAAGGGCCGCGACGATATTGGCGGAATCCCCGCTGGAGGTGAGGACGACGACGAGGTCGCCCTTGTTCGCCAGGCACGCAATCTGCCGGGAAAACACCTGATCGAAGCCAAAGTCGTTGCCGATGCAGGACAGCAGCGATCCGTCCGATGAGAGGGCCACCGCGGGCAGCGAGCGGCGGCTCTTTGCGTAACGCCCGACAAGCTCGGTTGAAAAATGGGCCGCCTCGGCCGCGCTTCCGCCGTTGCCCGCGATGAGCAGCTTTCCGCCGGAATGCAGGGTTTCGAGAATCAGGCGGCAGGCCTCGTCGACCGCGGGACGGATGCTGGAAAGGGCCTGCAGGGCGCGCGTCGTCTCGGCAAGGGATTCTTCAAAGGTCATGGGGGCGGAGGCGCCCATGTGAACTCCAAACGGCGAAACACGCAAGCGGCGGTTTTTTCCGTCGCCACAGCCGGACCCGGCCGATACATCGGGCGCATCGATGAACGTCAGGCAAATGTGGAAGGCCAGGCTTGAGGGCCGTCCGGTCCAGGCGCGCCGGGACCGGTGGGCCGACAACGCGCCGGCCGGCCGCCCCCCGTTCTCCGGCTGCATCCTGGGCATAGACCCGTCGCTCCGCGGCACGGGACTGGCCTTGGTCGAGTTTGCGCCAGGCAGGCCGCCGCTTCTTCTCAGCTGCCGCACCGTGCGGGTTCCGGCGGGCCGCCCGATGTCCTTTGCGCTCGCGGAAATCCACCGTGCCGTCACGGCGATCCTGGGGGCGGCCGGGGTCCGCCATGTGGCGCTCGAACAGACGATCTACGTGCAGAACATCCGCACGGCCCAGATTCTCGGCGCGGCCCGCGGGGCGGCGATCGCGGCGGTCGCCCTGCACGATCTGCCGGTGTTTGAATATCCGCCCCTGCGCGTCAAACAGGCGGTCGCCGGCATCGGGCGCGCAAGCAAGGAGCAGGTTGCGCGCACGATCCAGGCGCTCCTCGGCCACAGCCGCGTTCTTGCCCTCGACGAGGCGGACGCCGCGGCGGTGGCGTTCTGCCACGCATTCACCTGGCGGGAGGAGGCCGGCGGCTCCGATCGGAAGCCTTGAGGCGGCGGGCGTTTTCCCGACTACGTGATGACGGTCTGCAGCGCCTGTCCAAGTTCCGAGACCCGATAAGGCTTCGACAGCCAGCCGCAGAATCCGAGGGCCGCGCAGCGAGGGGCGAGGTCCT
>CAZSEH010000042.1:0-6171 GCA_964605835.1 uncultured Opitutaceae bacterium
CCATCCGTTTCGCTATGTTGTCGATTGGCACGTGGACGGCGAGCCCACGAAAGAGCTTTTAAGCGGGCAGCGGATATCCGGGACCAGCCGGCGGCGTCGCTAACCGCGGGAGCGCAGAACCGGCTCGAAAAACCGCCTCAGTTCGGAAACGACTTCACTGAATTCGGCCGGTGCACTCGTGAGCCCGTTGCGTCGCAGAAACGCAGTCCACTGCGCCTGTTTGGCCGGGTCGTTTGCGAGCGCCTCAGTGAGGGGCTCCGGCAACGGCAGGTGTTTCGTTTGCCGACGGGCAAAGGTCGCTTCGATCGCCTGCCGCAGGATCATGCGGTCGAGTTCGAAGCGCTGAGCCAAGAACCATATGTCGTGGAAATCCTTCATCCGCGTATTGGCCGTCCCGAGTTTGACCATCGCCTCAAATTTCTCGGCTACGACCGTGTAGACGGGATATGTGCGCACCTGCGGCGCCGGAAAATCCAGCAGTGCCGGAAACGACGCTTTCACGGGGGCGGGAGTGACGACGTCGCCGACGCCAACATCAATTTGAACCGGAACCTCTGCCGATCCCAATTTTCCCATCAAGCGGACCCGAATGCCGCCGTAAGCATTGCCTTCCCTGATTTCCTCCGCCCGGACTGATGCAGGATCGAAGATGAGCCCGTCATCTACAACCGGTATTGCAGCCACCGCCTTGAAGATTTGCAGCAGGTCGTCCTTTTCCGAAGGCCCGAATCCGAGGAGGTCGAGATCGCGAGTGGGCCGATGGGTTTTCTCGTCCCAAATAACGAACAACATGGCCCCCTTGAGCAGGAACCGGTCGGCATAGGGTGACTGGCTCAGGCGGAACAGCAGCCGTTCAATGCCGTAGCGCAGGAGCAGCAAGTTGAAATCCTCGCCGCGCTTGCCAGCCACGTTCTGCAAGCGCGCCTTCACCGACGCTGCAATGTTCTTGTGACCGTTCATGTCAGCATTTCAAGGTAGGGGCGGAGAACGCGATCTACCCGACAGACGACCGCCGCCTTAGTCAGTTCGTTCGCGGTGAATCTCCCCTCCCGCCAGCCTTCCCGTAGCGACTCGACCGCGACGTCGAGGCCATATTTGTTTCGATACTTGAAGCAGTCGGCCACGGTCTTGGCCGGCGAATAAATGCGCACGGTTCCACCCGGCAGGGCGTGCTCCTCGATCCCGAAATCATAGGAGGCTTTCGAAAACTTGCAGAACCGAAACGGCAGCTTCCCGCCGCGCGGGAAATTGGTGTCTCGCGGGAGGGCCAGCCAGACTTGGTGAGGTGACTGCGTCCCAATCCGGTGGAATTGGAGAGCTGAGATCAGACAGACCACACCACGCGGCACCCGCTTGGCGGCTTCGACCAGAGAAAGGTGGTGGTCGCCATCGAAGTTGACCGAGGCGTAGAGCCCGCGTCCAAGCTGTCGCACCTGCGCTCGACCGACAAGGCGCCGAAGGTATTCCCGCGAGTAACCGGCGGCGACCATGTCGCGGGCACGGAAGACCCCGAGACTGACGGCGAGGTCGCCGGCCTTCTTCAGTCGAGTGCCTGTGTTACGCTCTGTTTTCACTTATTCATTTATGGTATGAATACGTAACACAGACTCAAGGCCAATCTGAAACCGTCCGATCCCCCAGTTTAGCAGACGGTCCGGGAGCATGCCGCATCGTTTTGGGTTCTTCAGGCAAGTCGTTGAGCATCTCGCGTCCGCTGCACGAATCACTGTTTGACTTCTCTGGTATCACCATGATACTAGATATCGTGCCGCGTAAAGTTCGCCAGTTGATCTCAGACCTTGAGCGCGCCGGTTCTGTAAACCGCGGTGGCAAAGGCAGCCACCGCAACCTTGAGCATCCCAAAGGGCTCCGGGTCACAATCTCCGGCAAAGCAGGAGACGACGCGCAACGGTATCAAGAAAAACAAGCCCACAAAGCCATCGCTGATTCTCGCACATGAAACCCACCGCATCTCAAATCAAGGCGTCAGCAAAAAGGTATCTCAAAATCGTCGAATGGAACGATGAGGACCATTGCTATGTCGGCAGCGCGCCCCCTCTGATCGGCCAAAGTTGCCACGGAAAAACCGAGGCCGACGTTCTGGCGCAGCTTCAGATCATCGTCGAGGAGTGGGTCGCCACCCTTCTCGCTGACGGAAAACCGCTGCCTGCGGGAACCGCCAACCGAACGTTTAGCGGGAAGTTTGTTGTTCGTATTTCACCCGAAATTCACAAGAAGGTTGCCCTCAAGGCCATGGCCCGCGGCGATAGCCTCAATGAATTCGTCGCCAATACCTTGGCGGCCGTATAATCGACCGTCGTTGGGACGCGTACTGGGCGAGGCGCCTGATTGGTGCCCTGAAGAACGCATGAAACGAAGGATTCCAATGGCGGTTGTCAGCGGCGTGATTGTCATACCGACGGTGGCATCCCGATGAACTCCCGGCCGATCTCCTTACTGCCCTTCGACATCGCCGGGGCGGAGCAACTGCATTGGAGTGGTGCCACGGACGAGGTTATTTTCTGCGCTCCGGCGACCCAGAGCTTTGTTTGCCGCCAGGACCGCCTATACAGGATAGAGATCTATCTGGAACCGCGCTACCGTCCCGTCCACTGCCATCTCTGGTTGAAGCTCTGCACCGACGGCGAGGTCATCCGCCTGGTGGGTCCCCTGGCTTCGGATTCGTTGCTGGGACATGGATGGTTCTCATTTGAATTCGAGCCGGTCGGCAAATCCTCCGGAAAGGTGTTCTCGTTCGTCTTGGATTCGCCAGATGGGCTGCCGGGAAACGCCTTTCGCGTGCGCAGCCTTTCGGGGCCAGCGAATTCGCTCACCTTCCGCGCCATCTGTGTGCGCGCCCCGGAACTCTTCAATAACTTCTGTCGGTTCAGGCGGGACGGCAGTTCGTCCGCGACGGTGCGATACGCGCCGCTAATGGCGTTCCTGGAGACAAGTCGCCTCTGCAATCTCGGATGCATAATGTGCTATCGCGGAATCAACGGATTCGATCCGGTCAGCGAATCGCCTCCCTTCATGACGTTCGATGCCTTCCGAACGATCGAGCCCGTCCTTGCAACTCTTCTGTGCGTCACCGGTTTTGGACTGGGTGAGCCGTTTCTAAACCCGGATTTTCTCGCGATTCTCCGGCACATCAAAAAGCGCAACCCCTTTGCCTGGGTATTTGCCTCCACCAACGGTACGCGGATCGACGATGACGTCATTCGCTCGATCGTCGCTGAGGAACTATTCTCGCACCTGCAGGTTTCCATTGACGGAGCGGATCGCGAGACCTACGAGTCCGTCCGCCGGCATGCCAGCTATGCCGTCGTGCGGAGGACCCTCGACCGGCTCCTTATGGAACGCGAGCGTCCGGGCTGCCGCCGCCTCACCGTCAAGACCGAGATGCTGGTCATGAAGCCGACCTCGCGGCAGATAGGGATGTTTGTCCGGCAAATGGCCGCAGCCGGGGTGGATCAGATTGTCCTCGACACCCCCAGGGGAGCACCGTTCCGCGAGCTTCGGATTGAAACCGACGCGGAGATGGAAGCGGTGTACGACCAGATCCTCGAAGCGCATCATTTCCTTGAGGGATCCAACACGGTCCTGGAAGGGCCGCTCCTCGTGGAGCTTCGCCAATGGCACGCGGCATCCGGGCGTCCGGGACCTCCGCTGGAATTCGGTGTTGATCCTTGCACTTGGATGAAGGCGCCGATGAACACAGCCAGAAAGCGTTGTAACAGCCCCTGGCAAAGCCTGTCGCTCAGGACCGACGGTTCTATTCGCCGGTGCGGCTGCAGCATCCGCAGATTTGAAAGTGGTTCGCTCGGTGTGGAGCCGAACTGGCTGGGGGGTGCAGGCTACGCCGAAATACGCTCAGAACTGCTTGGGCACCAGCCGCTGAATGACGAATGCGCTCGCTGCCAGGAGGAGAACGTGGCCGAACAGGGGCAAATCATCACGCCTATCTACGAGAAGGCCTGTCTGCCCGGCGGACCTGACGCAACCGCGCTTGCCCAGCGGCTCGGGAAGACCGTGGACGGTGCGCTCTCCTGGGAGGGTGTTGGTGCGTATGCAGAGATTGATAGTGTGCTCGAGGTGCAGCACAACGGCCGGCAATATTTGCGGATCTCCGGTTGGTTGTGCGATTCCGGCGAATCCCCGGTGCCACCCTTGATCGGCGTGGGCGTCGACTCCGTGCTCTCCGGCTGGACCCAGGCGGAGCCAGAGGGCAAGAACCGCAGCCGCTGGACAATCTTCATTCCGGGATCCCTGCGGGACGAAAGCCGAATCAGCATCCTTTGCTGGAGGGGCAAGATGCAGGAGCCTCGGTTGGAGGGCCTACCCCTCCGCCGCACGGCGTCACCGGAAGCGGCGGCTGGCGAACCGGCGCCGATCCATGGATTCGTGGACGAGGTTGTGGATGGGTCCGAGTTCGTCGTCTTCCGGGGTTGGGCCCGCCACGCGGGAAACCGCTGCGCCGCAGACAGGGTGATCGTCACCGCAAATGGCCTCCCTGTGCAGACGGCGAGGCCCTGGGGCATTCGTCCCGATGTGGCCGCCGTTCATGGGGGCTCCGATGTCGCATGCGGCTTCCAAATCGAAGTGCCGCGGCAGCGGATCGCCGGACAAACGATTTCAATCTTCGGCCTCACGGAAGCGGGTTCTCGGAGCGAACTCGCTTGGGGCCCCGGCGTGCGGTTTTCCGGAGAACTCGGTCCAAATTCCTTGGCCGGCCCCTGATTAGACCCCAAAATTGCGTCTCATAGGGACGCGGTAGACCCCAGCAGGGTCCACCATTTCGAAATGCGAAATGATGCCTGCCGAAGGCAAAGGCGGGGGGGCTGCGGGTCTGGATGGAATCGACGGTGCACAGCCCGCGGGAAACCGGGTCAATCTCCAAGCGCGGGGAGAAATCTCATGTGCGCAACGGCGACCGCCGCGCCGAGCACGGCCCCGGCGAGGACGTCGAGCGAGACATGCTGGCGGATGGCGACCGTGGAATACAGAATGCCCAGACACCACAGCCAGTTGAACGCGCGAGCGGCGCGCCCGGCTCCCATCTGCCGCAGCAGGCGCTCGAACCAGATTGCGGTGAAAACGGCGAAAGCCACGTGCAGCGACGGACAGGCGTTGCCCGAGGCATCAACGGACTTGAGAAAGGCAAAGGCGGAAGACTGCGGCCAGTCGACGTCGTGCCACGGAATGGTGGTCGGCCAGAAGAGAAATACCGCAAAACCGACTCCGCTGAGCGCGGCGGCCGCCAGAGCGTAGGACACGAGCTCGCGGCGATCGATCAGCAGCGCGGGCGCCAGCGACACATAAAACCACAGGGACAAATAGAGAAACACGGCTTCGGGGCGAAAGCCGACCAGCCGGTCGACAGCCGTGAGGGGCACGGTTGCCGGAGGATGGAGCGGGTGCCTGAGCAGCCAGAAGTACACGGCGAAAAAGGCGCTCATGCCGAGGATCGTGCCGATCAATTTGGCCGGCCAGAACGTGAGCACGCGGCCGCCGGCCTCCCGAAGCCAGCCGACTTCGGGTCGGCGCGCGCGCGACAAGTTCATGATCCGGGAAGCAGTAGGCGGGCTCCGGGCTTGCACGGCAAGCGCAAGCGGCTATGCCCACCGGCACGGCTTTAGTCACCGGCCTGCTCGATACATCCTCAATGAAATCACTCCCTCTCCGCATCGTCCCGCTATTGGGCGCAATGGCCCTTTTCATCCCGGTCGGGCTGGCTGCCGCGGATCCCGCCCATCCAGACGAGATCGACCGCGCCATCGCCGAGAATTACCCCTCCCTGGAAGTGTTCTACAAGGATCTCCATTCCCATCCCGAGCTGTCGCTGATGGAGGAGAAAACCTCAGCCAAGCTGGCGGCCGAGCTGCGCTCCGCGGGGTTCGCCGTGACGGAACGATTCGGCGGCTTCGGCATCGTCGGCGTCCTCGCCAACGGCCCGGGACCGACCGTTCTCGTCCGGACCGACATGGACGCCCTTCCCGTCGAGGAGCAGACGGGACTGCCGTATGCGAGCACCGTCAGGACGAAGAATCTCTCCGGCCAGATGGTGGGCGTCATGCATGCGTGCGGGCACGACATCCACATGACGGTCATGGTCGGAGCGGCGCGGCTGCTGGCAAAGGAGAAGGCTCGCTGGAGCGGCACCCTCGTCCT
>CAZSEH010000042.1:6271-29497 GCA_964605835.1 uncultured Opitutaceae bacterium
TCTCATGCCCGAGGTCAAGGTCCTCGAGGACGAGTATACGCCAGCAACGTACAACGACCCCGCCCTCACCCGCCGGGTGCGGCAGGCGCTAATCGGCCGATTTGGGGCCGGGCGGGTCAGGACGATCGACCCGGAGATGGGCGGCGAGGATTTCAGCGAGTACGGCCGCACCGTCGAGCACGTACCCTTGTGCATGTTTAGGATCGGCGCCGTCGTTCCGGAAAAATGGGCGGAAAGCCAGCGGACAGGCGTGGCGCTGCCGTCACTGCATTCCAGCCGTTTCGCTCCCCTGCCCGAGCCGACGATCGAAACCGGCGTGGCGGCCATGTCGACCGTGGTCCTGGACCTGATGCGGGGAAATCCCCCCTCCCCGCCCTGATCGGGTGGAGCGGCCGGACTATTGAGCCTGACTCCCGTCCCGGTTTTCCCCAAGCTGTTCAGGCGTTTCCCCGCCTCCGGCTGTTGAAGCTCAGCCCTGCAGGAACGGTTCACCCATGAAATACACCCCGATTGTCCTCGCCACCCTGTGCATCCTGGCCTGTCCCCTCCGGGCGGCCCTGCGCATCGAGTCTCCCGCCGGGATCACCGCCGAACTGGACCCCAAGTCCGGCAGTTACGCGATCGCCGCCACCGCGCCGGGATGGTCTTTCGGAGGCTCCCTCGGGGGACCGGCGAGCTCCGCGGAGGTGGTGCGCGGGAGCGACCCCGCCGGAGCATTCCAGGAAATCCGCTTCGGGTGGAATCCCGACCGGCCCCTTTCCGGATCCATTCGCGTCTACGACGCGCGTCCGGCCGTCCTGTTCACGCTCACTTGCGATTCCGCAGCCGCGCGACCGCCTGCCCCCTGGCCGCTTTTCAAGTCGATTCCGTCCGGGCTGCACCACTTCAGCTACAAGGACCAGGTGTTCTCACCCCCGTCGTTCGAACTCGAGCAGACCGGAACGCCCTGGCTCCTGTTCGACGATCGCGCCCGGGCCGTGATCGTTTCGCCCGCCAGCCAATTCATGACGGCCCGAATGACCGGCGATGGCAGCAGCCAGATCGCCTGCGGCCTGAATGAGGGCGTGGCGGACCTCCCCGCGGGCTTTGCCCAGCGGACGCTCATGGTCTTCGGCGCGGGGATCAACGCAGCCTGGGACGAATGGGGCCGGACCCTGACGGACCTCGGGGGCCGGGCTCGAACGGCCAATGACGCTGACATCGGCCTCAGGACCCTCGGCTACTGGACCGACAACGGAGCGTATTACTATTATAACTACGACCGGTCGCTGGGCTACGAGGGGACGCTGGCCGGCCTGGCCCGGCATTACCGCGACCGGGCGATCCCGATACGGTACCTGCAGCTCGACAGCTGGTGGTACTACAAGAGCCTCACCGACCCGAACGGGAAGCCGATCGGGACCAAGAAGGCCTCGCTGCCCGAGGGGGAATGGAACCGCTATGGCGGGCTGCTCGCCTACGAGGCGCACCCGGCGGTGCTGCCCAGCGGGCTCGGCGGCGCGCAGAAGCGGATCGGCCTGCCCCTCATCACCCACAACCGGTGGATCGATCCCGCCAGCCCATATCACGCCAAATACCGGATCTCGGGGTACGCCGCGGTCGATCCCGCGTGGTGGGACCGGATCATCGGATCAATAGCGGACGTCGGAGTGGTCTGCTACGAGCAGGACTGGCTCAACATCATTTACAATCATTCCCCGGAACTGATGACGAAGCCCGGCGTCGGCGAGGTTTTTGCCGACAACATGGCCCGCGCCGCGGCGCAGCGCAGCCTGAGCCTCCAATATTGCATGGCGCTGCCCAGGTTTTTCCTGCAGGGCTCGCGCTACCCCAACCTGACGACGGTGCGCACGAGCGACGACCGGTTCATGGCGCAGCGCTGGGAGCCCTTCCTCTACACGTCGCGCCTGGCAGCGGCCATCGGCGCCTGGCCCTGGACGGACGTGTTCATGAGCACAGAGCCCGACAACCTCCTGATCGCGACGCTCTCGGGCGGAATGGTCGGTGTCGGCGACGCGATTGGCGCGGAGAACAAGGAAAACCTCCTCCTGTCTGCGCGGGCCGACGGGGTGCTGGTGAAGCCGGATGTCCCGCTCCTCCCCATCGATTCCGTGTACGTGGGCGACGCGAAGGAGTCCGAAAAGCCCCCCATGGTGGCCGCCACCCACACCGACCACGGCGGCAGGAGGACATCCTATGTCTTCGCCTTCGACCGGGACACCGATTCGGTGAACGCCACGTTCAAGCCGTCGGATCTTGGAATGGCCGGCCAGGTGCTCGTGCTGGAGCCGCGCTCGGGCGCCGTGCGGCGGCAGGCGGCCGAGGCTCCCTGCTCATTTGAGATCAACCCCGGGAATACCCTTTTTTGCGCGATCGCCCCATTTGGGGTCTCGGGGATGGCGTTCTTTGGCGACAGCGGAAAATTTGTCTCCTCCGGCCGCAAGCGGATCGCCGCGATCGACGAGAAACCGGGCAGCCTGACCGTGACCGTGACCTTCGCCGCCGGGGAGAAATCCGTCCGGCTTTTCGGGTACGCGGCCTCCGCGCCCCGGGCGGTAGCCCGGCGCGGCGCCGCCGGCCCGGTGACCTACGACGCCTCGACGGGGCGGTTTGAAGCCGAGGTCTCGCCGTCTTCCGCAGTCGCGCCCGAGGCTCCCGGCGGCGATCCGGTTCAGCAGGGCGAAGTGGCCTTTTTGCAGGGAAGCTAGCCCGCATCCGCTATTGTCTCGATCGGCGCGACCCGCCGGGTCACACTGCGGCTCCCGGAGCGCCGGGCAGTCCCTGAAAGCGTGACCCCATGAACATTCTATACACGGTTCTGTTCTTCTGCGCCCTGACTGCGCTGCTGACTCTTGCCGGCATGCGCAAGCGGTCCCAGGGCTGGCGGGGCGTGGTGACGGACATCAAACGCCGCACCTACTGGAAAAACGACATCCAGATGGAAAAATTCGTCATCCGCTACCGCATGGATGGCGGAAAATCCGGGAAATTGCGCGTTGACGCGTGGAGCTACGGAAAGCTCTACCAGCAGCTGGCGGTGGGCGACACGCTCGTCAAAGCGCCCGGAGAATACATGCCAAGAAGGGAATCGGCGCCGGCCAAGCCGCTTTGAGGCGATGCCCGGGTCCTCCATCGCAACCGGGCCACTTTGATTCAGTTGATTCCGGGTGAGCCGCTCCGGGCCGCGCTGAATCAGGGCCGGCCCAGCCGCGGAAATCACCAAGACAGGGAAAATGGCGGTG
The DNA here is from genome assembly GCA_964605835.1 of uncultured Opitutaceae bacterium. GTDB lineage: Bacteria > Verrucomicrobiota > Verrucomicrobiia > Opitutales > Opitutaceae > Palsa-1447. The sequence continues at coordinate 9,514 of CAZSEH010000042.1, forward strand.
CCACGAACACCGCGCTCTTGCCTAATGGCCAAACCCACCCCACTTGATGGGGGGAATCGCCATGAATCCGCGCAAGCCCTCCCGCACGAGCTTCCTCCTGGGCTTCGGGTGCATTTATGTCGTCTGGGGCACCACCTACCTGGGCATACGGGTGGCCGTGGGCGGCATGCCCCCCTTTCTTCTTTCCGCCGCGAGGTTTCTGGTCGGGGGAGCGGTTCTCTATGGCTTCCTGCGGCTGAGGGAGGGCGCGCGGCCAAAGGCTGCCCGATGGAGGGACCAGAGCCTGGTCGGTCTGGGTTTGGTGGGCGGAAACGCACTGGTTTGCTGGGCCGAACAGCAGGTTCCTTCGGGATTGAGCGCCCTTGCGGTGGGCACCGCACCGTTTTTCATGGTGATCTTTTCGTTTCTGATGCCCGGCGGCACCCGCCCGTCGCGCTTGGTCGTCACCGGGCTGCTCCTCGGGCTGGCGGGCCTGATCATCCTCTTCGGTCCAGGCGCCTTTCCCGCCGGACAGCGGCCTCCGTCCCTGCGGGTGGCCGGCCTCTTCCTGAGCTCGGCCATCTGGTGCCTCAGTTCCGTGTACTCGAAGCACACCGGCGTCAAGGCCGCGCCGATGTGGACGGCCGCGATGCAGATGCTGGCCGGGGGCGCAGCCATGCTGGTGATCAGCCTGATCCTCGGCGAACCGAATCAATTCCGCGTGGAGGCGATGACGCCGGCTTCCTGGGGTGCGCTCATCTATCTCACCGTGGTCGGATCCCTGATCGCATTTCCCACCTACATCTGGCTCCTCAAGCACAATCCGCCCGCGCGGGTGGCGACCTACGCCTACGTCAATCCGATCGTGGCGGTTCTGGCCGGCTGGCTGTTTCTCGGCGAATCGCTCCATTTGAGGCTCCTGCTCGCTGTACCCGTCCTCATCGGTGGAGTCGTCGTCATCACGACGGCAGGAATGGCCGCCCGTCCAGCCGCCGACCCGGTTTTGGACCGGCGTCCGGCCCCTGCAATTGCTGATTAGGCGGCGGCGACGATCGTGCTGCAGGCGATCAGGCGGTGCGCGACGGGATCGACTGTCGCGCCGAAACCCTCGAGCGTACGCACGCCGAGGATGGACAGATCGCCGGATTCCCCGAAGACGATTTCATCGATTGTTTCGAAGCCCTCGGCTCGCAGGATGGCGTAGCCGGTGTCCCGGAGCACAACCTGCCCGGTGGCGGTTCGGAAGCTGCGCTTCCGCACCGGAACGATGCCGCACTCGGTCAGGGCCGAGGCAGGCAACCAGCTCAGTTCAGCGCCGGTGTCCACCAGGGCTTCAATGCCGGGTGCTGCCTTTGTGCTGTCACGCGGATCGACGGCGGTCAGGGGAACTTTGAAAAGGCTCATGGCGCCGGTCTGGGCCACACGGGTCGTGGAGGCGGATTCATGCGTCATGACAACAATAGCAAGCCAGACTGGGGCTCATTGCAAACCCCGGCGGGTCCTGGCTAGGCCTTCACGCTCGCGAGATAACGCTCAATGCCGGCGGCGGCGCGCCGTCCGTCCCTGACTGCATGGACCACAAGGCTCGGACCGCGGGTCGAATCGCCGCCGGCGAAGACACCCGCAACACTGGTCATTTGATCGGCATCGACGATGATCCCACCCCACCCGTTGAGCGCCAGCCGGCAAAAATCACTGCCTGACGGAAATGGCGCGGGATCAAATCCATAGGCCACCAGCACCAGGTCCGCCTCCACGACGAACTCCGACCCCGGGACCGGATTGGGCCGGCGCCTGCCGCCGGCATCGGGCGCCCCCAGTTCCATGCGCACGCAGCGCACCCGGGCAACCGCGCCGGCCGGCGTGCCTTCAATGGCGATGGGGTTGGTGAGAAATTGGAACCGGGCGCCTTCCTCGAGCGCATTGGCGTACTCGGCACGGCTGCCGGGCATATTTGCCAGATCGCGGCGGTACAGGCACAACGCGTCCTTGGCTCCGCCTCGAACCGCCAGGCGCAGGCAATCCATCGCGGTGTCGCCGCCCCCGAGAACCAGGACCCGCTTGTGCCTGACGGACATCGGCAGTTCCCGGGAAGGCAGGTGCATGTCCGTCCCGACGAGAAAAGGCAGAGCCTGGACGACGCCATCCAGATCGGCGCCGGGAATATCTATCGGTTTCGCCTTTTGGGCGCCGAAAGCGAGGAACACCGCGTCGAATTGCCCCTGCAACTCGCGAAGCGACAGGTCCGAACCGACGCGAACACCGAGCCGGAACACAACCCCACGGTTCTTCAGAAGCTCGATTCGCCGCTCCACCAAGGTCCGGTCCAGTTTGAATTCCGGAATTCCGTTCGCCAGAAGTCCGCCGGGCCGGGTTTGCGCGTCGAAAACGGTCACCTCAGACCCCTGCTTCGCCAGCTCGTCCGCACAGGCGATTCCGCCGGGTCCCGAGCCGATCACCGCAACCTTGAAGCCGTTGGGATATGCGGGCACGGCCGTTGCGACCTCGTGACTCAGGGCGTAGTCGTTGATGAAACGCTCGACCGCGCCGATGGCGACGGGATCGGACGGCCCGCAAAGGATACAGGCGCTCTCGCAAAGCCGCTCCTGGGGGCAGATGCGCGAGCAGATTTCAGGCATGTTGCTCGTCGAACGGGAGACTTCAGCAGCCCCGAGAAAGTCGCCGGCGGCCGCCAGCGCGAGCCACTCCGGAATCCGGTTGCCGAGCGGGCAGGCCTCGACGCAGCCCGGAAAGGGACACTGGATGCACCGGCTTGCCTGGGCGCGCACCGCCGCCTCGTCATAACTGAGGTAAATCTCGTCTGTATCGTTGATTCGGTCGGCCGGCGCCCGCTTCGGCGGGGCCGCGCGCCCGATCAATGACCAGGCGTACTTTGAGTTCCAAATGCTGATCGGGTCGGCGCCCATCGGAGAACCCAACTTACCGCAGGGCCCCCGGTCTGGCTCTGCATATCTTGTCCAGAAATCGGCATATTCAGCCAACCGGGAGGCGAGTGCCTGTCCCCATCGAGGTGCCTGTCCCCGCGGGCGCGGCCCGGACAAGGTCGATGGCGCGGGCGCTGATCAAGTCTGCCGCCTCGGCCACGGCCTGCTGGACCGCGGGCGTGAGAGAGATGCCGACGGTGTAGGCCGCCCTCACCTCGATCGCGAAGATCCGGACGTCGCGGGGCATCGCCACTCCCAGCAGCCTGCCCAATTCGAGGGTCTCGGCGATGCCGACGAAATGGGGGGCGCCTATCCGCCGGCCTTTGAGGCACTCGGCGTCAAACTCATGGATGAATCCCGGCGCGGCTCCGGTTTCGATCGAATCGACGAGCAGGAGGTGCTCATGGCCGGTCATCTCGTCCAGAAGCGCCAGCCCCATTTCGATTGTCTCGCGCACAGCGCAGCCGCCGATGCCGGCGAGCCGCATCGCGACGGCGCGCGCGACGTGGAGCCCGACGGCATCATCGCCGAGAAGGTCGTTTCCCAACCCGAGGACCAGGACGCTTTCGGGGGGCTCGGTCATGAGGACGACGGCCGCTCACTCCTGGACAAGTTCGCGCAAAAGCCCGCCGGAGCTGTCGTGGATGCGGACCCGCAGCGGCAGGTGACCGGGCAGCGAGTGCGTCGCGCAGCCGAAGCAGGGATCGTAGGCCCGGAACGCCATCTCCACCATGTTCAGGAGGCCCTCGGACACCTCGTTCCTGTGGATGAGCCCCTTCGCGGCCTTTTCGACGCTCATCGCTATTCGCGCGGCGTTGTTCTGGGTGGCGACGATCAGGTTCGCCTTGGTTATCAGGCCGGCTTCGTCCGTCTCGTAGTGATGGAACAGGGTGCCGCGCGGGGCCTCGACGACGCCGACGCCGACCGACGGCTTTTGCGTGGGCAGCGTCCGCAGGTCGGTGCCGGTCAGGCCCGGATCGGCCGTGATCGCGACCATCGTCTCCGCGGCCTGGATCATCTCGACCACGCGGGCCCAGTGGTTCGCCAGGGTGTGGTGCACCGGCTTCCCGCCGAGCGTGTTGAAGTACTCCTCGTAGGCCTGCTGCGCCAAGGGCGTCGCCATGCCCTCGGTGACATTGAGCCGGGCGAGCGGCGCCACGGCGTAGACGCTCGTCTGCGGCCCGTCGGTGAAGCCGTTCCAGCCGAGCGGGCGCAGGTGGCAGAACTTCATGTAGCTCCACGGCTCGGTGTGCTCGGCGATGAACTCCCGGTAGCGCGCCGCGGGGAAACTCGCGTATTCGCGCCCGGCCGGGTCGACGACCCGGATCTTGCCGTCGTAGAAATTCACCCGGTTTTGCTCATCAACAAGCCCCATGTAGTACGTGCGGTGGGTGTAGGCCTCCGAGGTGATCAGCTTCACGTACTCGGGATTCTTCAGGACGAGGTCGTGGAAGACCTGGTTGGTGAACAGCGCGAACTCCAGGGCGTCATGCGCCAGGGCGGCAAACTTCGGCAGATCGGCGGGCGCAAGGCCCTTGGCCACCCCGCCCGGCAGCCCCAGCACCGGATGGATCACCTTGCCCCCGAAATACGTGATCAGCTCTCGCACGCGGCGGCGCATCGTTATGACTTTCCTGCCGACTTCGACGCCCACCTTGCCGATCACTCCGGCGAGGTTGCGCTCGGCAGCGGGCGCCTGCGGGCCGACGATGAAGTCGGGGCCCCCGAGCACGTAGACGTGCAGGGCGTGGTCCTCGAGCATGAAGGCATTGTAGACGAGCTCGCGGATCTTGCGCGCAGTCGGCGTCGGCTCAACGCCGTACAGGGCGTCCAGCGCCTTGGTCGCGGCCATGTGGTGCGCCGTGGGGCACACCCCGCAGATGCGGCTCGTGATCTGGGGCATGTCCTCGGCCGGCCGGCCGAGGCTGAACACCTCGAAGCCCCTGAGCTCGGGGATTTGCAGGTACGCGTGCTCCACGTCGCCGGCTTCGTCCAGGAAGATCTCGATCCGTCCGTGGCCCTCGAGGCGCGTGATCGGTTCGATCGTGAAGCGGGACGGGCCGGCCGCGGCCCGCGGTGATTCGGCGGCCGTGTTCATGGCGGGGGGATTTCGGGGGTTGCGGCACTGCATTCGCTGCGCCGGAGGATGGAGGCCGGCAGGGCGTAGCGATAGAAGGTGCCGACCGGGTCGGGAATTCCGTCGAGCGTGCGGTTGATCCCAGGCTCGTCCTTTCCGGCCACATTCGCGCAGAGCGATGAGAGCAGCTTCGCCCCCTGGTCCCGCACGCGGGAGGTCGGCCCGAAGCAGCCGGTGCACGGCATGTTGCCGCTGATGCACTGCGCTTCGCAGCCGCCCCGCGTCGCCGGGCCGCAGCACACCAGGCCCTGGGCGAGCAGGCATTTTTCCGGATCGATAAGCGTCTCATGCGGGCGCTTGAACTGGGCGAAGCTCAGGTCCTGCGGCTTTGTCGCCTTGCGCGGGCACTCGTCGCAAAGGGCGATGTCGGGGGCGAGCACGGCGCCGCGGGGCGGCAGGTTGCCCGTGAGCAGCGCCTGCAACGCCGCCTGCGTGAGCTTGGGGGTCGGCGGGCAGCCCGGGAGGTAGTAGTCGACCTCAACCACCTCGTCGAGGGCGTGCACGGCATTGTACAGCCGCGGCAACTCGAGCGAATGGCCTTCGTCCCGCGATTCGAGGCGGGGGCGCACCTTCGCCACGCCGCCCAGGGTCGGCGCCTCGTCGTAGACAAATCGCAGCAGGTGTTCGCGGGAGAACTGGTTGGCAAGGCCCGGGACGCCGCCCTGGCAGGCGCAGGCCCCGTAGGCCACGAGGTACCTGCTCTTCCGCCGCAGCAACCGGGCCATCTCCTCCTGTTCGCTCGTGCGGATCGCCCCGTTGAGGAGCGTCGCAAGCAGGGCCTGGTCGGGCAGCGCCGCCACGTCGCCCTTCTTGAAGTCCATGGCCACGGGCCAGAACGCGATGTCGACGGCGTCCAGCACGCCAAGGACACCCTCGGCAAGGTCGACCACCGCCTCGTCGCAGCCGCCGCAGGCGGCGCACCAGTAAAGGGCGATCTTTGGCTTAGACATGGGCGGCCTCCGGTTCCGGCGCGGGCGCGGCATGCGCAGCGGTCTCTTCCTCGCCGGCGAATCGCCCGCGCCAGGCAAGTGGCCCGAGCGGGCGCAGCTGCTCGACCATCTCATTGATGACGCAGCGCACCTTCTCGCCCTCGGCGGCCGAGATCCACTCGAGGCGCACGCGCGGCTCCTCCAGCCCGAAGCCGGCGAGGACGCGCTTGAGCATTTGGAAGCGCCTCAGGGTCTTCATGTTCCCCTCGGCGTAGTGGCAGTCGCCAGGGTGGCACCCGCCGATAAGGACGCCGTCGGCGCCGCCCTCCAGCGCGGCCAGGATGAACTGCGGGTCGACCCGGCCCGAGCACATCAGGCGCACGATGCGGACATTCGGCGCGTATTTGAGGCGCGAGACGCCGGCCAGGTCGGCGGCGGTGTACGTGCACCAGTTGCAGAAGAACGCCACGACGCGTGGCTCCCAATTCGCATCATGCATCGGTCAGGACTCCTTCGATTTCGCTGAAGATTTCCTCGTCCTCGAAAAGATGCTGCCGGATCGATCCCGACGGGCACGCGGCAACGCACGTGCCGCAGCCCTTGCACAGCGTGGCGTTGATCGTCGCTTTCCCGGTCGCATCGTCGAAGGCGATCGCCGTGTACGGGCACAGCGGAATGCAGGACTTGCAGCCGGAGCAGTCCGCCTCGTCGATGTAGGCGGTGTTCGGCTCCTGCTCGATGTAGCCGCGGTCGATCAGCGCCATCGCCTCCGCGGCGGCGGCGCCCGCCTGGGCGATGCTGTCGGGGATGTCCTTCGGCCCCTGGCAGCAGCCCGCGATGAACACTCCGTCCGTGAATGTGCTGACAGGCGCGAGTTTCGGATGCTTCTCCAGGAACCAGCCCTCGGTGCCGCAGCTCATGTTGAAGAGCCGGCGCACCGCCTGCGCGTCGGCCTGCGGCTCCATGCCCACCGCGAGGACGATCATGTCGACCGGAATCCGGCGGACGACGCCGGCGAGGGTATCCTCGGCTCGGATGACGAGCCTGCCCTCCTCCTCTTCCCTGAGGGCCCAGTCGGTCACCTCCGCGACCCGGCCGCGCACGAAGCGGATGCCGTCCTTCAGGGACTTGTCGTAGAACTCCTCGCATCCCTTGCCGGGCGCCCGGATGTCGAGGTAGAAGACCGTCACCTCGGCGTCCGTGTGCTCGCGCACGAGCTGGGCGAGCTTCATCGAGTGCATGCAGCAGGTGCGCGAGCACCAGCGGTTGGTCTTAAAGTCGCGCGAGCCGACGCAGAGGATGAATGCGACCGACTTTGGGGGGGTCCCGTCGCGCAGCAAAACCTCTCCGCCGGTCGGCCCCGAGCTCGTAACGAGCCGCTCGAGCTCGATCGAGGTGACGACATTTGGGTAGCGGCCGTAACCGTACTGCGGTATGCGCTTGGCGTCGAATAGCTTGAATCCGGTTGCGACGATGATGTTGCCCACCTTGACCTGGACCAGCTCCTCCTTCTGCGTGAAGTCGATCGCATGCCGGTCGGCGCAGGCCTCCACGCAGGTCTTCTTGCATTTGCCGGTCTTGAAATGCAGGCAGCGCTCGCGGTCGATGAGGACGACCTGCGGCACGGCCTGCGGGAAGGGAATGTAGATCGGCTTGCGCTTGCCCAGGCCCACGTTGAATTCGTCGGGAAACTTCGGCTCCTTGAAGACGCACGCCGCAATGCACTCCTGGCAGCCGACGCACAGCTCCTCGTTCACGTAGCGCGGCTTCCGCTTCACCGTGACCGTGTAGTTGCCGACATAGCCCTCGACCTTCACGATCTCCGAGTTTGTCCACAGCTTGATGTTCTTGTGCGCGCGGACGGCGGACATCTTTGGCGTGAGGATGCAAGCGGCGCAATCGAGGGTCGGGAAGGTCTTGTCAAACTTGGCCATGTGGCCGCCGATGCTCGGCTCCCTCTCCACGAGGAAGACCTTCTTGCCGCCGTTCGCCAGCGTGAGCGCGGCGTGGATTCCCGTTATGCCGCCTCCGACGACGAGCACGTCCGGATGGATCGGCACCCGCACGGTCTCGAGCGGGCGATGAAACCGCACCCGCCTCACGGCCGCACGGGCGAGCGCGATCGCCTTCGCCGTGGCCGCCGTGCGGTCGGTGTGCACCCACGAGTCGTGCTCGCGGATGTTCACCATCTGGAAAAAGTAGCGGTTCAGCCCGCCGGCCTCGACGGCATCGCGGAACGTGTGCTCGTGCAGGAGCGGCGAGCACGACGCGACGACGACGCGGTTGAGGGCGTGCTCGCTGATGTCGCCCTGGATCAGCTCCTGGCCGGGTTCCGAGCACATGTACTTGTAGTCGCGCGAGACGGCCACGCCCGGAAGTTTCGCGATGTCGCGCGCCACGGCGGCGCAGTCGACAATCCCCTCGATGTTGTGGCCGCAATGGCAGATGTAGAAGCCGATGCGGATGTCGCCGTTTGTGCCGTTCGTTTTCATGGACCGGGCGGTGGGTGGATTATGCCGGGGCGTGCGCGGCCGGCAGCGGTTTCATGGGGACGAAGTTTCGGTTCAAGCCCAGCTGCCTGGCGGGTATGCCGAACGCGAGGCCCATGAGCTGCGTGAAGTAGACCGTCGGCACGGGCACCGGCCCCCACCGGCGCTCGACCTGGTCGTGGTAGGCGTCGAGGTTGAACTGGCACAGGGGGCAGATCGTCGAGATGACGTCCGCGCCGCGCCGCGCCGCCTCCCTCAGGAGAATGTAGGTCAGCCGGAGGCCGACCTTCGGCAGCGTTCCCGTGAGGCTCGCGCCGCAGCACTTTGTCTTCAGCGGGTACGGCACGACATCCGCCCCGAGCGTTGCGAGAAGCCGGTCCATCGTCGTCGGATTCCACGCGTCGTCGAATGTCGCGTAGGGCCGCACGACCTGGCACCCGTAGTAGGGGACGACCTTCAGCCCGGTGAGCGGCCGCACGACCTTCTCCTTGATCACGTCGAGGCCGACGTCGTTCACGAGGATGTCGAGCGGATGGCGCACCGGAGTGTTGCCGCTGTAGCGAAGCCCCGCGCCGTCCAGAGCCTTCTGAACGACCGCGCGCATGGCCGGCGAGTCCTTGATATAGTGCTTCATCTTGTTGAGCACGAGGTAGCACGCGCTGCACGGCGTCACCAGGTCCCCCGCGGCCGCCTTCTCCGCAAGGGCGAGGTTGCGGGCGGCGAGGACGCACGCCTGCTTCTCGTCGATCGACATGTAGGCCGTCGCTCCGCAGCAGTTCCAGTCGTCGAGCTCCACCATCTCGACGCCGAGCTTCTCCATCACCGGCAGCAGCGACTCCTCGTAGCCGCGGCCGAGGCCCTTGAGCGAGCAGCCGGGAAAATACGCGTATTTCATGGGAGATCCTTGTCTTCGGGGCGCCAGTTGCCGGCCTCGACGGAGGCGAGCATCTTCTCGAGCTCGGCGCGCCGTTCGATCCGCTCGTGCAGGATGACGAACCGCCCGGTGCGGATCAGGCCGATGCCCTGCCGCCACGCGCCGAGGACGGCGCGCAAATTGGCCTTCATAAACAGGCGCATCACGAGCAGCGTCTCCGTGATGCGGCCCTTGCTGCGCACCATCCGGGAGAACTCCTTGGCCAGTATCGGGATCGGGAAGCGCTTCGGGTAGGCACCCTCCCGGATGGCGCGCAGCTTGAGCGCGTACATGATGTCGGTGACGCGAATCTCGCGGGGGCACTCGGTCGTGCACGCATAGCACGAGGCGCAAAGCCAGATGCTGTTGCTCTGCAGGACCTCGTCCTTGAAGTCCGCGCGGACGAGCGCCATGATCTGGCGCGGCGAATGCGCCATGTACACGCTGAGCGGGCATGTGCCGGAGCAGGTCCCGCACTGGATGCAGCTCGCGAGCTTCTCGCAGCCCGGCACGCTCATAATCTCCCGCCCGAAGCCTTTCACGCGCTCGGCTTCGTACTTAACCGTCCGCAGAACCTGGATCATCGGCGTTGGTCTCCAAGGCGCCGGCGCTGCCGCCGGCGCTATATTGGATATGTTTGGGGTCGCCGGAGGAAAATAACCGCCGGCATGGCTCCCATAAGAATCCTACAGCGCTATAGCGAGAATATTATAGGAGACAGGCCCATGTATTACGCGCCACTAATGGGCGCCATAACTTGCCAAGCGGTTCCCGAACCGCGCGGCGCGCCGAAGGGGTGTCAAGGATAGGGCGCGGCGGATGGGATGAACGCCAGCGACCGGGTGATCGCCCCGATGATCGTCTCCGGAAAGGCGCCGAAGGCGGCGATGGCGGCGATCAGGACGACGCAAAGGAGGCACGTGGAGGGCGACAGCCGGATCGGCGGCCTCTCTGCGGACGCCTCCCCAAAGATGGCCTGCCGGACCACCTGCAGGTAATAGTAGATTGCGATCGCGGAATTGACGACGGCGACGACGACGAGCCACAGGTGGCCGCGGTCAAGGGCCGCCGTGAGGAGCCCGAGCTTGCCCATGAAGCCGACGAAGGGCGGAAGCCCGGCGAGGGCGAAAATGCCCGTGAACAGGGTGACCGCCAGCAGCGGCGAACGGCGGTGCAGCCCGGCGAGATCCTCGATCCTCAGGTTGGCTCCGTCCGGCGAGACGCGGCAGACGACAACGAAACAGGCCAGGATCATCAGGACGTAGCCGACCGCGTAGTAGATCGCCGCCGTGTAACCGGCCAGGTCGAGCGCAACAAAGCCCACCATCGCGTAGCCCGCGTGGGCTATCCCCGAGAAGCCCAGCAGGCGCTTCAGGTCCTTTTGCATGAGGGCGACCAGGTTTCCGTAGAGCATGGAGGCCGCGGCAAGGACGGACAGCAGCAGGGCGATTGTCCGGCTGTCCGGCGGCGCCAGGGAAACGAACCGGACCAGGACGGCCACTGCGCCGAGCTTGGGAAGCGAGGCGATGAAACCGGCCGTCTCGTTTGAGGCGCCCTCATAGACGTCGGGCGTCCAGAAATGGAAGGGAAAGACCGCAAGCTTGTAGAATAGCCCGCAGAAGGCCATGGCCAGGCCGGCGATCGCAAGGGGCGAGGCGGCCTGCGTCCTGAGGATGGCGACCATCTGCGGCAGATGGGTCGTGCCGGTGAGCCCGAAGAGGTAGCTCAGCCCGAAGAGCATGATCCCGTTCGCCGCCACGCCGAACATGACGTATTTGATGGCGGACTCCATCTGGCTGCGCTGGCCCTCGCGCTCGCGGCGCATGGGAACGAGCAGGTAGAGGGGGAACGACGACAGTTCCAGGGCGACGACGAGCGATATGACGTCGATGCAGCTCACCAGCATGGTCAGCCCGGCCGCGCTCAACGTGACGAAAAGGTAGTACTCGGGCTTGATCTCGTCCCGGATGTCCGGGAGATCGCCGCACAAAAGCACGACCGCCGCGAAGCCGCAGGCGAACGCGAGTTTCATGAGCTGGGAGAACGAGTCGACCCGGTACGCTCCGCTGAACAGGTCGGCCTGCGAACCCAGCGAGAGAACGGAGGCGAGGATTGCGGCGCCGGCGACCGCCAGGGCCGTCTTCCGGGCGGCGCGGCCCCGGGATCCGCCCAGGGCGACCACAAACAGGCCGAGCGCTCCCGCAAGAAGCGCAAGCTCGGGAAGGAAGGCCGGGATGAAGGCGGAGGTCATGGTGTCAGGGGAGCCTGCCCGCCTGCTGCAGGAGATGCCCGACGCTCGCGTGCATCACCCGGATGAAAGGCGCGGGGTGGAACCCGATCCAGAGGACGAAGACGAGCAGCGGCGCCAGGGTGAGGACCTCGCGCAGGCCGATGTCGCGCAGGCCGGCGTGCTCCGGATTGCGCGTGCCGCCCCAGGCGATGCGCTGGAGCATCCGGAGCATGTAGGCCGCGCAGATGACGACACCGGGAATCAGGCAGGCGACGAGGAGCTTCGATCGCGCAAAGCCCCCGCAAAGCACCAGGAATTCGCCGATGAAGCTGTTCGTTCCCGGGAATGCAAGGGAGGAGAGGCAGAAGACGCCGAGGAAGAAGGAGAAGACCGGCATGTATTTTCCGATGCCGGCCGCGTCGGCCAGTTCGCGGCTGTGAAGGCGCTCGTAAATGATTCCGACACAGATGAAGAGGGCGCCCGTCGTGACGCCATGGTTGACCATTACGAGAATGGCGCCCTCCATGCCACGGGTGTTGAGGACGAAGATGCCCAGGGTCGCAAAGCCCATGTGCCCCACGGAGGAGTAGGCGACCAGTTTCTTCAGGTCGGACTGGCCCAGCGCCGCGAGGCCGCCATACAGGATGGCCGCAACGGAAAGCCACAGGATCCACGGGGCGAAGACCTGGGCCGCGTGGGGGGTGATCGGCAGGCAGAACCGGATGAACCCGTAGGTTCCCATCTTCAGCAGGACGCTTGCGAGCAGGACGCTCCCCGCCGTGGGCGCCTCCACATGGGCCGCCGGGAGCCACGTGTGCAGGGGGATCATCGGCACCTTGATCGCGAAGGACAGGAATAGGGCGGCAAATATCCAGCACTGAAAGGCGGGATCATAAGGCCGGCCCATCAGGTCGGGAATGCAGAAGCTGCCCGTCTTGAGGCGCAGGGCGATCAGGGCCACGAGCAGGAAGATGGAGCCGGAGAAGGTGTAGATGAAGAACTTGACCGAGGCGTATATCCGGCGCGGGCCGCCCCAGACGCCGATCAGGAGCGCCATCGGGATCAGCATCGCCTCCCAGAAGATGAAGAAGAGGACAAAATCGAGGGCGCAGAAGACCCCGACCATGACGGTCTCCATGACGAGCAGGCAGATCATGAACTCCCGGATGCGGACCTTAATGCCGGTCCAGGAGGCGAGAACGCACAGCGGGGCGAGCAGCGTCGTCAAAAGGATGAGCAGCAGGCTCAGTCCGTCCACGCCGAGGATGTACTCGATCCTGAGGCTCGGAATCCAGCGCGCGCGCTCGACAAACTGAAAACCGGCCGTCTCCGGGTTGAACCCGCAGTAAAGCTTCAGCGAAAACACGGCCGTCAGCGTCGTGACGGCCAGGGTCCACCAGCGAAGCGCCCGCTCGCTCTTGATCAGCGCCGCCACCGCCGCCGCGGCGAGCGGGGCGAAGATCAGGATGCTGAGGAGGGGAATGCCCGTGTTGGGAACGGCGGGGAGCATCAGAGAAGGAGCAGGTAGGCGAGCAGAAGAATCGCGGCGACTGCGAAGACGACCGTGAGATTTTCCTGAAGCGGGCCCCGCTGCATCCGGCGCAGCTGTCCGGCGGAGCGCCTCACCGAGGAGGCCAGCCCGTCGACGGCCCCGTCAATGACGCGGTTGTCGAAGACGCGCACATCCCCGGCGGATTTCATGAGGGGCACGAGGCCGCCGGCCCGGTAGATTTCCCCGACTGCCGTGTCCGCTGCCTGGACCGGCCTGCGGGCCAGCCACCGGAAGCCCCGGCCGCCCATGCGGTAGAACCAGTCGAGGTCGAGGCTGATCGTGGCCTCGGGTTCCAGCTTGCGGATCAGCAGGAAGAATCCGAGGGCCGTGAAGAGCAGGATCTCCAGCGTTTCAAAAACGTGGTAGGATGTGTACGGATGAAACTCGACCGGGGCGTACGGAAGCATCCGGTACAGGTACGGCGTATAGCAGCCGATGAAGATGCAAAGGCCGGAGGTGACTGCCATCGCGGCGATCATGTTCCACGGCGGATCGGCCGCGCGCTCCCATGTTTCAGGAGCGCAGTGGTTCTTTCCGAACCAGATGAAATAAGGAACCTTGAGCCCGGTGTGGAGGAAGGTGCCGGAGGAGGCCAGAAGAAGGAGGAAACCCATCCAAAACTTGTGGTCCTCGAAGCCGGCCTGGATGATCATCGACTTGCTGACGAAGCCGCTGAAAAGCGGAAAGGCCGAGATGGACAGCCCGCCCACGAGCGTAAAGGCGAAGGTCCACGGCATCTTCCGGTAAAGCCCCCCAAGCTCGGTGAATTTGCTCTTCCCCGTCATGTGCAGGACCGAGCCCGTGCCCATGAAAAGGAGCCCCTTGTAAAGGATGTGCGCGAAGGCGTGCGCCACGGCCCCATTGATCGCGAGCTGGGTGCCGAGGCCGACCGCGGCCACCATGTACCCGACCTGGCTGATGATGTGGTAGGCGAGCAGCCGGCGGCAGTCGTTCTCAAGGACGGCATAGACAACGCCGTAAAGGGCCATGATGACGCCGAGGGGGATCAGGATCCCCATCCCGGCGAAACCGCGGCAGAGGGCGTAGACGGCCGTCTTTGTCGTGAAGGCGCAAAGGAAGACCGACCCGTTGAAAGTGGCCTCCCCGTACGCGTCCGGAAGCCAGGCGTGAAGGGGCGGCACGGCGGCATTGAGGACGAAGCCGGTCAGGATGAGGTAGTCCGGGAGCGCCGGATTGCGGACGTCGAAGGCGACAAAGGCCAGGCTTCCGGTGGAATGGTAGTGCAGGACGGTCCCTGCCAGCAGCGCCACTCCGCCGGCGACATGGACGAGCAGGTAGCGGTAGCCGGCCCCCGGGGATTCGCGCCGGCCGCGGAACCAGATGAGGAAGACCGACGAAAAGGCCATCAGCTCCCAGAAAAGGAAGAGCGTCAGCAGGTCGGCTGCGAAAATGGCGCCCAGCGAGCCGGCCACGTAGATCCAGGCGACCATGTGCTCGGCGACCCGGCGCACCTGGAGCCCGTAAAGGGATCCGAGCACGCACATGAGGGCCATGATATAGCCGAAGACCTTGCTGAGAGCGTCGACGCGTCCGAATGTCAGGGTGAACTGCAGGAAATGCACCTCTCCGAAGGTGCCCTGGGCCATTGCTGCGATCCGCGCGAAGACAACCAGGGGAACCAGCAGAAGCCAGCCCTTGCGCAGGCGCTCCGGGATGGCCGGCAGGAGGAGGGCGCCCGCAATGAGGATCAGGGACGGATGGACCCAGAGCTCACTCATCGTAGTAGTCCTCCCGGGTCATGATTCCTGCGTGGCCGAAGGCCTTCGAGACAAGGACGATCAGGGCGCAGCCGAGGAAACCGAATACGCACCAGAATGCCGGAAGGTGCTCCGCCGCGGTATGGGCGTGCCGCTTGTCGACGATCCCGGGTATTGCGTCGAGGGCGGCCAGGAGGCAGAGAAGCCCGACCGCGATGCGGACCACCGTCTTCAGGTGCCGGCGAAGGAATTCGATGAGGCGCAGGAGTCTCATGGTGCGACGGCGCGGGCAAACTGCATGATGAGATCGGGGAAGACGCCGATCAGGACCGAGATCACGGCGGTTACGCAGAGCGGGACAAGGACCAGGAGGGGCGCCTCGCGCCGCACGATCCCGGCGTCGGCCGCCGGGGCCTGGCCGAAGAAGCCGCTGTAAACCACGGGGACGAAATACGCGGCGTTCAGGAGCGTGCTGACGACGAGAATGGCGAGGATGCCGATCGATCCGGCGTCGAGGGCGCCGATAAGAAGGTAGAATTTGGAAATGAATCCGCCGACCGGCGGGACGCCGATCATGCTGAGCGAGGCCAGGGCGAACGCCCCGAAAGTGAACGGCATCGCCCGGCCGAGGCCTCCCATCTCGGAGATCTTCCTCTTGTGTGTGGAGACGTAGATCGCGCCGGCGCAGAAGAACAGCGTGATCTTGGCGAAGGCGTGGGCTGCGATATGAAAGAGCCCCCCCTCGACGGCCGAGGGGGTCAGCAGCGCCACGCCGAGGATGATGTAGGAGAGCTGGCTCACCGTCGAGTAGGCGAGCCTCGCCTTCAGGTCGTCCTTGCTCAGCGCCACCACCGAGCCGACGAGAATCGTGATCGAGACGAAGTAGGCGGTCGGCAGTCCGAGGTGCAGGCGGCCCATCAGGTCCGCGCCAAAGACGTAGAGCATGACGCGGACAGTCGAGAAGACGCCGACCTTCACGACGGCGACCGCATGCAGCAGGGCGCTCACGGGCGTCGGCGCGACCATGGCGCCCGGGAGCCAGTGATGGAGCGGCATGAGGCCGTTCTTGGCAAAGCCGAGGATGCAGCAGGCGTAGAGGACGATGATGACCCCGTTGTGCACGCCAGCCGGAAGAATGCCCGTGTGCACGTTCGAGGCAAAATCCAGGGTCCCCGACAGGACATAGATCAGCGCCATGGCGGGAAGGATCAGGCCCTTGGCCGCCGTCGTCAGGTAGAGCAGGTAGCGCCTGCCTCCCGCATAGCCCTCCTCGTCCTGGTGGTGGGCGACCAGGGGATAGGTGCATACGCTGACGATCTCGTAGAAGAGGTACAGCGTGAAGAGATTGTCCGCGAAGGCGCACCCGATCGCCCCGAAGATCGCGAGGGCAAAGCACACGTTGAAGCGCGTCTGCGCGTGCTCCTTCAGGCTTCGCATGTAGCCCGCCGAGTAGAACACGGCCACGATCCACAGAAACGAGGCCGTCAGGGCGAAAATCATCGACAGGGCGTCGGCCCGCAGCGACACGCTGAGACCCGGCAGCAGGGCGAAGACCGTGAAGTGCAGCGTGCGGCCTGCGCGGACCTCGGGAATGAGGGAGAAGACCAGGAGGAAGAGGACGACGGCGGCGAAAAATGAGCAGGCCTCGCGCAGGTTTGGCTTCCGCCCGGCGGCCATGACCAGTCCGGCACCCGCGAGGGGGGCGAGGACGGCGAGCAGAAGGCGGATTCCGGATTGGGGCTCCATCGCTCTATCCCTCCAGTTCGGAGACCTCCTTGGAATGGATCGAGCGGTAGTTGCGGTACACCGCGATGATGATGCTGAGGGTGATCGCCACCTCGGCCGCCGCAAGGCCCATGATGAAAAGGACGAAGACCTGCCCGACGACGGGATCGGGTGCGGCGAACCGGTTGAGCGCCATGACGTTCAGCGCCGCGGCCGAAAAGATAATCTCGCCGGAAATCAGCATCCCGATGAACGTGCGCCGGCGTATGAGGCCGTAGATCCCCGCCGCGAGCAGGAATGCCGCCACCGCGAGATAAACGCCGGCCTGGTCGTGGAGGGACGGGGTCATTGCCGGCTCCTTCCACCGCGGGCGATCACGAGGGCGCCGAGGATCGCGACCAGCAGGACGAGCGAGATCAGCTCGAACGGCAGGCTGTACGTCGTTAGCAGCGAGATGCCGATGGCCCGGACCGAACCGTCTGTTGCGGCCGGGGCTGCGGCGGACTGGCGGCCGAGATCGGAAACGGACGCCGTCCACCGGCCGGACAGCCGCACCGCCCCCAAAAAGACGGCCGCGCTCACCAGAATGGCGCCGATTCCCCAGGCCAGTTCGCGGCCCCGCAGGGCCGGGGGCCGGGGCTCGTCCGGCTCGGAGAGCATGACGCCGAAGACGATCGTCACGCACACCGCCCCGACATAGATGAGGATCTCCATCAGCGCGAGGAACGGGCTGCCCAGGAAGTAGTAGAGGCCCGCGAGGCCGATGCAGCAAAGCGCCAGACCGGTCACGCTGCGTATGATCCGGGTGCTCAGGACGGCGATCAGCGACCCGGCGACAGTGGTCGCCACGATCACGGCGAAGATGGCGCCGACAAGGAAGGACGAGCCGGGGATCATGGGCCCTGCTCCCCCGGGCCGGGCCTCTTCATCAGGTCGTAGTGGTACTCATCCTTGCTCGTGCCCGCGAGATTGTACGCCCTCGAGAAGCGGATGGCGTCGCTCGGGCAGGCCTCGATGCACTCGCCGCAGAGGCTGCACTTGGTGAAGTCCATCTGGTACTGCGTCACCGACTTCCTCTTCTCGCCCTCGAGCTTCGCGCCGTCGACCACGATGCAGTCGCTCGGGCAGGCCCGCTCGCACAGCTTGCAGGCTATGCAGCGGTAGCGGCCGGTCTCCGGATCGATGATGAGTTCGATGTGCCCCCTGAAGCGCGCCGGCATCTTGAGCGTTTGCCACGGATACTGGACCGTGACAGCCGGCTTGAAGAACTGTGCCAGCGTCACCCGCATGCCGGTCAGCAGGCTCAGGAAACCGCGGGGAACGGCAAGGAGGGATGTCTTCATCGGGGCAGGAGCTTGATCATCGCGCTGGAGAGCAGCAGGGTGAACAGGGAGACCGGGATCAGGATCTTCCAGGAGAGGTTGAGCAGGGAGTAGAATTGGGTCCGGGGAAAGGTCCAGCGGACCCAGATCACGGTGAAGATGAGGGCGTACATCTTCGCCATGAAGAAGCCGAGGCCGACGAGGACCCCCCACCCGCCCCAGGCCGCCGGCACCGCGCCAAGCCCGGTCTGCCATCCGCCGAAGAAAAGGACGGTCGCCAGGCTGCAGCCGAGGACGATGTTGGCATACTCCGCCATGAAGAAGACCCCGAAGCCCATGCTCCCATACTCGGTGAAGGCGCCCGCCACCAGTTCGCTCTCGGCCTCGGCCATGTCGAATGGCGCGCGATTGGTCTCGGCCAGCATGCAGATGAAGAAGATGACGAAAGTCACCGGCATGAGCGGGTTGATCCAGACCCTGCAGAAGTTCCAATGCCAGAACCCGCCGGCCTGCTGGCGGACTATCTCGCCCAAGTCCATGGAGCCCGTGGCCATGAGCAGGGTGATGACGACCAGAAGCATCGGGATCTCGTAGGCGACGTTCTGGGAGACCACCCGGGCGGAGGACATTATCGCGAACTTGTTCCGCGACGCCCAGCCGCTCAGAAGGATCGCCATCACATTGATCGACCCGAAAGAGAACACCATGAGAAGGCCCACGTTGATGTTGCGGGCGACCAGCGTGTCCCCGAACGGGATGACGGCCAGGCACATCATGGCGGGGGTCAGGACGACGAGCGGCGCCAGGCGGAACAGCAGCCGGTCGGCGTCCGGCGGGACCATGAGCTGCTTTGAAATCAGCTTTCCCACATCGGCAATCGGCTGAAGCCAGCCGCCGTACCCGGCCTCGTTGGGCCCGGGGCGGTTCTGGAATCGTCCGGCTCCCTTGCGTTCCGCGAGGACAAGGTACGCGGCATTCCCGCCGACAAATGCGACGATGCACAGCAGCGAGAGCAGGAGCCGGATGGGTTCGGTCGCAAGAAGGCTCATGGCGTCACCGGTCGATGTCCGGGATCACGAGATCGAGGCTGCCCATGAGGGCCAGGGCGTCGGCCAGCATCATGCCGCGGCTCGCCTCCTCGAACAGGCTCATGTTGGAGAATGAGGGCGTGCGCAGCTTGAGCCGGTACGCGGCCTCCTTGCCGTCGCTGACGATTCGCACCATGAGGCGGCCCCGCGCCGCCTCGACCGCGTAGCAGACATCCCCCACGGGCAGCTTCAGCACGCGTGGAACCTTGCCCAGGGTCGGACCGTCGGGCAGCTTGTCCAGGGCCTGCTCGATGATGCGCAGGCTCTGGGCGATTTCATCCATCCGCACCCGGTAGCGACCCATGCAGTCCCCTTCCGGATACACCGGGACGTCGAAGTCCAGCTGTGAATAGACCGAGTACGGCTCGACCTTCCGGACATCGTAGGGGACGCCCGACCCGCGGATCACGGGTCCCGTCGCGCCGTATTTCCGGCAGAGTTCCGGGCTGATCGGCCCGATATCCTCCAGGCGTTTGCGCAGGATCACGTTGTCGGTCACCAGCTGCCGGTACATCTTCAGCCTGGGGCGCATCTGCGCGATGAATGCTCGCGTGCGCCCGGCAAATCCCTCGTCGAGATCGTCCCTCACCCCGCCGAAGCGGAAGTAGCAGTAGGTCAGGCGCGACCCCGTGACGCCCTCCAGCAGGTCCAGGATCTTCTCGCGGTCGTCAAAGGCGTAAAGCAGGGGGGTGAAGCCGCCCAAGTCGAGGAGGAATGCGCCCCACCAGACCAGGTGGCTCGATATGCGGTTCAATTCCGATGTGATGACGCGGATGAACTCCGCCCGGGGGGGCACCTCGATCCGGGCCGCCCGCTCCACCGCGCCGACGAAGGCGTGGTTGTAGTGGAGGGCCGAGAGGTAGTCGATCCGGCCGGTGTTCGGAAGAAACTGCGCGAGCGGCCGGTTCTCGCCCATCTTCTCGTGCATCCGGTGGATGTAGCCGATGACCGGCTCGG
>CAZSEH010000043.1:0-26065 GCA_964605835.1 uncultured Opitutaceae bacterium
AACATCCAGGACTGGTGCATCAGCCGCCAGCTCTGGTGGGGCCACCGCATCCCCGTATGGTACCGCAAGGGCCTGGACAAGGAGCAGGAGCTCAGCGCAGCCGACCTGAAGGACTCGACGAAGATTCATGTCTCGCTCGGAGGACCCGCCGACCCCGAGAACTGGGTGCAGGAGGAGGATGTCCTCGACACGTGGGCATCCTCCTGGATCTGGCCGTTTGCAACTCTCGGCTGGCCCGACGGCGAGGCGATGGACCGGTCCGGATTCGGTTCGTTTTACCCGACGGCGACCCTCGTGACGGCGCCGGACATCATCTTCTTCTGGGTCGCCCGCATGATCATGGCGGGGCTCGAATTCACCCGGCCCGGGGAGCCGCTTGAGCGGCGGATCCCGTTCCGGAACGTGTACTTCACCGGGATCATCCGCGACGCCCAGGGACGCAAGATGTCAAAGTCGCTCGGGAATTCCCCGGACCCCCTCGACCTGATCGGCCGGTACGGGGCGGACGGGCTGCGCTTCGGAATCGTCTCGATCGCCCCGCAGGGACAGGACATCCGGTTCCAGGACGACCGGATCGATGCGGGGAGGAATTTCTGCAACAAGCTGTGGAATGCCTGCAGGTTCAGGCAGATGAGCGGGCCGCCCGGCGCCAACGCCTCCCTCGGGGCGATCCTTGCGCGGTTGGAATCGGCGAAGTTTGACGCGGACGACCATGCCATTGTCGAGCGGCTCGTCGCCACGACGGGCGATGTCGAGCGCTGCTTCCGGGATTTCGAGTTCAGCGCGGCGGCCCAGGCCCTGTACGGGTTTTTCTGGAACGATTTTTGCGACTGGTACGTGGAGGTGTCGAAATCGAAGCTCCAGGATCCGGCCACGAAGGACAATTGCCTGGCGATCCAGGACCTTGTCCTCCGCCAGACGCTGCTGCTTTTGCATCCCTTCGTCCCGTTCATCACCGAGGAACTCTGGGGTCTTCTCGGCTATGGTCCGTCCGGCTCGCTTCTCATGAGGGATGCGAGGCTGGAAAGTTCCCGGGCGCTGGCGGACAGCCTCGCTTCGGCAGGGGCGCGCCCCGACGCGGCTGCTGCGGCATCCGTCGAGGCGGTGAAGACGTTTGTCACGCAGGCTCGCGCCCTCAAGTCCGAGCGCGGCCTCGCAAGCCGGCGCGACGTCCAGTTCCTCGTGACAACCGGCGAAGCCGGCTGGGGGACGATCCTGGCCAATATGGCGAAACTCCTGCGAATGGCTGGCGCTTCGGAGATTGCGCGCCGCGAATCGGTCGAGGGGGCGCCGGCGGCCGTCACTCCCCTGGGGACGCTTTATCTCGACCTGGCAAGCGCCGTCGATCCGGCGGCCGAAAAGCAACGCCTGTCGAAGGAGCTCGAGAAGATCGACGCGCACGTGCGCGGCACGGAGGCTCGGCTGGCCAATCCCGCATTCGCGGGAAAGGCTCCGCCCGCCGTCATCGAGGGGGCCAGGAAGCAGCTCGCGGAGCTTCAGGCCAAGCGAGCCGAGATCGACCGCCTGCTCAAGGCGCTTCGCTGACCGGCTCCGGCGCCATCAAGCCCGCGATTCCGGCGAAGAAGGAAGGGCCGAGGTCGGGCCGAAGGCGCAGTTCGAGGACGTCGTGGAGCTTCTCGAGCTGGCACCCGACCTGCTCCAGGCGCGGCTCGTCCGGGACGAGCAGAAGGATGCGGCTTGTCGCGCCGCCGTCCACAGGGACGCATACGATGGCCTCCAGGTTGAAGGCCCGGCGCGAGAAAAGGCCGGTGATGTGCGACATCGTCCCGGGGTGGTTGCGCACGAGAAGCTCGATCACTGAGGCGGGGGTCCGTGTGCTGGAGATAGGGTCAGGCATGGGAGGAGGCGGGTTCGGTTTCGAGGATCATGTTCCGGTTTGCGGAGCCTGGAGGCACCATGGGCAGGACGTTGGCGCCCTCGCGAATCGGAATGTCGACGACGCAGGGGCCGGGCGAGGCGAGAATTTCGGCAAGCTCGGCGAGCGGGTCGCCGTCCGCGTCCAGACGCTCGCCGCGGATTCCGAAGGCGCGGGCGAGCGCCGCAAAGTCGGGCGCAGACCCGAATTGGGACGCCTCGTAGCGGCGGCTGTAGAACAATTCCTGCTGCTGGCGCACGAGCCCCAGCTGGGCGTTGTTGAAGACGAGGACGGCGACCGGCAGGTCGAGTTCGGCCAGGGTCGCCAGCTCCTGGATGTTCATGAGGATCGAGCCGTCGCCGGTCACGCAGGCGATCCGCCGCCCGGGCATCGCCAGGGAGGCGCCGATCGCCGCGGGAAGGCCGAAGCCCATCGTGCCGAGCCCCCCGGAGGTGAGGAGGCCCCGCGGCCGGCGGACGGGGTACGCCTGGGCGACCCACATCTGGTGCTGGCCGACATCTGTCGTCATGATGGCGTCGGAGGGCAGGGTTTCCCCGAGAAAACGGCAGATATTCAGGGGATGCAGGGGTTCCTCCGGGCGCGGCGGATGGCGCAGGGGATGGGCGCTTCGCAGCTCCGCCGCGCGGGCGCGCCAGCCCGGACGGTCCTGGGCTGGGAGCCGGGACAGCAGGCGCCTCAGTATCGGGGCTGCATCGCCGACCAGGCCCAGGAAGGGGCGCCGGATCTTGCCGATTTCCGCCCGGTCGATGTCGATGTGCGCGACCGTCGCCCTCGGGCAGAAGTCGGCAACCCGCCCGGTGGCCCGGTCGTCGAAGCGGGACCCGATTGCGAACAGGAGATCGGCCTCCTCGAGGAGGAGATTCGTCCCGAGTGCCGCGTGCATGCCGAGCATGCCCATGAAGAGCGGGTCGGACGGCGGCATGGCTCCCAGCGCCATGAGCGTGCAAACGGTTGGGGCGGAGAGCCGATGGGCGAGGGAGCAGGCGAGGCCGGCCGCTCCGGAGGAGATCACCCCGCCGCCGATGTAGAGGACGGGGCGCTGCGCGGATGCAAGCATGCGGGCTAGCGCCTCGATTTCACCGTCAGGGCACGCATCCGCCGTCATGGCGCGGCCGGGTTCCGGCAGGGGACCGACGTCGATCTCCTCGTTCTGGATATCCTTTGGGACGTCGATCACGACGGGACCCGGCCTTCCGGATTCCGCCATTTGAAACGCGAGCGGCACCGTCTCGAGCAGCTCGGAGGCGGAGCGGACGAGGAAGTTGTGCTTTGTGATCGGCAGCGTGAGGCCGTAGGTGTCGACTTCCTGAAAGGCGTCGGTACCGATCAGGGCCTGCGAAACCTGGCCGGTAATGGCGACGAGGGGCACCGAATCCAGCCTCGCGTCGGCGATCGCCGTCAGGAGGTTGGTGGCACCGGGCCCGGAGGTCGCCAGGCAGACGGCGGCGCGGCCCGTCGCCCGCGCCATGCCCTGGGCGATGAACCCCGCCCCCTGTTCATGGCGGGCGAGGACGTGGCGGATGGCGCTGCCGTGCAGCGCGTCGTAGAACGGCAGGATGGCCCCGCCGGGAATTCCCGGGATCGTGCGGATTCCCTGCCTTTCAAGCAGGGTGCGGAGTAGTATGGCTCCAGTTGTTTTCATGGTGGGTTTCGGTTGAAGCCCGCTCCATTGCCGATCCGGCGGAGGCAAAAAAAAGCCCCCTCCGGCGGCGCCGGAGGGGGCAAATTGCGAGAATTTACAACCCTCTGGGCACGTCGGTGAGTGCAACGACGACGACGACGAGGCCGACGGAGGAAAGGGTCGTTGCAACGGAGGGCGTCATGAGGGAGCGCGAAAGAAATGAAATGGGAGAAGATCTGTCAAGAGGTCGTTTTCGACACGGATTAGGTGAATCAGAAATCGGCTTTTGTCATCTGCCGGAGCTTCCCCGCCAGCGGCGGAGATCGTGACAAGGTAGTTAATAACCGTTATTAACCGATGTGTAACAACGTCTTGGAAAAGTGAGAAGATTCGCGCACACTGCCCGCCATGCCTGGAAAAGGACGCATTTTCGTTTCTCAAAGCATCTCGTTTCCACCCCGGCTTTTGGCCTCGGTCAAAGAGCGGGCTGCGAATCTGGGCCTTCCCCTGAGCTCCTACGTGCAGAAATGCCTGGAGAAGGATCTGGAGACCAGGGAGGCGATAGTGTTTGAGGAGAAGGCCGGGGTGTATGACGAGGTGGCGGAAAAGACGGGCCGGAAGAGGGCGCTGCGCGGCGTCGATCCAAAGGGATGATGGGATTGTCCTGACAAAGGTTTGACCTGCGGAGGCCTGGATCGGCAGAATGCGCGGAAATCATGAGTGTGCCGAAGCCCGCGCTGGATGAGCTGCGAATAGAGCGCGGCGCGCGGCCGGAACGGTCGAGACGACTGCTCCCGGCCTCCATAGGTCTGCTCGTGCTGATGCTGGCCGGGCTTGCCGCCTGGGTCGCGACCCGGCCAAAGCCATTGCAGGTGAGGACGGCGATCGCGCGGGAATCGAGCGGAGGGAAGGGGGAGCGAACCGTCCTCAACGCCTCCGGTTACGTGACGGCGAGGCGCGAAGCCACTGTCTCGTCGAAGGTCACCGGCAAGGTCACGGAGGTCATGATCGAGGAGGGAATGAAGGTGCAGGCGGACCAGGTGCTGGCCCGGCTTGACGAAACGAATGTCCGCATGAGCCTGCAGCTTGCCGAGGCCCAGCTCGAGTCGGCCCGGGCGGCAATCGGGGAGACGAAAGCGCGGCTCCGGGAGGCCGAGCAGGAGCTCGCGCGCCAGAGCGATCTTCTCAAGGCCAAGGTGTCCGCGCAGGCGGACTACGACCACGCCGAGGCCTCCGTTCTGGCCTACCGGGCGCGGGCGGCCCAGCAGCAGGCCGACGTGATTTCGGGGGAGCGCGGGGTGGCGGTCTGGCGCCAGCAGCTGGACGACATGGTCATACGGGCTCCCTTTGCCGGGGTGGTCACTTCCAAGAACGCCCAGCCGGGTGAAATGATTTCGCCGATCTCGGCCGGGGGCGGCTTCACGAGGACGGGCATCTGCACGATCGTCGACATGGAGTCGCTTGAAATCGAAATCGACGTGAACGAAAGCTACATCAACCGGGTCCAGCCGGACCAGCCGGTCGAGGGGACGCTCGATGCCTATCCCGATTGGAAGATTCCCTGCCGCGTGATCGCAATCATCCCGACCGCCGATCGAGACAAGTCGACCGTCAAGGTGCGGGTCCGCTTCGAAAAGCTGGATCCGCGCATCCTGCCCGAGATGAGCGTCAAGGTGGCCTTTCAGGAAACGGGCGGAACGGGGGCCGCGGCACCCAAGCTTGTCCTTGTCCCCAATGCGGCGATCCAGAAGCAGGAAGGAAGGGATGTCGTCATGGTGGTGCAGGCGGGGCGCGCGGAGCGCCGCGCCGTCTCGGTCAGTGCGGCCGGTCATGACGAGACCGCGATCGGGGCGGGGCTCTCGGCCGGCGACAAAGTGATTTTGGAGTGGCCTGCGGACTTGAAAAGCGGGGCCGAAGTGAGGGAGATTCAGCCATGAGCGAAACGCAGAGCGATGGGAAGGCGGGGCCCCTGGTCGTTGTCGACGGAGTCGAGAAGGTCTTCCACCGCGGCTCCGAGGACATCCATGTCCTCAGGGACCTGCACCTGCGCGTGAACGCCGGGGAGTTCCTGGCCCTCATGGGCCCGTCCGGCTCGGGGAAGAGCACGCTCCTCAATCTCATCGGAGGCCTCGATCGGCCGAGCAAGGGCCTGGTCAGCATCGGGGGCGAGAATGTGGACGGATTGTCCGACCGGCGGCTCGCGGAATGGCGGGCCCGGCACATCGGGTTCGTTTTCCAGCTGTACAATCTGCTGCCCGTCCTCACCGCGGAGCGGAATGTGGAGCTTCCCCTCCTCCTGACCCACCTGTCGAAGGAGGAGCGTCACCGACACGTGCAGACGGCCCTCGCCATGGTGGGCCTTTCGGATCGCGCCCGCCACTTCCCGCGCCAGCTTTCCGGAGGCGAGCAGCAGCGGGTGGGCATCGCGCGGGGGATCGTGACCGACCCGACCCTGCTGCTTTGCGACGAGCCGACGGGCGACCTTGACCGGAAGGCGGGCGACGAGGTCCTCGACCTTCTCCAGGCGCTCAACCAGTCGCACGGGAAGACGATAATCATGGTGACCCACGATCCCCACGCCTCCAGGAGGGCGTCGAGGACCGTGTACCTGAACAAGGGGCAGCTCAGCGACCAGCCGGTTGGCTAAGCCGGGACTATGCAGTTCATCGAATCGATCTTGCCCAATCTGCTGGACGCCTCGGGCTTGCGTCACCCGCTCGACATGCCTTCGGGCATGCCTCGGGGTTCCTCAGCCCAATTCGTCTCAGCATCTTGGGCAATCTCGACTCGCGAACTGCATAGTCCCGGCTAGAGTCCGCGGCCCGCCCTTCGACGATGAAATTCCTGCCCCTGGTCTGGAGCAATCTGCGGCGCAAGAAGCTGAGGACCGCGCTCACGCTTCTGTCGATAATCGTCGCGTTCATCCTTTTCGGTTTCCTGTCGGCCATCAAGGAGGCCCTCGTCGGCGGGATCGACATCGCCGGCGCCAACCGGCTGATCGTCCGCCACAAGGTGTCGATCATCCAGTTTCTCCCCGAGAGCTACAAGATGCGGATGTCGCGGATACCGGGGGTGTCGCTGGCCACGCACCAGACCTGGTTCGGGGGAGTCTACCAGGATCCGAAGAATTTCTTCATGCAAAACCCGGTCGTGCCGGAGGAGTTCCTGGACATTCATCCCGAACTGATCCTGCCCGCCGAGCAGAAGCAGGCGTGGCTGCAGCTCAGGACGGGGGCGATCGTCGGCCGGAAGACGGCGGACCGCTTTCATTGGAAGATCGGCGACAAGGTGCCGATCCGGTCCACGATCTGGGCCGGGCCGAACGAGAATCGCGTCTGGACCTTCGACATCGTGGGAATCTACGACGGACGCGACAAGAACACGGACACGACGTCCCTCTTCTTCCGCTACGACTACTTCGACGAGGCGCGGATCGGCAGGAAGGGATGGGTGGGCTGGTATACGATCCGCATCTCCGATCCGTCGCAGGCGGCGGACGTGGCGAGGCGGGTGGACGCCGAATTCGAGAATTCCTCGGCTGAGACGAAGACCGAGCCGGAGGGAGCGTTCGTGCAGGCCTGGGCGGGCCAGGTCGGCGACATCGCCCTGATAACGGCATCGATCCTGGGGGCGGTGTTCTTCACGATCCTGCTCGTGACGGGGAACACGATGTCGCAATCCGTCCGCGAGCGGACGGGCGAGTGGGGTGTCCTGAAGGCGCTGGGATTCACCTCCACGCAGGTCCTGGGGTTTGTGCTCACCGAGTCGTTTTTCCTCTCGATCACGGGGGGGATTGCCGGCCTTGCGCTGGCGCGGATCCTCATCTCGGGCGGCGACCCGACGGGAGGGATGCTCCCCAACTTCTTCTTTCCGACGGCAGACATGGTCGTGGGACTCGGGATCAGCGTGCTGCTCGGGTTTGCGACCGGCGTTTTCCCCGCGGTACAGGCCATGCGCCTGCGCGTGGCCGACGCCCTCAGGAGGATGTGACATGGCCGGACCCCTCAATTGGTTTTCGCAGGTCGGCTCGATCACGAAGTTCGGGCTGATGGGGATCCCCCAAAGGCTCGGCTCCGTGGCGGCCGCCGTCTGCGGAATCGCCGGTGTGGTGACCGTCCTTGTGGGCGTTCTTTCGATCGCCGCGGGGTTCCGCCGGGTGATGGAGGCCTCCGGTTCGCCGGACTCGGTCATCGTCCTGCGGAGCGGCGCGGACACCGAGATGGTCAGCGGAATAGGGGGCCCCCAGACGCGCCTGATCGCGGACGCCCCGGGGGTGGCGCGGGGAACCGACGGGCCGCTTTCCTCGGCCGAGCTTTTCGTGATCATCAACCTGCCCAAACGCTCGACCGGCAGCGACGTGAACGTGCCTTTCCGCGGCGTGCAGCAGGCGGCCTTCCGGGTGCGCGACAGCTTCAAGATCGTCGAAGGGCGCAATTTCGAATGGGGAAAGAACGAGGTGATCGCCGGCGTCGGCGCTGCGCGGGAATTTGCGGGGCTCGGTGTCGGGGGGGCGATGAAGGTAGGCAGCCGCGAGTGGCCGGTCGTCGGAATCTTTTCCGCCGGCGGCGGGGCCGCCGAGTCGGAAGTGTGGACCGACGCCCGGGTGCTCCAGGGGGCCTACAACCGGGGCGACAGTTTCCAGTCCGTCTATGCGAGGCTCAATTCAGCCGCCGATTTTGACGCCTTCAAGGATTCCCTCACCACGAACCCGCAGCTGAACGTCGGAGTCAGCCGGCAGGCGGACTTCTACGCCGATCAATCGACCTCCCTGACGACCCTCATAACGACCCTCGGCTATTCGGTCGCGTTTCTGATGGCTGTAGGCGCCGTCTTCGGCGCATTCAACACGATGTACAGTTCGGTTTCGACCCGAACCCGGGAGATAGCGACCCTGCGCGCGCTCGGATTCGGCAGCGGGGCGGTCGTCGCCGCCGTCATGCTCGAGTCGGTCGTCCTGTCCGTCCTGGGCGGGGCCGCCGGCGCGATCATCGCGTACGCCGGTTTCAACGGGTTTCACGCGGCCACCATCAACTGGCAGAGCTTCAGCCAGATCACTTTTGCCTTCCTTGTGACCCCGCAATTGCTTCTTCAGGGGATCGTATTGGCGACCCTGATCGGCCTTTTTGGGGGATTGTGGCCCGCCTTGCGCGCCGCGTGGATGCCGATCGCGGCGGGGCTGCGCGATCTTTAGCCGGCCAGATTGTCCATAATTGGCTCGGCAAACGCCCTTCCATGTGGGATGGCTAGTTCGCTTGAGTGGGGAGGACCGCACCCGCAGGCACGTTTGATCCACCCGCAGCGGTCGTGTCATCAGCCTAATTTTTATGTCAGTTTGGGAATATAAAGTCATCACCAGCGGGAAGGGCGGCTTCGCCACGCCGGTGCTTCTCGAGTCGTTTCTCAACCAGCTCGGCAAGGACGAGTGGGAGATCATCGCCTTCCGCGCCCAGCCGGACAATCCGCTGGCGTTCACCGGCCTTGCGCGGCGATCGACGCAGCGCGATTGGACGCTTGAGGACGCGGCGGC
Source organism: uncultured Opitutaceae bacterium (assembly GCA_964605835.1). GTDB lineage: Bacteria > Verrucomicrobiota > Verrucomicrobiia > Opitutales > Opitutaceae > Palsa-1447. Next base: position 9,046 of record CAZSEH010000043.1, read on the forward strand.
CTCGGCCGCCCGGGCCGAGACCGAAAAACTGCGCGCGGAATTCGAGGCAAAATTCAAGGGCCTGGCCTCGTCAGGCCCCGCGGGAGAGGAGAAGGCGGAGGACGTCGCCGCCGAGAAGGCCGATTCGGACGACGGCCTTCGCAGGCTCCGGGACACCGAGAGCGACCAGGATCCGGACGCTCCTGAGGAGGGCGAAGCGGACGAATGGGACAAGCTCGCGAAGGAGGACGAGCTTCCAACCTTCTTTGAGGCGATTCAGCCTTTCATGAGGCGCAACCAGCGCGGCTCGGGGCTTTCGGTCGGGGTCGATTATGCGGCGAAGAAATGGGGGATCGCCGAGGACGATGTCCTTGGGGCCCTGAAGGAATGCGGTTTTACGATACCGGATGACGAGGACGCCAAGCCATCCTACGTGGAATACGACGGGGATCTTTTCTGGGTTAACGTCAATCGCCGCGGCGAATACTGGATCAACACCAAGGAGAAGCCGCGCCGGGTGTTTCGGGTTGCCCAGGGAGCAAAGGTGGAGGGTGCGCCCGCAACGCAGGCTGCGGGAGAGGAAAATCCGCCCCAGGCCGAGTCCGAAAGCGCGGGCGGCGCAGGCGCAGCCCGGGAGGACGCGCAGCCCGCGGAAAACGGAGGGCGGGCCCCGCGGGAAGCGCAGGAGTCCGCCGCCGACGAGAGGCAGGGTTCCCGCTCCAAGGCAGCCGCCGCTTCGGCGCCGCTGCCGGAAGGATCCGCTCTCCTCGCAAGGATCCGCCCCCTGATGCGCCGCAATCGCGGCGCGCCGGGCTGGTCGGGAAGCGTGGGATTCCTTTCCCGCGCCTTGAAGTGCCGCGAGGCGGACCTCGTTGCGGCATTCGGGGCCATGGGACTTGGATTGTCTGCAACGCCTGGAGAGCCGCCCGTCCAGATCGAGATCGAAAGCCAGGACTGGTGGCTCAACAAGGATCAGCGCGGCGGAATCTGGATCAACGGGCAGACTCGGAAGAAGGGAGCGGAGGCACAGCCGGGTTCGGCGTCCGCCGGACCAGAGGCTGGTTCAGGCGCCGATCCGTCGGCGCAGCCCGCCGAGGTTTCGTCCTCGGCGCCCGCTGCGGATCCTGACGCGCCAAAGGGCCCGTCCCCTGACAACCCTGTCCTTGCCGCGGCGCGCCCCCTCCTGAAGGAGACGAAGACCGGCGCTTTCGCCGAGGAGACCGGACAGCTCGCGGGCGCCCTTGGCAGGACGAGGGAGGAGCTGCTTGCCGCCCTGACCTCGGCCGGACTCAGCATTCCGGAGAAGCCGCGGGCCAGGCCCGTATTTGTCGGGCAGGCGGGCGAGCTGTTTTGGCTCAACAAGAACGCGAAAGACGAATTGTGGCTGAATGCGAAGGCTCCCAAATACGCCGCCGGGGAGGATCATAAGCGCCGGCGCGGAAAACGGCCTGCGGCTTCAGACGAACCGTCAGCCCCAGCTCAGCCCTGATGAAGACGGCGGCGCCGTCCGGAGCCGCCGTCAGGAAGAGCCGTTCGATTGTCAGGCCCGGCTCATCGCAGATGACGCGGATTGAGGCGACGATTTCCGGCCAGTCGCCCAGCCGCGGATTCCTGTATCGGAGCAGGTAGTGGCGCAGCTCGTAGCCGTTGCGCCGGTCGGTGGCGAGCCCCGCAGCCGTCCAGCCCCGGCGTTCGAGCGCGCTCAACCGCTCCCCGAAGGAGCCGGTCGGCGACAGCCGCGCGCACGCCTCCGCAAACCCGGCTTCGCCGCGCTCCAGCGCATCGGGCGTGTCCCCGGGGGCGGCGCGCGGTTGCTCCGGGGCTGCGGGGCGGCGGACGAACGAGCCCCTGAGGACAAAGCCGGAGCCGCCGGGCGGCGGGGGATCGGACTGCAGAGCCCATGGGGCGCCGGGAGGGGCCAGGTCCGCGCAAAGCCTGGCGGCCGCCTCTCCGGGGAGAACACCGCGGTCGCTGACGCGGCCGGAGAGCGTGATCTGCCCGTCGTTTATCGCGACTTCGCCCAGGACGGCGTTTCTGGGAAACGAGCCGGCCAGGGCGATCAGGAAATCGCCATGGACGGGCCGCGCTGCCTTCAGTTCGGCCGCGGATGTAACAAGAAAGCGCATACGACCGATCCGCGTTTGCAGCTCGCCGGCCTCCGCCCGCACCCGGAGGCGGGCGGCTTCCTCCCTTCTCATCAGCGCCAGCCGGGCGTTCTTTCGGGCGGCGGCGGTTTGGACGCAGAGAGCGGATGAGAGGAGAAGGAGGACAACCGCTCCTGCGGCGAGCCTCCGCTGTGCGCCTGAACGGCGCCACCACGGACGCTCCGGCAAGAGGTCCGCCAAGCCTCCGGGGGCGAGAAGGCGGACCCGGTGCAGGATGCCCGCAACGGATGATTCCGCCAGGCCGAGACCGGTTGCAGCCGGGCGAAGGGCGGCGGACGCAGGACCTTCGTCGACGGCGAGCCAGCCCGGCGGCCGGTCGGCCTCGTCGAAGCGCGCCAGGGCGCTTCTGAGCGAAGCGGCCGCGGCCCCAGGGATGTCGCCCCGGAAGTGGAAATCCACGCTCCGGTCCCCCGCCGCGTTCACGCAGCCCACGATCGCGCGATTTGCGGACGCTATCAGGCTCAGGCTTCCGCGGCCGGCGCCGGGGGAGGGGGGCCATTCCGCAACGATCGGAAGCGGCCACGCGCCCTCGGTGCGCAGCCCGTTGCGCCCAAGGCCCTCGACAATCCTCGGCAGGGGCGAGTTGCGCTCCAGATAGAGGAGGGCGCCGCCCGCGCCGGAGTCGTTGGGAGCCAGGCACCAGACTGCGCCGGGCTCGGAGAGGGCGGCGACCTCGCGGGCCAGCAGCGGGCGAAGGCTCTTTCGTCCGGCGCTCCCGGCGCGTTTTTGATCCAGGGAAAGGCCGGCGAGGCCGACCTCGTGGACTTCGAGAGCGTCCGGCTGATAGACGATTCGCACCCGTCCGGCGCCTTTGCATCCCGCGGCCGCCTTGAGTATCCCAGGCACGGGGTCGAGCTGTTTGCCAAGGACGTGCACCGAGCATTCGTCGCGCGAATCGATGATCCGCACTTCATCGCCCCACCAGCAGAGGATGGGAGACTCCATGGGATCAGATGCTCGTCAGATAATAGTAGACGTCGACAAACCCGCCGCCCGCCGCGTCCTTCGCGTAGGCGACGGACCCCTGCGACTGGTCGTTCGCAGCAGGGGCGGCAGCCGTATTCTGGACGAGGTTCGGGCCATCCACGTCCAATGCCAGCTGGTAGGCGTCCGCATCGGGGACGTTCTTGACGATCAGGTAGGCCACGTGGCTGCCGCCTGGGATGAGGGTTCCGCCGCCCGACAGGTTGAAGGCGCAGGCGGCGCTGGAGGCCGTCTGGCCGGTGACGCCGGGATTGTTGGTTCCGTCGCTGACCGCGCACTCCGCGCGGCTAACGACGGCGTAGGTGAGGGTCGGTGCGGCGGTGCCCGTGAAAGACTGCGTCGAGGGCACCCAGGCGAACCCGTTTGCGCTGCCCGTGATCGCCGCATTCTGGGTCCCGACGCGCAGGCTCACCGGGCGATCGAGGACGCCCTCGGCGAGGAGCACGTTGTCGAGCGTTGCCGCGGCCGACACGGCTGCGGCGGTCGGCGAACCCACGCCCGTGTACTCGGAGGTGATGGCCGATCCGGTTCCCTCGGTCACGGGAAGGGTGCCCGGCGATCCCGGTTTGCTCAGGTATTCGGTGACGGCGGATTTGACGACGCTGGCCGTTCCCTCGGCATTGCGGATGCGCCCGCTTTGAAGGACGCGCGCGATGGCCGGGACGCCGATGGCGATGATCGCCGCGATCACGGCCAGGACGGCCAGGATCTCTATCAGGGTGAACGCCCCGCCGGCGCGGCGGGCGGCTGGGTTTCGAGGCGGGCGGGAATGGCGGGGATTGTTCATGGTTTTTCGCACGCGCCTATTATGGCAAGGGCTGCGGCCTGGGTTTATGGAATCTCCTCCTCGACCGCGGCGTGGACCTCCTCGATCGTTGTCAACCCGGCTGCGGCCTTGCGGACGCCGTCCTCAAATAGGGTGCGCACACCCGCGGGCTGGAGCACGGCCCGGAACGCCGAGGCGGGGGCCCTTTGCGCGATCAACCGCTCGAGACCGGCAAGCGGGCAGACCTCGATGATGGCCGTGCGCCCGTGGAACCCCCTGCCGCGGCAGACCGGGCAGTCCTGGCCCGTCACAACGGCCAGGAAACGCTGCCCGGCGTCCGCGATTCCCTCCTCTTCGAGGAGCCGGCGGTGGCGGGCGCGCAGGAGGTCGTCCTGGGGGTGCGTCCGCCGGCAGCGGGCGCAGGGGCTGCGGACAAGGCGCTGGGCGATGACCCCCTTCAGGGCCGAGGCGAGCATCAGGGGATCGAGCCCGATGTCCGCCAGGCGGTTGATGGCCCCGAGTGCGTCGATCGTGTGAAGCGTGCTGAGGCAGAGCCGTCCCGTGAGCGCAGCCCTCAGGGTGATTTCGGCGGTCGGTCGGTCCCGGGTCTCACCGACAAGGACCACGTCGGGATCGTGGCGAAGGACGTGCCGGAGCAGTTCTCCAAACGTCCGGCCGATCTTCTCGTCGACATCGATCTGGAGAAAGAAGCGCGGGTGGCGCACTTCGACGGGCTCCTCGAGCGTGACTATCTTCAGCTCATTTATCCGGCGGGCCGGGAGATTGTGGAGCATGGAGTAGAGCAGCGTTGTCTTGCCCGAACCGGTCGGGCCCGTGACATACACAAGGCCGCTCGGCTGCCTGAGCAGGGCCTCCATCCGCTCGCGGTCTCCCGGCCAGACGCCCATCTCCTCAAACGAGCGCAGGCCCGCGTGATCGTCGATGATCCGAACGACGATCGATTCCCCGTTGACGGCGGGAATGCAGGAAAAGCGCAGGTGGTAGTCGCGGGCGCCTATTGCGATGCAGCCCTGGCCGTCCTGGGGCAGCCGCCGTTCCGCGATGTCGATTCGCCCGGCGATCTTCGCGGCCTGAATGAGAGGCTCCCTCATCTCCTTTTCGAAGAAGCGCCGGTGAATCAGGCGCCCGTCGATTCGCAGGCGCACATCCAGGCTGTTTTCCCGGGGCTCGAGGTGCAGGTCGCTCGCGCGCTCGGCGATTGCGCTCCGGATCAGGTCGGCAAAGGCTTCATTGGCCCCGGCCGACGGCGCCGTGCGCCAGGATTCCTCGAGCAGGCTGACAATCTCGCGGCGCGACGCCACGCGCAGGCGCACGTCGTGATGGGGAAAATCCGCACGGGCCTCGCGCAGGCCGTACGCTTCGGGGTCCTCGACGGCCAGGTGGAGCGTCCCGCCGGACTGGAAATACGGCAGGACGCACTTGCGGCGCGCCGCCTCAAGAGGAAGCAGCCGCACGGCCGCGCGATCGATTGCCCGCGCATCCAGGCTTGCCACCTCGAGCCGGTGGCGGCCGGCGATAAGACCGGCGATTTCGGTCGCGCCGGCGAGGCCGAGCGCCTCCAGGACCGCGGCAAAGCTCTCGCGGGGGTTCCTGCGCCAGAGCTGTTTGGCGCTCGCGAATTGCTCCGTCGTGATCGAGCCCGCGTCGGCGAGCGCGCGGCCGAGCCAGAGCGGATCGCGCCCCGGACCGGTGTTTCCTGCGATATCGATTGTCGGGGTCAAGATGTGCTGAAAAATTGTTAGGGAACGACTTCCGCTGAAAGGAAGATCACGAGCTCATTGTGCGCCGATGTGCGCGCCTGCGTTCCGAAGATGCGCCCGATCAGGGGCAGATCGCCGAGTCCGGGCACCTTTTGCGTCTGGCGGGTCGACTCGTCCTGAATCAGGCCCCCGATCATGACCGATTCGGCGGGGTGGAGGCGGGCGATCGTTGAGAGGGCCTTTATGTCCATCCGCGGCGCCGTCTGCTGGCCGTCCGGGGAAGTGTCCACGCCGGTCAGCTGGGTGATGGCCGGCAGGACGTCGACGGTCACAGTGCCGTCGCTGTTGACCGCCGGCGTCACGTAAAGGACCGTGCCGATCGTGATCGCATTCTGAATGTAGTTGTTCTGGCTCGCGGCGTAGGGGCCGGAGCCCGGCGTCGCGTTCAGGGCGTTGATCGTTGTTGCATTGGCGAGCGAGAAGAAGGTTTGCTCCGTTCCCACCTTCACGAATGCCGTCTGGTTGCTCAGACTCACGACGGAGGGGTTGGAAACCGCGCGCACCTCCCCCTGCTCGAGCAGGGCGCGGATGACGGCCGAGACCTTTCCAAGAGCCACGGTGCCTGTGACCGTGCTCGGGACCAGCGACCGGCCCTCGATCGATGTGAACCGCGTTTCGGAGCCGAAGCCGTCCAGGGCCAGACCGCCGGCCTTTGTCGCGGCAAGCGACCAATCGACGCCGAGCTGGTGCTGCGAATCGAGGCTCACCTCGAGCACCCGGGCCGAGATTCTCACCTGCCGGGAAATGCGCCGGTTGAGAATCGCGATGAAGCTGCGGAAGTCCTCCTGGCGCGACGGCGGAGCCGTGACCATGGCGAGCCCGGCGAGCCGGTTCACCGACACCGCCTCGCCGGGCTGCACCATCGCCGCCAGCTCGGATTGGACATCCGTCCAGAATGTCGACTGGTTCTGCTGCTGGATCGACAGGTTGGTCTGGTCGTTCTGCACCGCATTGCCTGCGCTGGAGGGAGACTGGGCTCCGGTTCCGGCCGGCAGCAGGCCGCCGGCGTTGGCCGCCGGCCCGGTTTGCGCGGAGAGAACGACGCTGCTGCTGCCCTGGGCGGAACGGCTCATCTGCGGGTAGTCAATTTCATAGAATCGCTGGGTGTTTCGGCGGATTGCGATCAGGCGCCCATCCCGCACCCAAAAGCAGCCCTGCGACTTGGCGATGGCGTCGATCAGGTCCCCGACCGTTCCTCCCCGAACTTCAAGCGTCACGTCCCCCTTCACGGCTGGATCCAGGACGAGCGTGATTCCGCAGGACCGGCTGACGGAGAGAAAGGCGGCCGCAATCGGCACATGAGCGGCGTGGAACGACTCCGCCGGGGCGTCCAGAGGGTCCCGGCCGGCGGCGCTTGCACCCCCGCCCGGCGCCATGCGGTACGCGGGCAGCAGCGTATCCGCCCGGCAGCAGACGGCCGGCAGCAGAAACGCTGCCGCGAGAACGAGCGCACGGTTCATTGCCCCATATTAGCAAGGGTGCCATTCCGGGGCTTGTTTCGGCGCGCCGATATGCGAGCATGCGGCGATGAACCACCGTCTTCCGTTTCTGGCGGCGGCGCTATTTGGCGCATCCGGCGTCGCCGCAGGCGCATTCGGCGCGCATGCTCTCCGTCCGTTCCTTGTCGAGCGGGGCATGCTGGACGCCTGGGAGACGGGCGTGCACTACCACCTCCTTCACGCGGTCGCCCTTCTGGGTGTCGCCGGGTGGCTGCGCGGCGAACGGGGGACAGCCTCCCTCTCGCGGGCACCCTGGGCGGTCTGGTGCTGGTGCGCAGGCATCGTCCTTTTTTCGGGTTCGCTCTATCTTCTGGCGGTCGGGGGCCCCGCATGGCTCGGGCCCGTGACGCCGGTCGGGGGCGTGGCCCTCATCGCCGGCTGGCTGTGGATCGGCGCAGCCGCCTGGGTTTCCTGAGTCCGTCCGTGAACCACCCGCTTCCAATTCCGGACGACCTTCGGGCCATGCTCGAGGCTGTGCGCCGAGTGGGTCGTCCGCGTCTGGTCGGAGGGGGCGTTCGAGACTGGCTGCTCGGCCTGGAGCCGAAGGATTTCGACGTGGAAGTGGCGGGTGTCGATTTTGACGCCCTGCAGCGCGCGCTGGCTTCCTTTGGAGCAACCGATGTGGTCGGACGCAGTTTCGGGGTCGTCAAGGTGAGAAGCGGGGCGTCGGGAGCCGATTACGACTTCAGCCTGCCGAGGAGGGAGTCGAAGACCGGAGCGGGGCACCGGGGATTCGCCGTCGCCCCCGATCCATCGCTCGGTGATGACGAGGCGGCGGCCCGGCGGGACTTCACGGTCAATGCGATCGCCTACGATCCGTTTTCGGGTGCGACCATCGATCCCCGGGGTGGCCGGGCCGACCTGAAGGCCCGCGTATTGCGCCACACGAGCGCCGCGTTCGTCGAAGACCCGTTGCGCGTCCTGCGCGCGTTCCAGCTCGCGGCCCGATTCGATTTTTCGCTCGCCCCGGAGACGGCGGCGCTGTGCCGCTCGATCGCCGGGTCCTATGGCGAACTGCCGGTCGAGAGGGTTTGGGGGGAATGGAGCAAATGGGCGGCGGATTCCACGGTTCCCTCGCGGGGGCTTTCCGTCCTGGAGGAAACAGGCTGGCTCCGGCATTTTCCCGCGATCGCGGCCTTGCGCGGCACGCCACAGGAGCCGGAATGGCATCCGGAGGGCGACGTCTTCACCCATACCCAGCTGTGCCTCGACGCCCTTGCAGGGATCGGGGCCTGGCGCTCGTCGGACCCCGGGCGCCGGCGGCTCCTGATGCTCGCGGTCCTGGCCCACGATTTCGGAAAACCGTCGACTACGGAGCGCGTCGAGAAGCGGGGCGCCCTGCGATGGGTCAGCCTGGGCCACGAGGCAGCCGGCGGACCGATTGCGGAGGAGTTCCTTCGCGCAATAGGCGCGTCGCTCGAACTCGCGGCGCCGGTGAAGGCGCTCGTGGTCCATCATCTGGCCCATCATCACGGGCAGGCCGGCGAATTCACCGATTCCCAGATCCGCCGGCTTGCCCGAAAACTTTCGCCGGCGACGATCGACGACCTGGCGCTCGTCATGACGGCCGACTCGCGCGGACGGCCGCCCAAGGAGTCCCCGGAGACCGCGGTGCTGATCGCGCAGCTGATTTCCCGTTCGCATGAGCTCGAAATCCGCAATTCGGCGCCGAGGCCGGTCATTCTCGGCCGCCACCTGATTGCCCTCGGGAGAAAACCCGGCCCCGAATTCAGGGAAATTCTGGCCGCCGCTTTCGAGGCGCAGCTGGACGGCGCGTTCCCTGACGAGGCGGGGGGGCTGGAATGGCTGAAGCGGCGCCTGGAGGAAACGAAAAGCGTTTGAACATGAACCCGATTTGGGCGCAATGAAGACCGCCGATTTGCCCGCCGCCCCTCCTCCGCCCCTCCGGGCCTTCCAGTGGGATCTGGCGCGGCAGGTCGAGCGGCTCGATTGGCTGACCGCGCAGATCCCGCGCCTCGCCGATTGGGGCTATCAGGAGATCTACCTCCATCTCGAAGACGCCGTCGAGTACCCGAGTCTGCCCGGGGTGGCGCGGAAGGATGCCTACTCGCACCGTGAACTCGGTTTTCTTGTCCGGGAGGCGACCCGCGCGGGTCTCGGCGTCGTTCCGATAGTGAACCTCCTCGGGCATACGCAGTACCTGATCAAGGTGCCCGGTCTGCGCGATTTGAACGAGTGCCGGGCGCCCGACGGGTCGCCTCTTCCGCAGGGACAGCTCTGTCCTCTCCACCCCCGGACACCGGAAATCGTTGAAAAACTCCTGGAGGACGTCGCCGAGTTTTGCACAGCCGGCAAGGTGCACGTCGGATTGGATGAGTCCTACAACCTGGGCCGGCATCCCCTGAGCCGCGCGGAAATCGCGGAGGTTGGATTGGCCGCCCATTTTGCGAAATATGTTCGGCGGCTGAATGGGCAGGCGGAGTCGTTCGGCCTGCGCCTCGGGCTGTGGGCGGACATGCTTGCATTGATTCCGGAGGCGATCGGCCTCCTGCCGGCAGGTATCATCGCGTACGACTGGTATTACCACCCGTTTCATGGGAGGCCCCGCCTCGAAGTCCGCAACTTCGCCGAGTACGACCTGACCGCGGCGCTGCGAGGCCGGAGGATCGACTATTGGGGATGCCCGATGGCCGGGTCTTTCCGCCATGAGCCGCTTCCGATCTTCCGCGAGCGGCTGGCCAACATCGTCGCCTGGTGGGAGCGGTGCCTGCGTTCCCGCGCGACCGGCTTTCTCCTATCCTCGTGGGAGCCGCAGAGGCTCGCGGCTGAACTGCCTATGGCCGTGGCGGCGGCGGCGGCCGGACTTTGGATCGAGAAGGAAGAGGATCCGAGGCGGCTTTGGGAACTCGGCTGCCGGCGGGCATTTGGCAACAGGGGCCGGGCCTCCGCAGCCCGATTGTGGGCCTCCGACAAAAAGCCGTTCTGCGGGTACTCTCGCTGGCAGATAAACGACCGCTGGGACACGGTCCTCACCGACGAGTCTATCGAGCCCTGGCGGCGCGAGGCGCAGTATTGCGCAAGGCTTGCCATCGACAGGAGGCTGTCCCCCGGCGGTGCACTGCCGCCGGCGGTTTTGGCCAGCCTTCGGTTTCGCGCCTACCTGGCCGAGCGCGACTTGTTCGTGAGGAGGGCGGGAAAAGGGGTCTTTGATCTGCGCAGGGCGCTCGCCGACAACAACTTGCCGCGTCTGAGGCGTATTCTCGCCAAATTGCAGCGCGAGGCGGCCGTGTTCGGGAGGCTGTCCCTTGGCGCCGGTTCGGCGGCGCGGACGATGTGGCGGCGGACGCGGGATCCGGGCGAAACCGGGCCGAACGAGCGGATTCTGGCGGCGGACCGGCAGAGGCTGAATGCGTGGCTCGAGTGGCTCGGCGGGTGCCGGGCCCAGCCCGGTTGCGTTTGGGACGCCTCGCCCGTCGCCGGCGCCTGGCAATTGATGATCAAGGTCGAGGACGAGGCCCCCGCTTTGCAAAAGGTCGTGGTCGAACGGATGGCTCAGGGTGGCAAATGGGAGGAGGTGCACAGTCTCTTCCTCATCGAGTTTCGGGCCCGCGCCGCCCAGCCGCGCGCCCGGCTTCACTACCGCGTGTCGGCGCCCGTCGAATGGACCGGCCCGCCCGCGCCGCCTCCGCGGCTTCGCATCTGCGCGCGGGGATTGGGCCGGTTCAGGGCCGGCGCGCCTGTCCTGACGAATGGAGCGGTGAGCTTTTCCGCGCTCGGCGGGGGACGAAGGTCGGCCATCCTGGGATGGGCCGCGCCGCGCGCCGGCTTGCCCGACTTCAATTGGGCTGAGAACCGGGATGTTTGGGAGCTGGTGTGGAAGACATGATTCCGGAGAGACTTGTGCTGAGAAGCAGGCCATGCATTCTATTCCAAACTGCCGCGCCCCGACCTGAAACGAAAAGCCGACCCCGGACGTCTAGCTTCCATTACCGCCATGCTCGTCGTCACTGAATTGCGCAAATCGTTTGTGTCGCCGGATGGCGAGCGCGTCGAGGTGGTCAACGTGGCGGAGTTTCGCCTCGGGGCCGGCGAGCAGCTCGCGCTGCGGGGCGAGAGCGGCTCGGGAAAGACGACGTTTCTGAACCTGGTCGCCGGAATCCTGGCCGCCGACTCGGGCTCGGTCGTGATCGACGGCATCAACCTGACGGCGCTTTCCGAGCCCCGGCGCGACCGCACGCGCGCGGAGAAGCTGGGCTACATTTTCCAGACGTTCAACCTCCTCCAAGGCTACACGGCGCTCGAAAATGTGGCGCTGGGCATGTCGTTCGGGCCGGGCGTTGACCGCGCCAGGGCCCGGGCCCTTCTGGAGCGGATGGGACTGGGCAGGCATCTCCACCATTTTCCGCGCCAGCTTTCCACCGGCCAGCAGCAGCGGGTCGCCGTGGCGCGGGCGCTTGCCAACCGTCCGCAGCTCGTCCTTGCGGATGAGCCGACGGGCAATCTAGACCGCCGCCGCGCGCAGGAATCCCTGCATTTGATCCGGGAGGCCTGCGGCGAAAATGGCGCCGCCCTGCTTCTCGTCAGCCATTCTCCGGAGGTGCTGGCCCAATTCGACCACGTCCGCGATTTTTCCTCCATAAACCGGACCGCGTCATGACGCTCCCCCTCATCATCTACCGGTCGCTCCGGCAGCATGCGCTCTCAACGTTTGTCACGGCCGGAAGCATCGCGCTCGCCTGCGGCCTGCTCATGTGTGTCTGGACGGTGAAAACCCAGTCGGAGACGACCTTTGCCTCGACGACGACCGGGTTCGACGCCGTTCTCGGCGCCCGCGGGTCGAAGCTCCAGCTCGTGCTGAACTCCATTTTTCACCTGGAGGCCTCCCCGGGCAACCTGGCCTTTGCCGACTACCAGTACATCAAGCGCCATCCCGCGGTGAGGACGGCGATTCCGATCGCCGTCGGCGACAATCTCCGCGGCTATCGCATCGTCGGCACCCTGGCCGAGCTTTTCACCGGGGTCGAATACTCGCCGGGGCACAAGTTCGAGCTGGAGCCTGTCGCGGGCGGCACCGCCCAGGGATATCCGCGGTTGTTCCACGAGGACGCCAGGGAAGCCGTCGTCGGCTCGTTTGCCGCGGTCAAGCTCGGCCTGAAGGCGGGGGACACGTTTCACCCGTTTCACGGGCTGACCTTCAACGCGAACGGCCCCAACGACCAGCACGCCGACACCTACACGGTGACGGGCATTCTGCGGCCGACGAACACCCCCGTGGACCGCGTGGTCTGGATCCCCCTGCACGGACTGCAGACGATGAGCGGCCACGATCCGCGCTACGCGACCGATGTCAGCGCGGTCCTGATCCAGCTGCGGTCGCCCACTGCGGGGCTCATGCTCGACATCATGTATAATCGGCAGGGCAACCGGCTGACTTTCGCCTACCCGGTGAGCGCAATCATTGCCGACCTGTTCAGCCGGATTTCCTGGTTCGACCGCATCCTCGCCCTCGTCGCTTACCTCGTCGCCCTGGTCGCGGCGGGATCCGTCCTGGCGAGCATCTACAATTCAATGAACGCGCGGCGCCGCGACCTGGCAATCCTCCGGGCGCTCGGCGCCCGGCGCCGGACGATCTTTGGCGCGGTGGTGGCGGAGTCGGCCTGCATCGGGGCCCTTGGCTCGGCGGCCGGATTCGTAATCTATTTCTCTCTCCTTGCGGTGGTTGCAAACATAGTCCGGCAGCAGACCGGCGTCGTCCTGTCGGTATGGGCGGGCCACCCCGTCCTGTACTATTGTCCCCTGGGGATGACGGCGCTTTGCGCGCTCGGGGGCACGGTGCCCGCAATCAAGGCCTACCGGACTCCCGTGGCCGACACACTTGCGCCTGCGTCCTGATCCGATACTATGATCCTGTTTCCCCGTACCATGCGCCTCCCAATCTTAGCCCTAGCCTTCGCCCTTGCCGCATCCGGAACGGCGTTTGCCGACGGAATCATTTCGGCGCCGGAAATGGATGACGGTTACCTGAAGCTCGGGTTCGACAAGCTCGCCGGGTTCAAGTTCGTCACGCCCGCGTACGATCCGGTCGCCGATCCAAAGGCGACGCCGCCAACCGGCGAGGAACAGATCCCGGGCGTCGTGAAAAGCTGGAGCGGCCAGAAGGCCGTCGTCACCGGCTTCATGCTTCCGACGAAGCTCGACAACGGCAAGGCGGTGGAATTCCTGATCATGGCCAACCAGATGGCCTGCTGCTTTGGGACGATTCCCAACATGAACGAGTGGATAATCGTCCGGATGCCGAAGGGCGTTCCGGTCACCCAGGATGTCCCCATTTCATTTTACGGAAAGCTGAAGATCGGCGCGATGTACGAGAACGGCTACATGACCGGCATCTACGCGATGGACGCCGAGAAAATGGGCGACATCAAGGAGTGAGAGGCTGACCGAAAACGGGCAATTGCCTTTGGCAATTTTAGGATAGCCTCAGGTCAGCGGGAAATGTCCCCCTGATTCAGGATCCTGAATCCGCGCTGGCTGAGCGCCTGGCTCGCGACATCGGCATCCTCGACATTGAGCACCAGGCCCCCCTTCAGATGGGGCCGCTTGATGAAGCTGTAGATGTAATGCAGGTTGATCTCCGCCTCGACGAGCGCCGCGAGAACGCCCTTCAGCTCGGACTCATCGGTCAGCTCCAGCGCCAGGACGTCCGACTCCACGTAGGGGAAGTCATTGTTGATCATAAGCTCCCTGGCCCGGTCGGGGTCGTCGACAATGAGCCTGACGATCGCGCTGTCCGTCGTGTCCAGGACGGTGATCGCCATCACGTGGACATTCCCCAGCTTGAAGAGGGCGGTCAGGTCATGGAGGCGCCCGACCCTGTTCTCGGTGAACACCGAGAACTGCTTCACCGGGTCGAGTGGAGTGGTGCTGGTTTCGGCGGCCATGACAGCGGCGCAGGATGAAGATAATTTGGTGCAGGTCAACGGCGGCGCGCTTTACTCGACGCCGGGGACGATTCCGTGCAGAATGGGGCACAGATGAATTCCCCCGGCCTCCCGGCTCATCAAGCTGCCGCCCGCAATCGCGCGCTGGCGGGCGCGCAGCTTGTCCTTGGGGGAATCGCGCTGAACGGGTTCCTCGCCCTGGTCAAGTTTTCGAGCGGCATCGTCGGCCACAGCTTCGCCCTGATCGCAGACGGCACCGAGTCGCTCCTGGATGTCCTGTCGTCGTTCCTCGTGTGGACCGGCTTCCGCGTGGCCTCGCGCCCTCCCGACGCCCGGCATCCGTTCGGTCACGGGCGGGCCGAGCCGCTTGCCGCGCTGGGTGTCGCCTTCTTCATCTTTGTCGCGGCGGGTTTGGTCGCCTGGCATGCGGCCCACCTGATCGTCACGCCCCATCGGGGTCCCCACTGGCTGACGCTTCCGCTCCTCTGTGCGATCATCGCCAGCAAGATCTGGTTTGCGCGCCGCATGGGCCGGGCGGGAAGCCGGGCCGGGAGCCTGGCGCTTGGAATCGAGGCGTGGCACCACGGAGCCGATGCGATCACCTCCGCGGCCGCGTTTGTCGGAATAGCGATCGCCGTCGCGGGCGGCAGGGGATGGGAGTCGGCTGACGACTGGGCAGCCCTGTTTGCGTGCGTCGTCGTTGTTTTCAACGGCGTCGCCATGCTCAAGAAGGCGCTGGGCGAAATGATGGATTCGGCCGTGCCCGCAGCCGTCGAAAACGAGATCCGGACCATCGCGGATGGCGTTCAGGGGGTGCGCGCGGTGGAAAAGTGCCGCGTGCGGAAGAGCGGGCTCGACCATCTGGTCGACATCCATGTGTGCGTCGACGGGGAGCTGAGCGTCCGCGCGGGCCATCTGATCGCGCACGAGGTGAAAAACGCACTTCTTTCGTCCTCGTTGCGGATTACGGATGTTTCGGTGCACGTTGAGCCGGCGCCCTGGAGCGACGGAGCCGGACCCGCCGGATCATCCGGCCTGCTAATGCCCGGCGGAAAATAACTTCATTCGTCGGCGATTTGGCCTTTCCCATTTACTCGGGTTGCCTCAAAAACATGATCCCCCGGACGATGACGAGACGCAGCCTTTCGAATCCGCTCAGCTCCAACAAGCAGCTGCTGCAGTGGGTTAAAAAGATGGCCGAACTGTGTCAGCCGGAGGCCATCCACTGGGTCGATGGCTCGCAGGAGGAATACGACACTCTTTGCGCGGAGATGGTCAAGGCGGGCTCGCTCATCAAGCTCAACCCCAAGCTTTGGCCCGGGTGCTTTTACGCCCGGTCCGATCTGAACGACGTAGCCCGCCTCGAGGAACGCACGTTCATCTGCTCGCATTCGAAGGACGATGCGGGGCCGACGAACAACTGGGTGGATCCGCTGGAAATGCGCGCCAGGCTGAAGGACCTGTTCACCGGCGTCATGCGCGGCCGTACGATGTATGTCCTTCCCTACAGCATGGGGCCCGTGGGGTCGCCCATGTCCGAGATCGGCGTGGAGCTGACCGACTCGCCGTACGTGGTTGTGAACATGCGGATCATGGCGCGCATCGGGTTGCGCGTATTCGCCGAGATCGACAAGGGCGCGAAGCAGGTCGTCCCGTGCATGCACACCGTGGGTTTGCCGCTTGCGCCCGGCGTCAAGGACGCGCGGTGGCCGTGCAACCCCGAGAAGTACATCGTCCATTTCCCCGAGACGCGCGAGATTTGGAGCTTTGGCTCCGGCTACGGCGGCAACGCGCTCCTTGGAAAGAAATGCTTCGCCCTGCGCATCGCCTCAAACATGGCCCGCGACGGAGGCTGGATGGCCGAGCATATGCTCATCCTCGGCGTCGAGGACCCCCACGGCGAGAAGACCTATGTCGCCGCGGCCTTTCCGAGCGCCTGCGGAAAGACGAACTTTGCGATGATGGTTCCTCCGAAGCCCTTCAAGGACAAGGGGTGGAAGATATGGACCGTCGGCGACGACATCGCCTGGATGAAACCGGACGCGCAGGGCCGCCTGCGCGCGATCAATCCGGAGGCCGGATTCTTCGGGGTCGCGCCCGGGACGTCCGCCAGGACGAACCCAAACGCGATGGCGGCCCTTGCAAAGAATTCGATCTTCACGAATGTCGCGCTGACCCCGGACGGCAGCGTCTGGTGGGAGGGGATGACGGACGAGCCGCCCGCGGAATGCCTCGATTGGAGGGGCAGCGTATGGACTGCGAAGACGGCGCAGGAGACCGGCGCCAAGGCGGCGCATCCCAACGCCCGGTTCACTGCTCCCGCCTCGCAATGTCCCTCGATCGATCCGGCCTGGGAAAGCCCGGAGGGCGTGCCGATAAGCGCGATCATATTCGGCGGCCGGCGCGCGACGACGATGCCGCTGGTCTACCAGGCATTCAACTGGAGCGCCGGAGTGTACATGGGGGCGACGATGGGCTCGGAGATGACCGCGGCCGCAAACGGGGCCGTTGGCAAGGTGCGCAGGGACCCGATGGCCATGCTGCCGTTCTGCGGCTATCACATGGGGGACTATTTCCGCCATTGGATCGGGATGCAAAAGCGGCTGGCCGACACGCCGCGCGTTTTTCACGTGAACTGGTTCCGAAAGGATTCCGACGGAAGATTCATCTGGCCGGGCTTCCGCGAGAACATGCGCGTGCTGAAATGGATCGTCGAGCGCACGCGCGGCCGGGCCCTTGGCCGGGAGACTCCGATCGGATGGATGCCCCAGTTCGAGGATATCGACTGGACCGGCATGGACTTCCCGCGGGCCCGATTTGACGAGCTGCAGGCGTTCGACCGCAGGGCATGGCGCAACGAACTGGCCGGGCACGAGGAACTCTTCCTGGATTTGCACGAACGCCTGCCGCGGGAGATGATTTTTGAGCGGGAGCTCCTGATCTG
>CAZSEH010000043.1:26165-29463 GCA_964605835.1 uncultured Opitutaceae bacterium
TGAATCCCGGCTTGCCGACCGGCATTCTTGGCTTAGATTGGCCGGTTCTCCATGCGTTTCACGCCGCTTGTCGCCATCCTGCTCACTGCCATTCCGCTCCGCGCGGAGACTCCCGGCCTGCTCGACCAGGCGATCCGGAAGCTGATCGCCGACGAGGATCACTGGGCCTTTACACAGAGCACGCTGCGGTTCGACAGGTCCGGCAAGCCCGAGGGCGGACCGACGGTCGAGCGATACGATCCTTCAAAGCCCATCGGCCAGGAGTGGCAGCTGATCAAGTACGCGGGCCATTCCCCATCGGAATTGGACATGCGCATCTGGCACTACCAGAAGGGGAAGGCGATGAAGCACCACGGCGAGAAGACGCTTGGGGACGTCCTCGACCTGAACCATGCGGCCCTCGCCGCAGAGACTCCGGCGCTGGCTACCTTTCTCGTTCCGATTCTCAAGGGAGCGAGCGATCGGTTCCCGGCCGACAAGCTCGAGGTGTTCATGGCTGTCGACAAGCGCCTCGGGGCGCTCACTTCATTCTCCCTGCGGCCCAGGGAGCCGTTCCGGTACGCAGGCGTCGTCAAGGTGGTTTCGGGAGACCTTGAGGGGCGCCTGGATGTTGTGAAGGAGAACACGACTCCCGCCCTCGTCTGGTGGAAGGGCAGCGGCCGCCTCCGAATCATGGGTTTTATTCCATTCGGAATAGCCCGCGAGGCCAGCTACGCCGACTTCAGGCGGGTGACGCCCTATAGCGACAGGTTCGAGGTGAAGATCGGGGACATCAAGGCCCTGAATTTCTAGCTAGACCGTCGCGGTCATTTCCATCTGCTTGCCGGGTTCCAGAGGGGGAGGGTTGAGGCCGCGGAACTCCGCTTCATCGTTCTTGTAGAGCTTGAACTTCACCGGAGCGGTAGCGTCCGATGTCTCCCAGCTCCAGCGGCCGATGGAAACGAACTGCAGGGGCACGCCCTTGTCCCAGCTCAGCCCGGGTCCCTCGCCCCGGATGAACAGCCGGTTGCCGATTCCGATGTAGGCCGTCACGAGAAGGCGTGTTGCGCCGTCGGCGGACACGGCGATCGCGGGCTCCCCGTCGTCGGGTGACGCCTGGGAGAATTCGAGTCCGAACGATTCCGGCGGGTCGGATTCCGTGCGTTTGCCGCGGGTCTTTTCGGATGGCGCCGGGATGGGGACCTTTTCCTGGGATGGAAGTTCGGGGTTTGCGGGTGCCGTCGCCTTGACCTCGGAGCCGGAATCCGCAGGCGGGACCGCCGCCGTCTCCGCCGGCGCTTTCGCCGCGGCAGGCCGCCTGGGCTTTCGTTTGCGCTCGGCCTTGACGGGTGTTCCGTCCTGGCCTGGTGCGTCCTTGGGCGGCTCCGCCTTGACCTCCGGTTCGGGAGATGCCGCCTCCTGCCCCCCGACGCCTGCCGGTCCGGTTGCCGGGTGGGATTCCTGCGCCGGAATTGCCGGATCCGGATGATCGGCGTGTTTTGGCGCGGCAGTAACCGGGGCGGATTTCGATTCCGCGCCCGGGCCGGCGATCCCGTCTCCCGATTGACCGACCCGCTTCTCGAGCCGGGAAACGTTTTCGTCGAGTTGGGCCAGAAGCGCCTTCGTGGCATTAAGTTGTTTCTGGGCGGCGGATTCGACCTTGGCCCAGTCGGCGGCGGCCCTGGCGACCTTGTCCGCTATGGACTCCAGCCTTTCGCTCTCTGAACTGCGGAGGGTGGCGAGTTCGCGCTCAAGTTCCTCCTTTTCTTCGTCGGCAGTCAGCGCAAGCCTGGCCTGGAATTCCGCGATCTTCTCGTGCAGTTTCTGCGGGAGCTGCTCGGCGTGCCGGATATTCTTCTGCGCAATCTCGGCTATCTCATGGAAGCCGCCGGCCGCGATGCTAATCTGCTCGGACGCGGCCGAGACCGTGCGAGCGAGGGCTTCGAGCGATCGCTGGCGCTCATCGAGGGACTCGTCCTGCTTTCGCGCATAGTCGGAAAGGAAGGGAATCGCGCCGGCAAGGATGGCGAAAACGCAGCACCCGGCGATGGCGTAGATTGCATCAGCCTGCAGGGGCTGACTCGAGCGGTCGGCAATAAGCCACGCCGCGCAGAGGAGGGCGGCATCGCCGATGAGGAAGGGCCACTTGGGCAGGCGCGGCGTTTGGTCTGGGAGCGGCATGGGGGAAGCTGCTGATTCGCTGGATGCGAGGCATCCGTTTCCTGTCTTCGGACGGAGAATATCTGCGCCTATGGATGACCAATTTCAATCACGGAGTGGACTCAAATTCGGCGCAGATCGCCGCCCGCAGCCGCTCCCACTCGGCCGGATTGAGGTCGCTCTTCCGCCCCGGCGACACCTGCCTGTGATCCGTGATGCATCCGATCCCCCAACCCCGGGCGCTCCATCGGGGACGGAGCCAGTCCAAGGCCGATGCAATCTGGTCCCTGCTCAGCGGCGCCCGGTCGGTGGACCCTGCGAATGCGACCCCCAGCATGAAATCGTTGCACCGGCTGCGTCCCCGAAAGGCGGATGCTCCGGCGTGCCAGGCCACCTGCGGATCGGGAACAAGCCTGCACCGGATGCCGTTTGCCCCGATCAGGCAATGGTAGCTCACCCTGCTGGCCGGCTTCAGCATGAGGGCGATCGTCTCGTCGAATCCCAGTTCGCTGTGGTGGTAAACGACGCCGAGCTGCTCATTCGGCGGATCGACATCCCGGTTGGGCGACAGGCGCTGGAATTCCTCGTAGGGCACAGGTGAGACCCACTCTGAGGCATGGGAGGCCGACTCCAAGCCTGCACTAGCCTGCCGGTTGGCAAAAAAAGAGGGCGGCCTTTGCTGCCGCCCTCAGGGAGATCAACTTGGGAAGCCGGCGCCTCAGGCTTTCTTGTCCTCGGGGATTCGCATGCTGTAGAAGCTGCGGTAGACGAAGACGAGCGCGATGGCGAAGAAGACGCAGCCGATGGCGGTCTTCGCGGCCTGGTTGGTCATCGTGACTGCGATTTCGACGGCGAGGAGCCCGAATAGCGTCGTGAACTTGATGACGGGATTCATCGCGACTGACGACGTGTCCTTGAACGGATCGCCCACGGTGTCGCCGACGACGGTTGCCGCGTGGAGCTCGGTGCCCTTCTCGCGAAGCTCGACCTCGACGATCTTCTTTGCGTTGTCCCAGGCGCCGCCGGCGTTGGCCATGAAGATGGCCTGGAAAAGCCCGAAGAAGGCGATGCCGATCAGGTAGCCGATGAAGAAGTAGGCGTTGAAGAACGGCAGGGCCAGGGCGAAGCAGAACACGACGATGAAGATGTTCCACATGCC
>CAZSEH010000044.1:0-29435 GCA_964605835.1 uncultured Opitutaceae bacterium
ATAAGTCGAGCCGGCTGCTGCGGCGCCGGTCTCGGGAAAAAAGCGGCTCGGCCCATTCGTTTGACCATCCGGCTTGGGACGCCGGCGATCCGGGCGGGAACGGTGTTGCCCGCGGACATGCGTCCTGCTAAGTACTCCAAAATAACATGCCCCAATCGAAATCGCTTTCGTTCCTGATCTTCGCAATCGCCGCCGCCGGCCCGGTCCTGGGTGCCGACAGCACGGCCGTCGCCGGGGACATCCTCTACACGGCGCCCGACAATTTTGAAGGCCGCTATCCGATCTCCTACAAGAGGCCGAAGGCGGAGGAAATCACGGCTCTCATGCTCCGCGTGCTCGACCATGCCAGGACCTACGGCGCGCCGCGCATTGTGGATTCGGTGACGAAGGCCGAGATCACCGACTTTTCCGTCCCCAATCCCCACGCCTCCGCAAACCCCGGAAGCTATTCGATAGGCGTCCTGCATTCGGGCGCCCTCCTTGCGGGCGAGGTCACCGGCGACCGGCGGTTTACCGACTACACGGCAGGCCGGCTGCAGTTCATCGGCGAACGGCTGCCGTATTTCCAGGCCATGGCCGACAAGTACGGTTTGAGTGCCGATCCGTTCCGCAATTTCATCAGCCCCACCTCCCTTGACGCCTGTGGCGCCTGGGGCGCTGCGCTTGTCAAGGCGCGGATGGCCGGCGTGGGCCCCGACCTGAAGCCGGTCATCGACCGCTGGGCCGATTACGTCAGCCACCACCAGTTCCGCCTGGCCGACGGCACGCTGGCGCGAACGGAGCCGCAGCCGGATTCGATCTGGGCGGACGACATGTACATGAGCGTCCCGTTTCTGGCGCAGATGGGCCGCATGACCGGCGATGCCCGCTACTATGACGATGCGGCGCGCCAGGTCCTCCAGATTTCCCAGCGCCTCTTTGTCTGGAACAAGGGCCTCTTTGCGCATGGCTGGAGCGCGGGCAATGCCGACTACAATCCGGAGTTTCACTGGGGCCGGGCCAACGGCTGGGCCCTGATGGCGATGTGCGAGCTGCTCGATGTCCTCCCGGAGAACCACCCCGCCCGCCCGCAGATCCTCAGGATCCTCAGAACGGACGTCAAGGCGCTGGCCCCGCTCCAGTCCGATCACGGCCTCTGGCACCAGCTTCTCGACAAGAACGACTCCTACCTGGAGACATCCTGCTCGGCGATGTTCACGTTTGCGATCGCCCACGCCGTGAACCACGGCTGGGTGAGCGCCGCCAGCTACGGCCCGGTGGCCCAGGCGGGCTGGAACGGCGTCGCAAGCCGGATTGGGGCCGACGGTTCGGTGGACGGCATCTGCGTCGGCACGAACTACGCGAGCGACGCCCTGTACTACTACTACAGGCCGGCCCGCGACGACGAGCATGGCTACGGTCCGGTCCTGCTGGCCGGCGCGGAGATGATCCGGGTACTCCAAAACCCGCACCTGGACATTCACGAATTGTGGGGCGGAGCCTCCGCCTACAGCGTCAAGTAACGGCGGCCGAAACCTGAAGACCAAACCGGCCCCGGGGCCCGGCACAAGGCCAGATTCCGCTCCATGCGAGCACTGATCGCGTTCGACAAGTTCAAGGATGCGCTGACCGCGCGCCAGGCATGCGACGCGGCAGCCCGCGCCCTGCGCCGAAGCCATCCCGACTGGCTCCTCGATCTCTGCCCGCTTGCCGACGGCGGCGACGGATTCCTGGACGTTCTTTCGCTCGCGGCCGGCGGACGAAACATCCTATTCCCGGTGATGGGGCCGCGCGGTGGAACGGTCGAGGCCCCCGTCGGGATGGTGCCCATCCGAAACATTCCTTCCGGGGCCCTCTCGCTGCTCGGGCTCGCCCCGGAACTTGATCCCGCCGGCAAGTCGACCGTTGCCGTAATCGAAATGGCCGCGGCAAGCGGGCTGGCGCTCCTTCCGCCCGGGCTGCGCGATCCGTGGCATGCCACCTCGTACGGCACGGGGCAGCTCATCCGGGCGGCTGCTGAAATGGGCGCGGATGCCATCCTCCTTGGAATTGGCGGAAGCGCGACGCATGACCTTGGACTCGGTGCATTGGCCGCTCTCGGGCTCGAGTTCAGGACGCGGGACGGACGCAGGCTCAAGCCCCCGCTGCCCGCCCAATGGGAGGAACTCGAGGCGATCGAGGGGGAGGTGTTCCCCTCGATTCCGCCCATTCGCATCGCCTGCGACGTGGCCAATCCCCTTCTCGGACCCAACGGAGCCGCCGCCGTCTATGCGCCGCAGAAAGGCCTCGCGCCCGCGGACTTCAATCGGTTGGAGATCGCGACGGCGCGCGCGGCCGTGCGGCTCTGCACCATGGAGGAGAATCCCCGTTTTGTTTCGGAGTCCTTCAACTGGACCGAACTGGGACCCGCAACCCCCGGGGCGGGCGCCGCAGGCGGGATCGCCTTCGGCCTCATGGTCGCGGCCGGGGCGCGCCTTGTGCCGGGATTTGCGCTCGTGTCGGCGTGGCTCGACTTCGACCGCCGCCTGGCGGCCGCCGACATCGTCATCACCGGCGAGGGCCGCTTTGACGAAAGCTCTTCCCAGGGCAAGGGCCCGGGAGCGATCGTCGGGCTGGCCCGCAGCCTGGGCAAGCCCGTGCATGTATTCGCCGGCCAGATATCCGGAGCGCGGCAAAACGAGCCCGGCCTGCACGCGATCACCCCGCCGGACATGCCCCTGGCGGAAGCCCTGCCGGGGACCGCGGCCAACCTCGCCGCATCCATCCGAAGCGCGCTTTAAAATCAAGCCGCCTTCGAACGGTCCTGCCCGGAAGCGGGATCCTGGACGAGGATCGGCGCCTTCAGGTCGTCCAGTTCGGCAAAGTTGCGGATGCGCTCGATCATGGAGGCGGTCAGCTGGTGGCCGGCGCAAACAAGGGCGATTCCCTCGCGGGTGGCGATGTCGGACACGACGACCTGTCCCGGCGCCAGCTGCCCCGCCGCGAGCGAGAGGACGGGGCGGTCGGCGGCGATCGCGCTGAGGAGGAAATCGGGAAAGCAGGCGAAGCAGCGCTCGAGCAGCGCCGGATCATAATCTCCCGGGCGCCCGCGCATCGCGTCAAGGGCGCGCCGCTTCACGACGCCGTCGGCCTCCAGCTCAAGCCGGTCGTGGAGGATTTTCAGCAGGCGGGCGCCGAGCGGGATGGCGCCCTGCGAGACGGAATCCTCGGGATACCCGGTCCCGTCGAAGCGCTTGTTCTGGTAGAGGACGATGCAGGCGACGCCTGCCAGGCGCGGGATGTCAGCGAGAAGGTTGTGGCCGATCCGGGGGACGCGGCGGAGGATGGCCGCCTCCTCGGGGCGGAGGCTCGAGGCGGCCGCGGCCTTGCGCAGGACTGCCTGGGGGACGGCGGCGCAGCCGATCCCCGACAGAAGGGCGCCGAGTTCAAGCTCCCACAGCGGCTCCGCGTGGATGTGCCGCCCCAGGCACGTCATCGAATTGCGCAGGCGCTGGCCGCGGCCGAGCGCGTCCGGCGCGGCCATGCCGAGGACATCGGTGAGCATCTTGATGCTCCCGGCCAGCGTGCCCTCCAGCAGCTCGCGCTCGATGCGGAGGCGTTCGTGCCTCTCGAGACCGGCTTCGAGCGCCGGAATCAGCACGTCGGGCGGCGCCGGCTTGCTGAGGAAGCGAAAGACATGGCCGCGGTTGACGGCGTCGGCGGCGGTCTGCTGGTCGGCGTTGCCCGTGAGCATCATGCGAACCGTGTCGGGGGAGATCCGGCGGATGTTCTCCAGCACCTCGATGCCGTCCATGCCGGGCATCCGCATGTCCACGAGCGCCAGCGCGTAGGGGCCCTTTGTCCGGACGAGCTCGAGGGCCTCGGCGCCCCCAAGCGCGGTGTCGAAGGTGTACTGCCTGCGGAAGCTGCGCTGGAAGGCGGCGAGCAGGTTGGGATCGTCGTCGACGAAGAGTATCCTTGCCTTGGTCATGGCGGAGCGGGCGCGGACACGAGGGGAAGGCGGATGCGAAAGGTCGTGCCGCGGCCGACCTCGCTTGAGAAGTCCACGGCGCCCTGGTGGCGCTTGACGATCACGTTGCGGACTATGGCTAGGCCCTGGCCCGAGCCCTTCCCGACCTCCTTCGTCGTGAAGAACGGGTCGAATATGCGCGGGCGGATCTCCTCGGGAATGCCGGCGCCGGTGTCCTCGACCTCGACGAACGCGTGCGCTTCGTCGTGCCGGGTGCGGATCGTGATAGTCCCCCGGGAAGGGCCGCCGGGACGGGTCTTCAGGGCGGACTCGATCGCATGGGCCGCGTTTATGACGAGGTTCAGAATCACCTGGCTGAACTCGTCCACCACGCAGGGCACGGGCGGAAGCGCGGGATCCAAATCGGTGACAACCTCGGCGACGTACTTCCACTCGTGGCGCGAGACGTTGACTGCGGTGTCGATCACGTGGTTCAAATCGACGGGTGTCCGCCGGGAATCGCCGGGGTGGGAGAATTCCTTGAGCGAGCGGACGATGCGCGCGACGCGGCCCAGGCCGTCAAGGGTCTGGCCGATCGTCCTGGGAATCTCGCCGAGGAGGTAGTCGAGCTCCCTCTCCTTTTCCGCGTCGGCCGCGGCCTTCGCAAGTTCGGCGAGCGCAGGGTGGCCGGCGGCGGCCTCCCGAAGGGCGCGGTGGACCTGGAGGAGCGCGGCGAGCTGCGAAAAGGCTCCCTCCAGAAACCGGGTGTTGTCCGTGATGAACTGGTTCGGCGTGTTGACCTCGTGCGCGATTCCGGCGGCGAGGCGTCCGATCGACTCAAGTTTCTGGGCGAGCTGGAGCTGGACCTGGAGCTCGCGGTTCTCCCGCTCGGCGCGCTTGCGCTCGGTGATGTCGCGCGAGATGCCAAACGTTCCGACGATCCGGCCCGCGCGGTCGCGGAGCGGAAGTTTCGTCGACGAGACCCAGGTCACGCGGCCGTCCTGCCACGTTTCCTTTTCCTCAAGATCGACGATGGACTGCCCGCTCCGGATGATGCGCTGCTCGTTCTCATAGGCGGGCCGGGCGTGCTCGGCGGTGAAGCGGTCAAAGTCTGTCAGCCCGATGAGTTCGCGGGGATCCCGGCGGCCGGCCTTCCTTGCGAGGGCGCGGCTGACCCGGAGGTAGCGGCCCTCGAGATCCTTGAAGAAGACGGACTCGGGCAGGGTTTCGAGCAGGGCCTGGAGCAGCTCGTGGTCCGAAACGCTTGGAACGTCCGCGGCGCGGGGATCCGCGGACGATGCGGCTGCGGCCGGCTCAACCGCAGGGGCGGCGAAAGGCGGGGAATTTGCGGACATGATGGAAGCGCACGCGCAGTATGCGCGGGCTCCTCTCCGGTTATCGGCACGGCCCGGGGCGAACTGAAGGCCGGAAGGCGCCGGGGCGCGGCGGCCCGGCCCCTTGCTACGGCCTGGCCTTGACGGAAAGCCGGGCAGTCACGTTGGAAACGCCCTCGGTGTCCAGCGCCAGCGCCGTCGCCTTGCCCACGAGCGCCGGCGCGGCCACGGTCCCGTCCAGGCTCACCTGTCCGTTCTTCGACTTCACGTGGATTTCCGACGCCGAAAGGTCGCGATCGAGGATGCACTTCGCCTTGATGGTCGCCTCGATCCGCAAGTCGTTGATTTCCTCACCCGCGGCCCGGGCCCTCGCCCGCACCACCTCGCCCGTCTTCCCAAGGTCGGCCCGGACATTGTCCGGGTCCAGCTTCCATTCGTGAAGCCTTGCGGAAACGCTGTTCCCCGCCTCGCTTTCGCGGCCTGCGTAGACATACATGCCGTACGCTCCGGCGACGGCACCCAGCAGAAAGAAGAAAATGGCTTTCATCGGTTTGGCCTCCAAGGCATGGACAGCCATGAATCCGCGTGGTTCAATAGCAAACATGGACATGAAATCAGCCCTGGTGACCGGAGCATCGCGAGGCATAGGCCGCGGGATCGCGGTCGAACTTGCCCGCGCAGGCTGCCGCGTGGCCATAAACTATGCTGAAAACGCCAAGGCCGCCGAGGAGTCGCTGGCGCTCGTCCGGGCGGCCGGAGGCGAGGGATTCCCGATCAGGGCGGACATCGCCCGGGCAGCCGACCGCCGGCGGCTGGTCGACGAAACGCTGGCCCGCTTTGGCCGGATCGACCTGCTCGTCAACAATGCCGGCGTGGCACCGACCGTGCGGGCCGACCTCCTCGAGGCCGGTGAGGAGAGTTTCGACCGGCTTATTGCGATCAACCTGAAGGGCCCGTATTTTCTGACGCAGCTGACCGCAAGGCAGATGCTTCGCCAGGAAAGGGACTCATCCGGTTTCCGGGGCCGCATCGTCACGATCGCCTCCATCTCCTCCTATGCGGCATCGACCGCCCGCGGCGACTACTGCGTGGCGAAGGCCGGACTGTCGATGATGACGAAACTCTTCGCTGACCGGCTCGCGGCCGACGGCATCAACGTCTATGAAATCCGCCCCGGCATCGTTGCGACGGACATGACCGAAAACGTGAAGGAAAAGTACGACAGGCTGATCCTGCAGGAGGGAGTGACCCCCATCCGGCGGTGGGGCACCCCGGAGGACGTCGGCCGGGCCGTCCGCGCGATCGCCGAGGACCGCTTTCCTTTTTCGACGGGCGCCGTATTCGACGTCGACGGCGGCTTTCACCTCCGGCGGCTGTGAATGCCCCGACGCCTTCGGCGGCCGAAAGGGCCGTTTCCGCAATTTCGCCAAACTCCGTCCTCAGCACATGCCAGGCCGGGTTTGAAAGCCTGCTTGGCCGGGAACTGGAAGGCGCGGGCCTGCCCGCCGCCGAAAGCGCTCCGGGATGGTGTTTGTCCCTCCAGCCCGGGGGACAGGCCCTCCCGCGCCCCGAAATCGCCTTTGCCCACGCATTCTATTTTTCGCCATCCGAAATTCGCGGCGAATCCGTGAACGCGATCGCACAAGCCCTTCTCGACTTCTTTTTCGCGGGACTCGGTTCGGAGCGCATCGAAGGCCCGTGGCCCTGCCTGTGGCAGGCGCCGGCGGAACCGGTCGGCCTGGGCCGGCGGGCGACGGCCGTCGAAAAGGCCTTTGCCGAATTGCTGCGCCGGCGGATGTCGAGGGTCGCACGACTCGCGTCGGCCTCCCATCCCGGCAGTTTTGAACCCGTCCGGGGCCTGTTCGTCAGATTCGCCGATTTTGGCCGCGTATTCGCCTCCACCGGGGCGCTGTTCAACGGGC
The DNA here is from genome assembly GCA_964605835.1 of uncultured Opitutaceae bacterium. GTDB lineage: Bacteria > Verrucomicrobiota > Verrucomicrobiia > Opitutales > Opitutaceae > Palsa-1447. The sequence goes on from CAZSEH010000044.1 coordinate 7,185, forward strand.
AGCGCCGCATGGCGGACGATCCCCTCGCACCGTCCCGATCGTACCTGAAAGTCGAGGAGGCCTACGGCCTTGTCGGATGCGAACCGGTTTCGGGAGAGCTTGTCGTGGACCTTGGTGCGGCCCCCGGCGGATGGAGTTTCAGCGCGGCCCGGCGGGGAGCCCGCGTGCTCGCCGTGGACAACGGCCCGCTCAAGGGCGGCGCCCTCGGCAATCCGCTGATCGAGCACATCCTCGCGGACGCCTTTGGATTTCGCCCGCCGGGGGATCAGGCGGTGGATTGGCTCTTTTGCGACCTGGTCGAGGAGCCGCACCATACGCTGCGCAACCTGATCACACCATGGCTCGCCGAGCGCCGATGCCGGAATTTCATCGTCAACCTGAAGTTCGGAAGGACCGACCCCCTGGCCCTCCTTCAGCAGTTGCGCTCGCCAGCTTCGCCCTTTGTCATCCACGGCAAGGAGGTCCGCATCCGTCATCTCTTCCACAATCGGGAGGAATTCACGATTGCGGGCAAATGCGCCCCGCCATGAACAAACCTGTTGCATTCACCAAGACACCCTTTGCCGCTCGCAGCGGAGCGCCGTCGCCGGCCGTTGGGGCGCCATCCTTTGACGGCAAGCCGCCAAAGGATGGCGTTCAACTTAAGATTTGCGGCCTTTCCGCCGTGCGGGCGCGATTCCGGCGCGATGCGGGGTCCATACGGCGGCTCTATTTCGATTACGCGACCAGCCGCAAGATCGGGGTCATGTGCCGGGTCCTCGCCGCCTCGAAGAAGATCTACCGCTGTTTGGAGCCCGCGGAACTGGAAAAGGTCGCAGGCACGATCCATCACGGGGGAATCGTCGCCGTCGTTGTCCAGCAAGGGCCTGCGCCGGTGGCCCCAGGGGAGCCCGCGGCCTGGGCGGGAAGGCGCGAACCCCTGCTGGTCCTGGACCGGATCGGCAACGCCCACAATCTCGGCGCAATCGCGCGGACGGCCGCGTTTTTTGGAGTGCCGCGGATCGTGATCGCCGACGATCCGGCGGCCGCGCGGCCCAACGACGCCGCGTTCCGGGTGGCGGAGGGCGGATTGGAATCCGTCGAGGTCAGGACCGCGTCATCCCTCGCCCCTTTTCTTCGCGAGCTCGCCTCCGCCGGATATGCGGTACTGGGAGCCTCCACGCGCGGGGGACAGCCAGGCGTACACAAACGCCACGACAAGTTTGCGGGGCCGTCTTCCGGCCCCGTGGCCCTGGTGCTTGGCAACGAGGAGCATGGCCTATCCGCTGACGTGTCTGCGGCTTGCACACGGCTCGTCACGATCCCCGGCGGCGGGAACATCGAGTCGCTAAACGTCTCGGCCGCAACCGCCGTCCTGATCTGGGAATTCATTATGCCGTAACGGGGGACAGGCCCCTTAAAGGGACAGCCACCTTTGAGGGACAGGCCCCGGATCCGATTTCCAGCAACCTTTGGGCAGCCCAACCGTCAAAGTACGAAATTCCGATTGCCCTCTGCGAGAGACCCTATCTCCTTTTCCACCCATGACATTCAGACCGAACCGATCCAACAACCACCCTGCCATGAACCTTCGCATCCTTGTTTCAACCCTTCTGCTAGTCCTTCTTTCCTCGACACCTGCACTTCTCGCCCAAGACGCCCCGCCCGCGGCACCCGCTGCGGCCGCGCCGGCAAAGGCACCCAAGACCGAGCTCGAGAAGAGCATGGGCGCCATGGGCAAGGCGTTCCGGACCCTGCGCCGGCAGGTCTCCGATTCCACGAAAAACGCATCCTCCCTGGAACTGGTCGCAACGATCCGCACCGCCGCTGACGCGGCCTCAAAGCTGACTCCGGCTAAGGCGGAGGACCTGCCGGAAGCCGATCGCCCCCAGTTCATCGCTGATTTTCAGTCGGGAATGAAGGATCTTGCCGCCGGATTGGACAAGCTCGAGGCGGACCTGAAGGCGAACGACAACACGGCCGCCGCGGCAGACTACAAGGATATCGGGTCGATCGAGGGCAAGAACCACAAGAAATTCAGGCGCCCGGAGAAGGAGAAGAGCTGAGGCCCTGCGGCGCGGCCGGCCACCGATAGGTTCAACCCGCGGCCAGCAGCCGGTCGAGGGTCTCCGCGTTTCGCACCGTTTCCGGCAGCCCGAATCCGGCCGGCCGGCCGGTTCGTATCGCGTCAGCGAAGTCCTCCACTTCCGCGCGGTAGCGATCGCTCTCCGCGACCGGAATTTCCGTCCTCTTGTCTCCTGTCGTCAGGGTCAGCGCGCCCGCATTGTCGAAAAACGTGTCGGGCACCTCCAGGACGCCCTGGGTGCCGATGATCTCAGAGCACACGCGGCGGTGCGCATTGAACCCTCCGTTCAGCGATGCGATGAGGCCGGATGGGTATTTTAGAACCGCGGAAAAGCTCACATCCACCCCTCCTTCGCGCACAAACCGGGCCGCAACGGATTCCGGCCGGATTTCCCCCGGTTGCGCTCCGGCGACCGAATCGGCGACGAGCCCGGCCAGATTTATCGGGTAGCAGCCGACGTCGTAGAGGGCCCCTCCCCCAAGTTCGGGCCTGAGTTTGATGGAGGCCGGGTTCGACAGGAGGAAGCGGAATGTGGAGCCGACAAACCTGACATCGCCAAGGGCTCCGCTGCGAAGGACCTCGAGAACCCGGCGAATGCGATCCGTGTACCGGTACATGAACGCTTCCATGAGGACCACACGGTTTGACCTGCAGGCATCCACCATGGTCCGGCATTCGCCCGCATTGAGGCCGAGCGGCTTTTCGCAAAGGACATGCTTTCCCATTTCGGCCGCCTTGATCGTCCACTCCCGGTGTAGCGAGTTCGGAAGGGGAATATAGACCGCATCGATCTCCGGATCGCCGAGCAACTCGTCGTAGGCCCGGTAACCCCTCACCTCGCCGAAGCGTGCGCGGCACTCCGAAAGCTTGGCCTCCTCCCGCGAGGCAATGGCAAGGAATTCCGAATTTTCCGAACGCCGGATGGCCGGAATCAGGGATTCGCGGGCGATTCGGGCATATCCAAGCACTCCCCAGCGGACTTTTCGGCTCAGTGGATTCATCCTGTGGATTTGCCGCACCCCCGCCGGCTATTGCACGGAGGGAGACGGGGTTTGGCCCTGCAACGCCGGAGCCAGCGCGGCCTGCAGTCTTGCCATTCGGGCACGAAGGGCCGGCTCGGCAGCCACGCCGAGGCCATTTTGCAGGACGATGTTTGCCGCATCGACGGCGCCACTGCGGGCCAGCATCACGGCAGTGTCATAGATCAAGGGTGCATTTCCCGGGAAAAGCTGAACGCCTTCGCGGAAGACCTGAAGAAGGGAGGGCGTGGGCTGGGCGGCAGCGGCCTGCGCAATTTCAAAGTACAGCCCATAGACCTCGGGCAGGGCCGGAGATTGCGCGCGCGCCTGGTCCAGCAGTCCCAGCAGGGTGGCGGCCTGGATGGGGCTCAGGCGCGCCCTGGCTGGATCGGGCTGCGCCTTGATCAGCTCGTTAAAAAGCATCCTGGCCAGCTCGTAATAGACCCGCGGGCGGACGACACGGCCGGCAGCGGCCGCCCTCAGATACGGGTCGGCCGGCTCGGGCTTCCCGCAGTCGAGGTCGAAAAGGGCCATGACCGCGAGCAGGCCCGGATCGGTCTTGTTCTCCTGGTAGGCGAGTTTGAGGGTCTCCTGCGCGTGCTCGCGATATCTGGGCGCAAGTTGGGGAAACTCCATGGCGACCCTGTTCATTTCCAGGCGCTCCCAGTCTCCCTTTATCCTGCCCACTTCCGCGGGGGTGGCGTCCCGCATTTTGATCTCCGTTTCGGCGGCGGCCGGGACCGGCGCCAGGCGTAGAGAGTGGGTCAGCGCCCAGGGCAGGTAATCGCTGAGATCGTTTAGGATCGACACATAGTCTTCTCCGAAGAGCGCCTCGAATCGGCTCTCGGTGACCGGCCCGGCCGACGCCTCGGACACGAACTTCCAGAGCCCCGCGCGATGCGGAGAGCCGTCGCCGTCGAGGGCCCAGCGGATGAAGAGCGCCGCCTCCTCCCGGCGCAGGAGCGCGCGCGCCGGCGTTTCCGCCGGGCCGCCCGGCGGCGGACCAGCGAACAAGTCGGCCAGGGGCATCAATTGGCGGGGCGATTCCGGATCCGCCGCCAATGCGGTGGCCTGTTCCCGGGACATCCAACCTGCGGCGCCGGTTCCGGCCGCGCCCTGCACGTATTCGACGCCAATGTACAATTCATAAAAGCCGGCGGCGAACCAGCGCGGCAGGGAGGGAACCCGGCGCTCCAGCGCAAGCCGCACCCGGTCATTGGAAAAGACAACGGGCGCATCATTGATCGACGGGCTGGACTGCACGAAGACAACCAGGGCATCCCGGTCCCAGAGCAGCAGATTCGGAAGAAAGCGGACCGACGGCCTCCGGCCGGAGGCCGCGCCTGCCGCGGGAAAGTGCGCAAGCAACTCGGACATCAGCGGCGCCGATAGCGCGTCGGTGCCGTTGTCCGGGACCAGCAGGTAGACGGTCGGCACCGAGAACTGGGCCTGAAACTCGGGCGGAAGCAGCAGGTCAAACTGCCGCCTGGCGGACAGGAGCGCGCTGGCAAATGCCTTGGTCTTGGAGTCGGACCAGAGGGAAAGCACTTCGAATCCCTGCGGGTGCGTGTAGCGCCACGCGGCGCCCTGGACGACCATCGCCGGCAGCATGACCGCCCTGTCTTCCGCGGCGGCGGGCGCCTGGGCGCGCAACGCGGTCGCGGCGACCGCCAGGGCACCCAAGGCAAAGGCGGCGGATTTGAGGCGTAATGCGGGAGCCATGTCAGGGGAAAAATTCGCGCCGGGTCCGTCTCAGTCCCGTTTCTTCAAAGCGCCGATCTCCACGTTATAGGTGTAGAAATCGATGTTCAAAAAGGCCTCGATTTGGGCCAGGGCCTTCGCGTGGTCGCCCGCGTCCATGTCCGCCAGACGCCCATGGACCGTGATGAGGTCGGCCTGGCCGCCCCGTTTCTCAATCGCGCTTCGCAGTGACTTGGCCGACGCGAGATAGGCCGGCACGGCGGTGTCGTCCTGGACGAGGAGGATCGGCCGTCCGATGTCCTGCGGCGAACGGTCCGGCGAAATCGCCGCGAAACTCCGCTGGCCGCCGCCGAAAAAGGCCATCCGGGCCTTCGCGAAGAACAGCCCGGGCGAGTCCTCCTCGGGTGGCGCCGGAAGGGGCTGGTTGACAGTGGCATGCAGCGCATCGAGGGTGAGCAGGGGGTTGCCCGCATTCTGCTCGGCAATGAGGGTCCTGAACGCGGCGGCATCGTCCACCCTTGCCTTCGTGTTCGCGATGAGGTCGGGCTCCCTCACCCACTGGCCCAGGTCGATGGGGGCGCTGATCGCGACGGCGCAGCGAAACCGCTCCGGATGGACCTGGACTGCCCGCAGGGCGAGATAGCCGCCAAGCCCCTCCCCGACGACTGCGATCCGCTGGCGGTCGATCGGCGTCTGTGCGCCGATCGAATCGATGGCCGCGATGATATCGCCGAGCGGCACGGAATCGACGCCGCTGCGGATCGCCCCGAGGTGCCTGAGCCCCAAACCGCCGGTTCCCCGGTAGTTCACCCGCAGGACCACGAAGCCCATCCCGGCGAATGCCTGGGCATCGCGGTCAAAGCCCGCGGAAAGGGGCCGGCCCGGCCCATCCGGACAGAGCACGACGAGCGGAGGCGGGTGGATGCGCGAATTCCGTGCCTCCGTCAGCCGCCCTGCGAGCGGAGTGCCGTCGCCCGCCGTGAAGGCCAGCGGGGTCTCGCGGCAGACGTTTGCACTGGCGATCCACGGAGTCCGGCGCGCGCAAAGGACGAGCTGTTCGCCCTCCGGTGTGTAGACGTAGAATCGGCCGGGATCCGCCGGCCCGGTCACCGATGCGAGGAACCGCGTCCGGTTGTCATCCCACTGCAGGAGTTCCACCGTCCTATCGGGAAACTTCCGCTGGAGCTGCGTTTGAATCTGGGCGAGCCCTGAATCGAGCCAGCGCGTCGAAGGCGCGGGACCGGCGAGCCGCACCCCCACCAGCTTCCGGAGGTGGCGATCGAAAACCAGCGGATCCACGCCCTGGCCGGATCCGGCCGGAACTCCCGCAAGGCTCGGGTCAACGGCGTCGGAATCCGGGCTCTCCACGGCAAAGGCCGTTCGTTCACCGCTCTTCAGGTTCAACGAGTACATCCCCAGGGTGTCGCGGCCCAGGTTGGAGGCATAATAGAGAGTGTTGGGATCGTAGTCGAAGCCGATCGGAATGGCGCGGGCGGCATAGAAGGTCTCCGGCTTGGCCTCGAAACCCCGGCCGGCCGGATCGCGCACGATCTTGTCCAGCGCCTTGGCGCCGCGCCAGACGGCACGTCCGGGAAAGACGTGCAGATAGGTCTTGCTGATCGCGCCGAGGACGATGCGCAGATGACCTTCGCGATCGTACATGACCTGGTGGCCGGGCAGCGCCGCCTCCCCCAGGGATACGCGCGCCCCGGTTTCCACGTCCACCCGGTAAAGGCCGTAGGAGTAGAGGCCGGACAGTGGATTTTGCACACCGCTCGCCTCGACGATGATGTGCCCCGGATCGTCGGACGGCATTGCGGCGACGCGCGGAGCCCTGGGCAGGGTCTCGTCCGGAAGATCCGCAGGCTTTGTTCCTCCGAGAACGGCGGTGGGGTCGGTGGCCCGGTCGGGACCCGAGCCGTTGTTGATGTATGAGTTGCTTCTCGGGTCCGCCATGGCCAGATCCTGGGAATTGGCCGGGAGTATGGTCACCGGTCCGCTGTCGGGCTGCCCTCCAACCCGCAGGGCCGGGTCGAGGTTCGTGGGCGGGGACCCGGCCATAATGTCGAGCTGGTTTATTTGAATCGCCATCCCGGGGGCGGTTGAATCAGCCAGCACAGCCAGGTTCTGGCCCTTGGGCACGCCGACATCCGCGGCCTGAACGAGCCTGGTCAATCCCTTGCCATCGGCGTTCACCGCGAAGATTGCGTCCGTCCCTTCGTTGAAGATCAGTCGCCGCGCGCTGGCCCAGCGCAGGAAATTCACCTGCGGGCCGCTCCAGTTCGCACCGGTCACCTGCCTCCACCAGCTACCCTCCCCGATTCCGACGCTCACCGGGGATTCAAGATGGTCCAAATCGACGATGATCAGCCGGACGCTGTATTTCTCGACCGCGACGTACGCAAGATGGCGGCCGTCCGGCGCAAGATCGATCCCCGCCACGCGCTCCGGCCTCATCAGGTTTAGGATCAGGTCCTCCTGGGAGGGCTGGTCAGCCGGGGCATTCGGGCGCCCGGCGTCAGGGGCCCTGTTCATCTGCTGGGCGGCGTCGCCCATGGCCGGGTTGCCGGATTTCCCGCCCTGCGGCCTGGCGGCCTCCACGGGCAGCGTCGCGGCAGCCCAGAGCCCCAGGGAAAACAATGTCCACCGGACCATCTCGCGGGGAATCATCGACGGGCGCAGCGGCGCCAGGCCATGCTCGGCAGTTTGCAGGGGCTCACGGTCAGAAGGACGCATGGCCGGTCCGGAAGGTGCGTCGTTCCCCGGAACGATTACTCGGGCATGAATTCACATCCGGCATGAAGACAGGGTGCTGATCAGGCGTCGCTGGTCAAGAAGAGCGGGAGGACGGCGCTGCAAACGCCCCGTTGCTCCCGCCGGTCAAGGCCGGATCGCCCAATCGGCCCAACCGTCTGATCCCGTCGGCAAGCTTGCGCAACCGGGTTCGCGCGATTCCACGCAGCCTCGCCAGGTGATCCTCGGCCGCCTCCGAGAGTTCCCCGATGCCGCGCAAGTACGCCAGCATGACGCGGGTTTCCGGGCAGACGTGGGTTCGCAACAGGGTCCTCAATTGGGCGGCGGTCTCGTCCTGCTCCAGCGCATCGTCGGGCTCGGGGCCCGGGTCGCGCAGCAGATTCTCCATGGTCGCGGATCCGGATTCGGAGCCGGTGCAGTCGTGCATCGACACAACCCTGGGGCGGCAACGGCTCCAATAGAAGGCGTCGGGGCTGATCCGCAAATCGGCGCACAACCGGGGCAGCGACGGCGGCGGCTCGCCGCTTGAATTGCGCTCTCCAAGGTAGCGCTCGATCTGCCTGCCGATTCGCTGCTGGTTGATCGGAAACGCTATGAGAGAGCCGTGTTTCTGCGCGTGCCGCGAGACATGGTAGCGGATCCAGTAGCTGGCGAAGTAACTGAACCTCGCCGCCTTTGGGCCTGGGACGTAGCGGTCGATCGCGTCCAGGAGGCCGCAGGAAGCGGCGCTCAGGCGCTCGTTGTAATCGCGGCTGCCGGGACCCATCGCCGCGTTCCTGGCCAGGCCGAAGTTTGCTGCAAAGAGGGAATCGCGCATGCGGACCAACTCCCGGCGGCAATCGTCGGCGGCCGGGTCAACCGCGCGGAGATTCGGCGCGGCAAGGTCCACGATCTCGAGGTAGGTGCGCACGGGCATCGAGGCCAGGAGCCACTTTCCCAGGTTGTCGGTGCCCGGCCCCTGCTCCCCCGCCCCTGAAACCAGCGCCCTCAGTTCGCGGCGCCGGGCAAGGTTCAGCCTTGAGGTTCGCCATGCTTTCGGGGGGCCGGCGCCAACCCCGGCGTCCTCTCCACGGAACGGCTGCGATGCAAGCCATTGGGCGATTAGGGAGCAATGGAGCGCCAGACGGCAGGTCAGCGCCGCCTGAAGGGCGTGGAAACTTTCAAAGCGTTCCGAATTTCGGGCGTAGGCGGGTTCACTGTTCATGGGCGCAGATTAAAGCACGCGCGCCTCGGCGTGTATGCGGGCGAAACTCAGCCCATGGCCGCGGGGGGTTCACCCCAGCGCAGGGGCCCGAAACCGGTCCCTGTGAAAGAGTGCTATCATGCGCAATGCCCTTTCCTGTTCCCGCCGGCGCATGAGCCGCCGTCCGGCCGTCCCTTCGCACCAGCCTGCATCCATCACGAAACCGATGAAGATTGCCCAAGATTGTCGAGCGAAAAGGGCTGAAGGCGACCGAGCTGTGCTAAAAGCACAGCGTAGGGAGCCAGAGGACCTTTGCGCCGACGAAATTGGGCAAGATTCGTCGGAATTTGTGATGGATGCAGGCTAGGCATCCGACCATGCCCGCTGAATCCGTCACGGAATCCGCCATCGCACGCTGGCTGGCCCTTGGCGTCACCTCGATCACCCATCCCGTTCTTCGGGACGCCTGCCGGAGCTGTTTCGAACCGCTCGGAATCGAATCGGCATGGCTGGAGGCCGAGCCGTTCAGCGCGCTTGAATCGGGATGCGGCGAGTGGTGGCTACGGGATGCGCGGTGGAATCCGGCGCGCCTTTGCAAAAGCCACCCGGCCGCGGGCGATTTCGACTTTCTGCTGGCGGATCCCGGTCGCTTCCGCGTCGATGCCGACTCCCGGGGAGCGCTGTCGATCAGTCCCGCCGACGACCAGGGTTGGGCCGCAATCCGGCACAGCCTTCGAGCCGGACACCAAACCGGGGCACTTATTCATATGGCGGCCGGACTTATCCTCCTCGGTGATCCCGCGGCTGGGTTGTTCGCGGCTGGCGACGACGATGCGTTTTGCGGATTGGTTCGGGCCAGACTGGCGGAAGTTCCTCCCGAGGCAGGCATCGAAAGGGCCGGCAGTACGGCTGGTACAAGGGTCTGCCAGCCGGACCGTGAATACGCGGCGGCGGAATCTCCGCGATGAATGGAGGAGGACCGGGTGGGGACGGAAATCCGGCCTGCGGCGCCTCGTCCGGAAAAGTGCGGCCGGATGCATTCGACGCCGGCGTCTCCACCGGGCCGACTTCCAGCGCAGGCAGTCGATCGAAGAAGTCTCCGATCCCCGACGCCACCCGCTGCGCGGCGCCGTCGGCTTCCATTATCCTTCGCTTTATCGCCCCGGCGATTCTGGGGCCGGCGAAAACAGCCACGGCCGTTGCGAGCGTCAAAGTGGCGAAAGTGGCCCCCAGGCTGAATCCCAGGTCCGAGCCGCCCGGCGGCGTGGTTTTGGGCATTCCCGATAGTAGCAACTTCGCCGACGCGGCTCCCGGCCTTGCCATTATCCAGGCGACGCCAATTCCGGCGATTTTCCATCATGATCCCCACCCGAGCCCTTTTGCAGGTTGCAGCCTCCGCTCTTTCCTTCGCGCCGGAGGCTCTTGCCGAATTTCATGCAGGCCCCCGTCCCGGCGTGGTTTCGCCGACCCAATGGTCCCAGGGCGATCCCACACTGCGGGAGCAGGACGCCTTGGAGCACATCAACCGGTTGAGGGCCGACCCGATCCGGGAACTCACCCGCATCCTGGGGCTTGCGCCCCAGAGCGCTCCGATAAGGGCGATCCTGCTCCCGTACCAGAACCGCCTGCCGGACGGTTCATTTGAAACGCTGGCTCAAACGGCCGCCCGACTGGTCGCAGGCGCCAGCCAGGATCTGGCCTCGCGGCGGGGAATCCTGCCGCTGTCCACGGCCCCGCTCGTTTTCTATCCGCTCTTCCAGCAGAGGGCCGCCTACCAGCGCGAAAATTTCTATGCGTTCGAACTAGCCGGCCATCTCGCCAATCCGGCTGCCATCTTCAACCCGGTCTACACCGGGGCCGAACAGCCCCCCGCCGACCTCTTCAGCCCGGTTGTCTTGTACAGCAATACGTTCAGCGATCTCCCCCTCGCCTCGTTTTCCGGACCAAACGCAACGGGCGGCACGGCGACTTTCGGGCCCTACGGGAACAACGGCACGATGATGACGTGGACCGATCTGTCGGTCGAGGGGGGAATCGATTTCGACCAGTGGGCGGCCTTTCTGATGCTCGGCGAGAGCTATCCGGCCCTGCTGGCGCAGGGACCGTATCTTCCGACGCTTTCCGTGGGCCATGGACGGCTCGCCGGGATCGATTTCTCCGCAAGAACCGGTTCGCCCGGGACGGGGGACAATATCCTCACCGTGGATATCGGGGACGCCCAGTTTCTGACCGCAGGCGACGACCTTCCGTACGGGCCGGCCGGCACCGTTTTCATAACCGGCGTCGTCTACCAGGACAGCAACGGCAACGGAATCTACGATGCGGGCGAGGGCATCGGCGGGGCGGCGGTCCGGGTCGTCGGCGGAGGCTACTACGCGGTGTCCTCCGCATCCGGCGGCTACGCGATCCCTGTTCCGGCCAACTCCGGAAACTGGACGGTCACGGCGGCCACCGGAGCGGCGACACTGACGGCAAGCGCGGCGGTGGCCGGTGACAGCGTGAAGCTCGATTTCGCGACGCCGGCACCGCTTCAAGGCCCCACGGGCTCCAACCGGCTCATCAATATCTCGAGCCGCGCCTATGTCGGGTCCGGGGACAGCGTGCTCATAGCCGGATTCTACATCGCGGGGAGCGGCATCGAGCAGGTGCTTGTGCGAGGCATCGGCCCGGCCCTCGGCACGTTTGGCGTGTCCGGAACGCTCGCCCGGCCCCAACTCACGGTGTACGACGCAGGTGGAAACGTCCTCGCGGCAAACGCCGGATGGAGCGCCGACCCCCGCGCCGCGCAGATCGCCGCGACAGCCGCCGCAGTGGGCGCGTTTGCGCTTCCCGCAGGCAGCGCGGACAGTTCGGTGCTCCTGGACCTGCCCGCGGGCGGCTACACGGCCCAGGTCTCGGGAGTTGGAGGCACGACCGGCAATGGAATGGTGGAGGTCTTTGAGATTCCACCGGCGGGAGGCTGATGAGGCATGGTGTTTCTTCGCATGAGAGCCTGCGCCGTTGCGCTCGGGCTTCCCTTCGCCGCGACCCTGACGCCAGCCCAGGACTACCCTCCCGGCCAGGCAACGGCGCCCGATACGGGGCGGACTTTCGGGATCGCCCCGTCCTCGTTGATCTCCGAGCAATACTACGGGATCGCCCACGGCGGCGGGAACCTGGCGATTAGCGGTGTCAGCTTCAGCGGAGGTCTCGCGAACTTCACGCTCTCCGTGAACATGGCCCCGTGGGCGGCCCGCAGTTCCGAAGGAGTCTTCTTTTCCGAGATCTGGGTCGAGCGGTCTTCAGGCGGCGGCTGGTCGGGTGGCGTTGAAGGCTACAGCGGCGTCTACGGCGTCAACGTGAACAGCGGCACTCCGCCCGGCGGCGGCTGGTCGTGGTCGAAGCCGTGCCAGGCCGTGGCCCCCGGCACGCAGTTTCGCGCATTCGGATATTGCTACATGTACAACCAGGGCGGCGGAACACAGGGCGAGTTCGCGCTCTATTCGTGGACGGCCCCGGTGACGGTCCCGGCCCCGGCGCAGATGACGCCGCCGACCTCGGCCGATTCCACAGCCATATTTGGCTCCGGCTGGGCGCCCGCCGTCTCCGGCGGCGAAGGAACCGGCGCCTACCTCTATTGCGTGGGCGGGCAGACCAATTTTGCCACGATTTCCACGCCATGGGCGCCAACCGCGGCGGGCTCGTACTCGTTTTGGGTCGGCCAGATGCCCGACGGCACAAACGCCGGCAACGTTGTCGATCCGAGGATCGGGGAGATGGAGGTCAACCCGACTCCCTACACCCTCACGGTGTCAAAGGCATCCCAATACGTTGCCTCGACCGACGCCGCGATCACCTATGGCCAGTCTTTCACGCCGGTGTACTTTCCACTCGGAGGAACCGGCTCCGGCCAGTTTCAATTCTGCATTGTCAACCAAACCAATTTCAACGGGGGAGCGACTCCCGACGCGGGCACGAGCGATCCCGCGCGCGGAGACGCGTGGGAGGCGTCCTGGCCGGCTCCCCCGGCCGGCATCTATCAATTCATGGTCGCGGAGGACGGCAACGACGCCTACGGCCCCGCCAATCCCGGCACGTACTACACCCTGACCGTCAATCCGGCCCCACCTCCAGCAGTGACCATCAGTCCTTCCTCCTCGTCCGTGGCGACCGGCGGCTCGGTCGATTTGACCGCAGGCAACGGGTTGAACGGCTACGTCTGGTCCGTGAGTCCCGCGGGGCCGGCGGAAATCTCCGGAAACGGGGCCAGCCGGACGATCTCCTTTCCGGCGCCTGGAAGCTACACGGTCTCTGTCTATTCGCCAGCCGGGGGCAATTACACGGACTCAAACACAGCGTCCGCCCTGATCTCCGTCGCGACACCCCAGTACACGCTGACCACGGCCGCCGTGGGTGACGGCTCCGTGACCCCTGGCGGAACCTACCCCGCCAACACAATCCTGTCCGTCTCGGCCACTCCCGGCCCCTACGCCGGATTCGCCGGATGGACAGGAAGCCTCTCCTCCCAATCCAACCCCCTGTCCGTCGTCCTCACAGGCGATCTGACGCTCTACGGCAACTTCTATTTCAATCCAGCCAATCCTCCTTCAGTAACCGTCAGTCCTTCCTCCGCGTCGGTGGCGACAGGAAGCTCGGTCGATCTGACCGCAGGCGACGGGCTGAACGGTTACGTCTGGTCCGTGAGCCCGGCGGGTCCGGCGGGAATCTCCGGAAACGGAGCCAGCCAGACGATCCTGTTTCCGGCGCCCGGAAGCTACACGGTCTCGGTGTATTCGCCGGCCGGGGGCAATTACACGAGTTCAAACACCGCCGCAGCCGTGATCTCCGTCACGACACCCCAGTACACGCTGACCACAGGCGCCGCGGGCAACGGTTCCGTCACCCCTGGGGGCACCTACCCAGCCAACACGATCCTCACTCTCTCCGCGACACCCGGCACCAACGCCGCCTTCACCGGATGGACGGGAAGCCTCTCCTCCCAATCCAATCCCCTGTCGGTCACCCTGACGGGCGATCTGACGCTCTATGGGAACTTCTACTCGCTTCAGGCGCAGACGATCGACTTCCCCCTGCCGGGCGCGGCAAGGTATCCCGGGTCGCCGATCGCCCTGACAGCCTCCGCCACCTCGGGCCTTCCCGTGGATTTCACGGTCGTGGGCGGTCCGGCCTGGCTCGCAGGCCCGATTCTTGTCCTGACCGGAACCGGCCCGGTCACCGTGCAGGCCTCCCAGGCTGGAAACTCGTTTTGGCTGCCCGCCGAATCGGTGACGGCCGCGATCAATGTCAGCGCCCCGCCCTCGATCGCCCGGATCCGCTTTCACGCGTCGGGCCATGACGCAACGATTTCAGCGCCCGGCCGCAGTTTCGGAGCATCGTCGCTTTGGACCGATCCAACGGGCCTGCAGGCCTCGCCCTGGCCCTCCTTCGGATCACCCTCCGCCGCCATTCCAGGGGCCTCGGACACCCGTCTTCCGGCCGTGCCGCGGGCGCTTCCGCCGTCTCCCTGATCACCGCCGGGAGCGTTCACCGAAAGTCGTGCGAGGCCTGCGCCGGGAGGCCGCCTTTCGGAAGCTTTTCGATCCGCTCGGCCTGGATGTGAATCACGTTTTCCTCGTTCTGCACGCGCCCGGAGATGATGAGGGCCGGCTCCAGGTTGATGACGAGCCGGTATCGCTCGAAAAGCGCCGGACGGACGATTGCATTTGCGTGACCGGTCTCATCCTCGAGCGTGATGAAGCAGAAACCCTTGGCCGTGCCCGGCCGCTGCCGCGTGATCACCGCCCCGGCGACCCGCACGCGCGTCCCGCTCCGCGCCTTCGCCAGGCCGGCGGCGGTCGTCAGGCCGGCCAGCTGGCAGCGGACAAGTTTCATGGGATGTGCGCCGGTCGTCAGCGACATCGTCCGAAAGTCCGCATGCAGGCGTTCCAGGTGCGTCATCCGCTCCAACGGTGAAAGCTCCTTTTCGTCGGCGGGGGCGGCGACGCCGGGCCGCGGTCCCGCGGCCGCCGCGCCAAACAGGTCGTCTCCATCGACCGCTTCCTCCACATGCCAGAGGGCCGTCCGCCGGTCGCCCGCCAGCGCGTTCAGGGCCCCCGACTCGGCGAGGGAGCGCCGCTCCGGGGCGGTCAGCCTGCCGCGGCGCAGGAAGTCCTTCAGCGACTCGAACGGGCGCGAGGTCCGCGCCGCCAAAAGGGCCCCGACTGCCCCCGCGCGCACCCCGTGCACGGAGGCGAGGCCGATCCGGATCGCCGTATCGCTTTCGACCGTGCATGCGGCCAGGGACCGGGCAATGCACACCGGCCGCACGTCGATCCCGTGGCGCCGCGCATCCTGGACAAGCGTCGCCGGGGAATAGAACCCCATCGGCTGGCAATTGAGCAGGGCCGCGTAGAATTCCGCGGGCCGGTGCACCTTGAGCCAGGCGCTCGCATAGGCGATCAGGGCGAAGCTGATCGCGTGGCTCTCCGGAAAGCCGTACAGCGAGAACGACGCGAGCGATTGGAGGATCACGGCCGCCGCCGCCTCGGCGACGCCGTTGCGGCGCAGGGCCTCGCGCAGCTTCTCCCCCATCCTCAGCATGCGCTCCGGCGAACGCGTGAACCCGATCGCGCGCCGCAGCTCGTCCGCCTCGGATGCCGTGAAGCCGCCCAGCTCCATCGCGAGCCTGAGCATCTGCTCCTGGAAAAGCACGATCCCGAGCGTCCGCTCCAGGATCGGCCTTGCGCGCTCGTCGGGATAGGTGACCGGCTCCCGGCCCGCGCGCCGCGCGAGGTACGGATGCACCGCATCGCCGTGGATCGGGCCCGGCCGGATGATCGCGACCTCCACGGCCAGGTCGTAGAAAGTCTCCGGCTTCATGCGCGGCAGGGTCGCCATCTGCGCCCGGGATTCGATCTGGAAGACGCCGACCGTGTCCGCCGCCTGGATCATCCGGAATGTCGCCGGATCGTCCTTCGGCATCCGGGCGAGATCGACGGGCCGGCCCCGCTCGGAGCACAGGTGCAGGGTGTCCTGGAGGACGGCCATCATGCCCAGGCCCAGGAGATCGACCTTGACGATCCCGAGGTCCTCACAGTCGTCCTTGTCCCACTGCAGGACGACCCGCCCCGGCATCCGGGCATTCTCCAGGGGCACGATATGGTCCAGCCGCCCGGCGCTGATGACCATGCCGCCCGAATGCTGTCCCAGGTGGCGCGGCAGGCCCATCATGGCCCGGCTCAGGGCGAGCAGGGCCGGCAGGCGCGGGTGCGAGTCATCGACGCCGGCGAGCCGCACCTGCTCCGTCGATTCCATGGTATGCGGATAGTCGCCGCCGGCAAAGAGGCTCGAATACCGGCCGAGGACATCCTCGGGGAACCCGAGCACCTTCCCCGCCTCGCGCATGGCGCTCCGCCCGCGGTAGGTGATGACGTTGGCCGTCATCGCGGCCCCGTGCCGGCCGTATTTGCGATAGACCTCCTGGATCACCTGCTCGCGCCGCTCCTCGCTCGGCAGGTCGATGTCGATGTCGGGCCAGCTCGTGCGCCCCTCCGAAAGAAAGCGCTCGAACAGCAGCTTGCTGTCGATGGGATCGACGGCGGTGATGCCCAGGGCGTAGCACACGACGGAATTGGCGGCGCTTCCCCGGCCCTGCGCCAGGATCGCCTGCTCCCGCGCGAAATTGCAGATATCCCATACGATCAGGAAGTACCCGCTGAAGCCCAGTTTTGAAATGAGCGCCAGTTCGCGCTCCATCTGCGCCCGCACCGGGCCGGCGACGCCTCCGTAGCGCTGCTGCGCCCCGAAATAGGCGATCTTCCTGAGGTAGGAGTCCATCGACTCGCCCGGAGGCACGGGATAGTCGGGAAAGCGGTATCCCAGGTCCAGGAGCGTGAATTCCAGCCGCTCCGCCAGCCGCGCGGTGTTCGCCACGGCCTGCGGCCTGTCCGCAAAGAGGGCCGCCATCTCCCGGCCTCCCTTGAGCCGGCGCTCGGCGTTGCGCGCGAGGAGCCTCCCCGCCGTGTCGAGCGTGACGCGATGCCTGAGACAGGTGAAGGCGTCGAGGACATTGCGCTCCGTGGCAACCGCATGGGCGACTCCGTTCGTCGCCAGAAGGGGCGTTCCGCCCGCCTCCGCCAGGTCGGTCAGGAACTGGTTCTCGAATTCCTCGCCCGCAACGAGATGCCTCTGGATTTCCACGAAGAGGCTGTCCCTTTCGAATATCCCGCGCATTTTCGCGAACGCCTCCCCGGCGGCCGCCGCGCCGCGCTCGCGCCAGGCCCTGCGCACCGGGCCTTCCTCGTCGCCGGTCAGGGCGACGAGCCCCGCCTTCATTTCGGCAAGGGCGGACCAGCTCACCCGCCCCTCCCCCTTCGGCGCACCGAGGTGGCCCGCGGTGAGCAGGGCGCAGAGGTTGCGGTAGCCCTCGCGCGTCGCAACGAGGAGCGGCACCACCGTTTCGTCCTCCATTTGCACCTCCGCTCCCACGATCGCCCGGACGCCGTGTTCCTTCCCCTTTTGGTAAAGCCGCGCGGCGCCGTACACGCCTCCGCGGTCGCACAGTCCGATGGCGGGAATGGCCAGGCTGGCGCAGGTCCCGACCAGGGACTCGGGACTTGAGGCTCCGCGCAGAAAACTGAATGCGCTGCGCGCATGGAGTTCGACGTAGGAGGCTGTCCCTGTTTCGCCCATGGCAGCCGTGGTCAGTCCAGCATGCCTTCGGCGACCCAGCCGGCGGTCGTGCGCGCAATCTGGTAAAGGCCGCCGCCGGCAAGCTCCACGCACCAGATCTCGCGCGCCCATCGCTCCGGCTTCCACCAGTCGCCGCTTTCGCGCCAGGGCCCGCGGCATGCGGCGACGGCTCCCCTCAGCTCCCCGCCTTCCAGCCACCGGGGCCTCGAGCCGTCCAGCTCCACGCTGAGGGGCGGTTCCGGGCGGTAGCGCCGCAGTGCCGGCCCGCGCTGCGGATGAAGAGGCTGTCCCTCCGGCAAAGGGACAGCCTCCTGCGGCTTCTCCAGTGTGAAGGCATCCAGCCGATGGGAGTCGGACGGGACGGGCGCCCCCACCCGGTCCGAGCCCACGATCGCGCCCAGGCGGGCCAGATTCTCCCAGAATGCCTGCGGGTCGCGCAGCCCCATGTCGAAGAGCCCGTCCTGCTTCTCGGGCGGCCGGGCCGGGGAGGCGGCAAGCCGCGCCCCGCAGATCCGGGCGGCCGTGCGCACGGTCTCCAGGTACGAGGCCAGCACCCGCATCCACCCGTCGATGTCCGTCCCCGGCTCCGGCAGGCGGAATTCCCGCCGGCAGTCCGTCTCATCCTCCATGAGAAGCGTGAGGGTGAGCCGCTCGGCGACAAAGCCCGCTCCGCGCAGTTCGAGTGCAATCCGCTCCGCAAAGCGCCGCAGCCGGAAAAGCAGCGGCTCCGCCGACTCGACCGGCGGCTCGTAGTCCCACTCCGCAGCGAATGTCTTCGCGGGCTCGACGGGCCGCAGGACGCGGATCGTCTCGCCGGCCGCCCTCTCCCAAAGCGCCACGCCTTCGGCGCCAAGCCGCGCGCCGATCCCGGACTTGGGCAGCGCGGTCAGCTCCCCGCAGGTGCGAAGCCCCCAGCGGGCGAGGATCTCCGCCTGCGGCGGCAAGGGCGACGCCGCGGCGATGGGAAGGACCGCAAGGAAGGCGCGCTCGTCCTCGAGGACGGCCAGCGCCGCCTCCGTTTTCACGGATTCATGGGACTGCTGGCCGCGCCGGCCCGCATACTCCGCCGCATGCGAGGACAAAAGCGGAGTGCGGCCGAATCCGATCGTCACGGACAGTCCGGTCATCGCAAGCTCCGCCACGAGAGCCTGCGCCCGGGCCCACGCGCGCCGCGGGTCCGCCCCCTGCAAATCCACGGTGCACACGCCCGGCGCGGTCGCCTCCACGCGCGGTGAAAGGCCGAAGGCGGCGGCGATCAGGAGGCGCTGCGCCTCCACTTCCCCGGAAGGATCGCGCGGGCGAAGGACGATGCCCGGGCAGCGGGCAAACGCCAGGGCGGCCGGGATTCCCTCCTCCACGCCTTCCACTTCCGCGGAGACCTCCGTCACCACCGCCTTTCGCCCCTCCCCGCAGACAAGGGCAACCGGGCGGCCGGCGAGCGCCGGATCGCCCCGGCGCAGCGCCTGCAGGGAGAAATTTTTCGCCCTGACCACGGCATAGCGCATCGCCCCGGGTGTCATCCGGCCCGTTGTTCGCCATTGTCCAGGCGCCGCGGCGCGCGCGCCCGGCCCGGTTCCAGTGCCCCGGCGATTTCCGCCCTGGTTCGGAGGGCGGCGGACAGGGGCAGCCCCTCCTCCAGCACCAGCCGCGCCGGCACGGCGGGCGCGAGGGGAAACTCCGTTTGCACCAGGACCGCGGCGCCTCCGGCTTCCGCGGCGCGCTGAAGGCGATGCCAGGCGGTCGGGGGCGTCCGGCGCAGGGCGCGTTCGTCCAGGCCGCGCAGGTCGAGAACGACTACGGCGTAGTTTCCGTCCCGCACCAGGATGTCGGCGGCGGCAAAGGCCTGGCTGCAGTCCCGGCACCGCACCCACACCAGATGGCGGAGGCAGTCCGGCGGCACGGCGGACGGATCGAAGGCGTCGCTTCCGTCGACAAGCGCCACCCGCTCGCGCGCAGCCCGGGTCTCGGAAAGAATCCGGCTCAGGGCCGACTGCCCCCCGCTGCTCGGCCGCGCAGAAACAAGCTCGGTCAGGCGCCCCGCAGGAAGACCGCCCCCGAGGGCTGCGTCAATCCCCGCGATCCCCGTCGGATGCGATCCGCGGGACTCCCGCGGGGTCTGCGGGAATCGTTCGGCCAAAAGCTGCCGGAGCGTCTGAAGTGTGGTGGGTTGGCGGGGCATCCGGGTGCATGAAGCCGGAGGTTTGGGAAGGCCGGCCTCCGATGCGTCATTTCGGTTGCCGGCGGATCAACCCGACGAGGACACCCTGCGATTCCAGGCTGCGTTCGGGCACGATGTCGCGGTAGTGCCTGTTCTCGGGCCGCAGGACGGGCCTGCCGCGCAGATAGACCAGGCGCTTCAGGGTGCTCGTCGTCTCGTCCACGAGCGCCGCGACGATGTCGCCCGGCCGCGGATCGCGTCGCGCAAGGACCGCCAGGTCGCCATCCATGATGTGGGCCCCGATCATCGAGTCACCGCTCACGCGAAGCCCCCACAGAAGCGGCGCCCGCGCCCCGGGCGAAGGGCGCCTCATCCCGAACAGCGCCGGATCGATCGGCACGGTCTCGACCGGCTGCTGCTCCTGCATGGCCGGAAGCCCGGCCGGAATGGTGCCGTACACCGGGAGCTCGAAAAGGTGCAGCTGCACTTCGCCCGCCTTCAGCCCCCAGGACCGCCCCGCCAGCTGCTCGACCATGCCCTTGTTCGCAAGCGCCCGCAGGTGGCCCACGACCGCCGTCTGGCTTGCAAACTTGAAATGCCTCTGGATCTGCCGGCCGGAGGGCGGGACGCCCTCCTCCTCCTGGAAGGCGCGGATGAAATCCAGCACCTCCTGTTGTCTTTCGGTCAGGGTGTTCATTCGATCATGTGTGTTCAAATGAACAGGTCGCCCGCCCGCGCGCAATCCCAATCCCGCCGGGAAATCGCAATTCCCCGGTTACCGGCGACTTCCCGAACACAAGGGCCGCATCATCCGGAGCCGAAATCGAATTCCGGGGGCTCCGCGTCGGGCGGCGCCAGGCACTGCGGCCCCTCGTTCCGGCTGCTGTTCACGAAGGCGTTGACCTGCCGGGCGACGAGCAGGTCCGCGGGCAGGGGCCGCCCGATCCTCCCCAGCGCCTCCGCCTCCAGCGGCCTTTCGCCCAGCCACAGGCCCATCGCGGGGCCCGTCAGGACAAGCGGCATCCGGTCATGGATCCCCGCCATGGCCGCGTTGGGCGCGGTCGTCACGACGCAGAAGGACGGCGGCAGCCCGTCGAGCGGAGGCTCCCACAGGCCCGCCAGGGCGAAGGGCTCCCCGTCCGGCCGCATGAACACGTAGGGCTGCTTCCGGAGGCCCAGGTCCTTGTATTCATAAAATCCATTCACTGGAACGAGGCAGCGCCGGGCCGCCGCGGCCGCCCGGAACGCGGGGAGCCTGTCCAGCGTCTCGAGCCGCGCATTCGCCAGGGCGCGCCTCCCCTGAAGCCCGCGGTCGGCCGGGGGAATGAGGCCCCACCGCATCGCCCGCAGCCGCGGCGCGTCTTCTTCCGAGCGCACGACCGGCGCGATCTGCGAAAGCGCGACATTGTAGCGGGGCGGCTGTATCCAGTCTTCCGGGTCGATCCGGACGCCGAGCGCCTTCGCGACCGCCTCGATCGCGGCATCCGGCCTGTGGAGCGTGTAGCGGACGCACATGGCAAAAGGCGGTATTCGCGCGGGAAAATTCCCGGGTGTCAACCGGGCGGGGGCCGCGGGGGCGGTCCGCGCGCCGCAAACCGGCCTTCACTCTGGGCGACTGGGGGAATTGCCCTATTCAATCCCGGTTCACGGGCTATTTTCGCTTCGGAGCCGGGAGATCCGGGCCCCGCGATTGGGCTATCAACCTTCACGCCATCAGGAGCGAGCCCCTATTCACGGAAATGCCCGGATGGAGTTTAATGGGGGGGTCAAAAAGAAAAACGCGATGCAAACCCTTTCCTCCCCTTCCTCCAAGCTTCTCCTCAACCGCCTTGCCTGCATCGCGCTTCTCTGCTCCGTGTCGGCCTGGTCGGGCTGCTCCAGCATGGACATGGCCGCGAAGCTTCCGATGGAGGCCGTCGCCCGCATGTCGCCGCCGCCGACCGTAGTCACCCCTTACCAGGCCGTCGAACTCGCCAGGCAGTACGTGAGCGGGCATCCCGGTTCCGATTTTGCGATAGGGAGCGGCAATTCAATGCTGCCCCTATATTCTGATCACGACGTTATCATCCTTGAGCGCCCCGCCCTCTCCGAGTTGAAGCTCGGGCAGACGGTGGTCTTCATGGGGGAGAACGGCGTTCCGGTCGCCCACCTCCTTGTGAACCACACCTCCCGGGGTTGGTCCACGATGGGAATGGACAATTCGACAATCGACCCGGAAACGCTGTCTGAAGGCCGTTACGTGGGTGTGGTGGTGAAAGCCTACCACCCAACGGGCAGCCCGATTCTCGCCTACTGGAAGACCTCTCCGAAGAATCTGCTGGCCGCAAACCCGTAGAGCGGCGGGGCGTAGAGGATGGTGGTCAGTCCGGGCGGGATGCGCCGCCCGCATCAGGGTCGCCTTCCTTCGCTGTGCGATAGAAAATGACCCGCGCCTTTTCGAGCGTCACGAGGCCGCCTCCCACCATGGCGTCGAGAACCGGAAGGAAGGCGTTGATCTTCTCCTCGCTGTCGACGATTTCGATGACCAGCGGCAGGTCATAGGACAGGCGGAGGATTTTGCTCGTGTGGATGCGGCTGGACCGTCCGAAGCCCATCGCGCCCCGGATCACGGTGGCGCCCGCCAGGTGCTGTTCGCGCGCCTTGAGGACGATCGCCTCGTACAGGGGCTTGCCATTGTGCCGGTCGGACTCGCCGATGAAGA
>CAZSEH010000045.1:0-28823 GCA_964605835.1 uncultured Opitutaceae bacterium
AGAAGCACCGGCACGCTGACGTTGTGCCGCACCCGCCTGGAGGCCGACCCAAAGAAGAGGTCTCCCACAAACCGGTGCCCATGCGTGCTCATCGCCACCAGGTCGCAACCCTTGTCACGAACCCACTTGACGATCTCGTCGCCCGGCTCTCCGAACGCCATTTCGGCCTCTGCGGAGATGCCCAGGGACTGAAACTCGGCCTGCACCCCGCGCAGATAGGCTGTGTCCTCGGCGATCTCGGGGCTCACCGCGTCGGCCCCATGGGTGCGGGCCGCCCAGCCGTCGGCGACATGCAACAGGACGACGCGGCTGTGCATGGCCTTTGCCAGGGACTTGATGTGCTCGATGATCACCCGGTCCGAGGGAGTCGCATCCAGCGTCAGGAGGATCTTGTTGTACATGGCTGCTCCTCGGTTTGGGTTGCGTGAAAAATGGGACTTCAGCGGCCGGCGATCACGACCCAAGCCTGCTTCAGGGCGTCCGGCAAGCTGTAGATATCCATGGCTGTGATCAATATTGCGCTGCCCCAGCCGGTGACCGTGAGGAACCAGCCGCTTCGCCACCTGCCCATGCGCCTGCGCGAACCCGCAAAATGCAGCAGGGGGAACATGGCAAAGGGCAGCACGAGGCAGAGCACCACCTGGCTCAGGTTGACCAGATCGGTCACGCTGCTCGTGCCGCGGACGCTGATGATCAGGATGGCGGGCACAACGGCCAGCAGGCGGGTGATCATCCGCCGAACCCAGGGGCGGATTCGCCAGTGCATGAACCCCTCCATCACGACCTGCCCGGCCAGGGTGCCGGTGATCGTGCTGCTCTGGCCGCTGGCAAGCAGCGCCACCGCAAAGAGCGTGCTGGCGAGCGCCGTCCCCAGAAGCGGGGCGATCGTAAGGTACGCAACCCGGATCCAGTCGCTGTCCGCCGTGAACCTGACCACCTGCCCGCCGGCCAGCGTCATGCTGTCCTTGCCGTAGAACACGATCGCCGCAAGGACGAGGATGGCCGCATTGATGAAGAATGCGATCGTGAGCGCCACCGCGGTGTCGATCGTGTTGAAACGGATGGCGCGGCGGACCGAAGCCTCGTCCTTCTGCAGCTTTCGTGTCTGCACCAGGGCCGTATGGAGGTACAGGTTGTGCGGCATGACGGTCGCCCCGATGATGCCGATGGCCACAACCAGCATGCCCGCCTGGGCGAAGTCGGGCCGCACCATGGCGTGGCCCATCTCCAGGAAGTCGGGCCGGGTCTGGGCCAGCCCGAAGATCTCGATGCCGTAGCAGACGCCGATTGTCAGCACGAAGACCGCGACCACCGCCTCGATAAGCCTCGCGCCAAAGCCCTGCAGGGCGAGGAGGAGGAGCACATCGAAGGCGGTGATGATGATCGCCCACTGAAGCGGGATGTGAAAGAGCATGTTCAGCGCCACCGCGCTGCCGAGCGACTCGGCGAGATCGGTCATGCCGATCGCTATTTCCATCGTGATCCAATTGGGCAGGCGCGTCCAGGACGGGTAGTAGTCGCGGCAGCACTGCGCCAGATCCTTGCCCGTCGCCACACCCAGGCGGGCCGAGATCACCTGGAGGACGACCGCCATGAAACTCGCCAGCGCGACGACCCAAAGCAGGCTGTATTTGAACTGCGCGCCGCCGGCCAGGTCCGTCCCCCAGTTTCCCGGATCCATGTAGCCGACGCTGATCAGGATCGCCGGGCCGACAAAGGCGCGCCAGTTCCGCCAGAAGCCCGCCTGCCCGTTCGGCACGCTCACCGTCCCGTGCAGGCCCTCGAGGGAAACATGACCTGACCCAGGCCCGCCCCCGCCGGACGCAGCGATTCCGCCAGCCGCCCCTTCCCGGGGGTCCAAAGGCTCCTTTTCGGCCTCACCCATGATCGCCGAACCGGACCTTGATTAATTGGAAAACTGAAAATGACACAAATGGCGAATAACAGACATAATTTTGAGTAGTCAAATTAATTTATGATGGTACTCAAAACCGGCCGGGACAACGATGCAAACAGGCTGTCTTCTGGCGCACATTCAGTCCCCTTCTGGCCACGCCGTCCGCCGCGGCCGCAAGACCTGGCCTGCATCCATCCCAAATTCAGGCGGGCTGGCGGGCCGACTCGAGAAACGCGCGGACGATCGGGTGGAGAATTCCCCCGAGCGCCCTTCTCTCCGGCTGAAACAGCGTGCCGAAAAAGAACGGATGGCTGTCCAGTCGAAATGCCCTGACCTGGCCGGCCTCGTCGTGCGCGACAAAGACCATGCCGGATCCCTCGAAGAGGACCCGCGCCGCCGCGTTCAGCCCATAATTGCACTGGTACTCCTCGACGGATTCCGCGGCCCCCAGGATGTCCGAGTAGCGGTCGCCGGGGTTTCCGACCACCCTCCCTTTCGCGCCGATGAGCGAACAGCTCAGCTTCGCGATCAGGGGTTCGGGCGCGCCGGGGACCAGTTCCTGGTGCACGGCTTCCCGGCCAAGGACATTCCGGGCGAACTCCATGAGCGCGTGCTGGAAACCGCCGCAAGTTCCCAGAAAGCTCGCGGGAAACAGCCTGGCTTGCTGAATCGCGAGCAGCGCCCCTGCGGTGTTCTCGTAGGGGCTGCCAGGCGCGCACCACACGCCCGTAGCGCCGCCGAGAACCCGGCCGACCGACTCGGGTGTGATGCGCGAAGTGCGAATCCATTCGTGATCGAGCCCGGGATCATGTTCGGCGCGAAACAACGCAATCGAGGCCTCGATGCCCGCATGGCCACGCTCCTTCAGGTTTCGCTCGCCAATAACGGCAATTCGTCCGGCTTGCATCACCGGGTCGTGATGATCCGGCGACAGGCCCTTTTCAACGCACATCCGCCACACCCGCCCCAAAACTGCCTTATTTCAGTCCGCTTAATACTCCGGCTGGCGGCCCGGCACAGCCGGTTCCCGGACGGATGAGTTGATTTTTGCCGTCGTTCCGGATTAAAACGGCCGCGGTTTCACGCTGCCATGACCCCATCGAAATTCCCCTGGCGTCCCCTCGCCGGCATCTCCTGCGCCCTGATCCTCGCCTATCCCCCGGCTAGCGCGGGCGATGCCGCCGCACCGGATGACGCTGTCATCCGCACCCTCGCGCCGAGGGCCGATCTGCCTCCCGAGGCGGACGATCCGTCCCGGCCGAAGAACACGCGGCTGGTCCCGCAAAGCGCCACGATCCGGCGCTCCTATTGGACCGACGACGCGGGCGTGGCGGGCGCCAATCGCATTCCGTACAATGCCTACAGACGCTCCTCGTTTGGCACGTGGAGCAATTTTGATGAGACGAAGGCCAACGTCTATCCGCTGCCCGAATTGATGGTCCTCAAGAACGGCCGGCCGGTGACGGACGCGGAGACCTGGCGGAGGCAGCGCCGCCCGGAGATCCTGAACGATTTCCTGACCGAGATCTACGGACGCATTCCGGACGGCACGCCCGCGATTTCATGGGAGGTCACCCTCGGGAGAGGGGGCGATGGCGCCCGAACCAAGCGGATCCTCGGGCATGTCGACAACTCCGCCTATCCGGATGCCACGCCGACAATCGATCTCACGCTGACCCTGCCCGCCGGCGCCTCCGGTCCGGTACCCGTGATGGTTGTCGTAACGCCCCTTGGAGGAGGCAACGATCCGCAACGGGACGCGCCAGGGGGGCCCACTCCCCTGCAGCAGGTGCTCTCCCGGGGCTGGGGCTATGCCGTGTTCAGCGCGACCCGCCTGCAGCCCGACAACGGCGCCGGTCTGACCGGCGGGATCATCGGCCTCATGAACAGGGGCCGGCCAAGAAGCCGCCCGGACGAATGGGGCGCCCTGACCGCGTGGGCCTGGGGCTTGAGCCGGGCAATAGACTACCTCGAAACCGACAGGGATGTGGACGCGAAGCGCCTCGGCGTCGAGGGCCATTCGCGCTGGGGCAAGACGGCGTTGTGGGCTGCGGCCCTCGATCGGCGCTGGGCCATCGTCTACGCCAGCTGCTCCGGCGAAGGGGGAGCCAAGATCCTCCGCCGCAACTACGGCGAAACGCCCAATGACCTCGTCGACTCGTTCTCCTATTGGATGGCGGGCAATTTTCGCAAATACGGCGGCCATTGGGGCGACCTGCCGGTGGACGCCCACGAATTGATTGCGCTTGTGGCGCCCCGCCCGGTCTTTGTAACAGGCGGGACCCAGGACCAGCAGGCGGACCCGCGCGGCGAATTCATGGCCGCGGTGGGCGCGGGACCGGCGTACCGGCTGCTGGGCAAGGCCGGCCTCAATACCGCAGATATGCCGGCGGCCGACGCCGCATTGGTTTCGGGCGATGTCGCCTTCCGCGAACATGCGGGCTGGCACACCGACCTTCCCGATTGGCCGGTGTTTCTCGAGTACGCATCCAAATACTTCGGCGCTCCGGCGGCATATGCCGCCGTCGACGAGTGGAATGGCGACGCCTTCTTCCGGAGGATCCAGCCCGTGCCGCGGAACAGCGGCTTCAGGATGGAAGGGTACTGGGTTTGGGACGGCTCCATCATCAAGGTCGGCGACGAATACCATCTTTTCGCGGTGCGCTGGCCCAAGGGGCACGCGTTTCCCGAGGACTACCGGCTGCACTCCGAGGTCATCCGGGCCGTGTCGAAGAACCCGCTCGGCCCCTACGAATTCAAGGAAGTCGTGCTCGGGAAACGCGACCCATCCTTCTGGGATGCCACAATCGCGCACTCCCCGAACATTCACAAGATCGGCGATACCTATGTTTTGTTCTACATGGGCAGCAATTCGCGCATCATGATGCCCGACGGCAGGCTGCCGATGCGGCGGGTCGGGTACGCCACCTCCAAGTCCATCACAGGCCCGTGGGTGCGCCTGGACAGGCCGATCATCCCGACTGAATCGAACAATCCCGCGGTTTACGTCGATCCGGACGGGAGGGTCAAGGTGCTATACCGGGACACTGACCTGCGGGTTTATATCGCCGAGGCCCCCCGCTTCGACGCGCCGTACATCGTCAGGAACGACAATGTCTGGCCGGAAGCCCGCCTTGAGGACTTCGAGATGTTCAAGGCCGGCGGAAAATACCGCTTCATCTGCGAGGATAACGTCGGAGGGGTGACCGGACACGAACGATGGGGGACGGTCTTCGTCTCCAGCGACGGCATCTCAGGCTGGAAACCGAACGGGCGGGCGCCCGCCTACGACCACACCGTCCGCTTCACGGACGGCACGGCGCTGCATTGCGAGAGGCGGGAACGCCCCCAGTTGCTGATCGAAAACGGCGAAGTCACCACGCTGGTCACTTCCGTCTACGACGGCAAAGACACCTGGACCCAGCCGGTGCCCCTTTCGCCTCCCCTGCCCGTCGGCAATTGAGGCAGTCCTCAACGGGACCCGGTTTTCGGGCGCCTCAGTTGGCGGGAGCCTTGGCGACTTCGACCGCAAACGAGTAGTCCGGGCCGAATACGTTGGATCGAAAGATTATGTACTTCTGATCCGGAGTGAAGCTGGCGTTTGGCTCGAGTCGATAGTTGTGCTCTCCGTGGGCCGCCGTCTTCTGCATGTTGACGAGCTTTTCCGGCTGGAAATACCCGGCCTTGATCAGGTTGGTTCCCAGCGTCGGCCCGCCCTCGCGTTCGGGGATGGCGACGGGACGGCAGAGAACGATCCAGGGATCGTGCGGATTGCCATCGCCGCAGAAGAGCTTCCCGTCGGGCGAGGAATTGTGGTGGATGGAGGCCGAGTCGTTGTTGAAATGGTACCAGGTGCGCTGGCCCGTTTCGACGTTGTAGCCGGCGACATAGGAGGTCTCCATCTCCCGCGGAAAATAGATCTGGTACCAGAGGGTCTTCCCGTCAGCGGCCCACCACTCGTGGCCGGAGATCTCGCCTTCAAAGGTCCGCTTGTGGATCAGCTGGTTCTGCGTGCCGTCGGTGCGGATGGTCCAGATGCGGTCGACCAGCCACCAGAGCCCCTCGTGGCAGTACATCAGAAGGGTCGGGTCCGTCGGCGAAAACTGCATGTGGTTCAGCCAGTCGGTGCTGTGTTCGATCAGTATCGTGATCTTGCCACTCTGAAGATTCACCGTGAACATCGTGATCGGAAGCTTGGCTGCCAGGCGCTGGGCCATCATCTGGCTCTTGTTCAGGGGCTCGCCCATGTTGAGCGCCCCCATCCCCTTCTGGGCGCTCGCCTTTCCGCCGTAAACGCCCGGACCCGTCGCATCGCCCTCCAGGTAACTTCCGCATCCCAGGGTCTCGTCCGCGTTAATCGTGACGACGCTGGCACGGCGCGGAAGGTCGGCGATCTTGCGGATTTCACCGGTCTCGATGTTGGCGCCCCAGATCGTGGAATACGCCGGATCGTCGGGTTTGGTCGCCTCGGTGTAGTAGATGGTCGGCGTCTTGTGGCCGACGATGATCGTGTGGGCTGCGCGGTTCGGCGCCAGGACAAGCTGCTTTGTCGCGAAGGTCGTCAAATCCAGGACAGAGATCCCGTCCGGCGTCGTGTACACCATCTTCTTTCCGTCGGGGGTGAAGGCGTTGTAGTTGAAATAGAAGCTGTCTGAGCCCGGTTCGCGCGTCAGCCGGATGACGCGGTGACCGGTGTCGGCGTCAATCCAGGAAACGGGCGGATCCTTGACTTCGGGCGGCGGCACTGCCGGGGCCTGGGCGCGGGAGGTGACGGAGAAACCCGTCGAGAGCACGAAGGCCGAGAAGACGGCAAGCGCTCGCGTGGCAAACTGCGATTTTTCAGTGGTCATGGGGTAGGCAGGGTAGACAACCAACGGGCTAGACGAACGCGGGGCCGATTGGTTGTGCCGGCCCCGTGTGCAAAAGAATCAGAAGCCCGCTAGCCCGAAGATTTCATGAAAACGGCCAAAGATCGCCAAACCGCCGAGGAAAAAGGGCCGAAGACGACCGAGGTGTGCTTGCAAGCACATCGCAGGGAGTTTTCGGCCCTTTTTCGAGAGCGGTTTGGATGAGATTTGGACGAATTTCGTGAAATCTTCGGGCTGGGACGGAAAAGGCCCTTCAGGCGCGGCGGCGGATGCTGTTCCGATCCGGTCAGCCGGCGATGTCGCCAAACCGGACCTTCTCCGGAACCGACGGCTCGTCGAGGATCTGGATCGTCGTGGCCGGGCCGAGGTCGGAGGGCGCTGTCCAGGAGCGCAGGGCCCAGACCACCTTCTTGTCCGGCGTCACCTCGATCGCCTGGAGCGGGGGATTGGACGCATCCACACCGCCCGACCACTCGTTTGACCAGTTGTTGATGAGCGTGTTTCCATTGGGCAGGCGCGTCGCGAGTTGGAGGCTCGGCATCGGGAAATCAGGCGTGTCGCCGGGCGTCCACTGCCACACGGTCTCCTTGTTGCGGTTGACCTCGCGCACCGCCTTGCCGCCGGTCAGGAGGATATTGCCGTTCCCGAGCGGAACCGCCGACCACACACCGCCCGGTGTGTCCATCGACCAGAGCACCTTCCCGTCAAGGTCGTACTCGCACACCTTCGCCAGGTCCATGTGCGCGACAAGGATCGTGCCGGCTGCCGTCAGCCGCGCGTGGCGGAAGTGCCCGTGGATGCTCTTGGGATTCCTGACCGGCAGGACGAACTCGCGCTCGGCCCTGCCCGTGGCCTTGTTCATGACGACGAGCCTGGCCGGATCCCCGTTCTCGATGAACACGACCCGGTCGCTTCCGATGGGCTGCGCGGTGTGGATCTCGGTGTTCGCCGGCGCGTCGAAATTCCACACCACCTTCCTGTCGGAATTGACTTCGGTGACCCCGAACTGGTGGGCGAACAGGACGTTTCCGCTCGACATCAGGACGGCGTCGCTGATCTCCCCCCTGCCGGCGTGCTCATACGACCAGGCAATCCTGCCTTCGCGCACGATGAACATCCTCTCCCGCTTCGACTCGCCCGCGTAGAAGAAACTGTGCTGCGCCAGGCCTTCGCCGGGCAGAACCGCGGGCGCGGCGGCGGCCTTAGCCTCCGCCACGGGCAGGTAGACCAGCTCAATTCCCCTGCCGTTGGCGGGGTCGAGATTGCGCGAGTAGCGGCGCGTGGCGTCGCTGTCCCAGTGTTCGTGGACGCCCAGGCTTTGGACCGGCTTCCCTCCCTGCACGTAATGGGTCCTGGAAGGCGCGTGCCCGGGGTCGGCCATCTCCACCATATAGTCGTCGGCATTCTCCCGGATGAGAATCCGCGGCTTCCCGTAGACCGGGTCGATGTTGTTCCTGCTCTGCGAATACATGATGTCCAGTCCGACCGAATCGATCGCAACGGGGTCCTGCGAGACGAGCAGGCTGGCCGGCCAGTCGGGATTCTCGTACGGCTCGACGCGGTTGTTGAAGGGCGGATTGGGGAAATGCTGGGGATACGAACGCCACTTGCGCCCGCTGTAGAGTCCGTCGAGCATGCAGAGGACGACCTTGCCCCCGAGGTTCGGGGACGCGGAAAGGTCCACGATCGGGGAATAGGCGTTCTTTACGCCGCGCTTGGACGTGTTGATGTCGGCATGCAGCTCCGGCGTCCCCTTGATCGAGCCGAAGTAATTCTTGCCGCACATCGTCACCGCCGTCTGACCCTCGTCGCCGTTCTCCATCGTGTCGTAGGGATACGAATGATCCTTCAGGAGGGCCAGGTTGACGAGATAGGTCGCGTCGAGAATCTGCCGGGGAATCAGCATGGCGTCCTTGAATGTGTCGCCGGAGTAGGTGACCCCCTGGACCCAGTCGGCCGCCTCCAGGCCGCGATGACCTCCGAGAGCGGGGTTCATGGGTTGGACATCCTGCGCCTCCGACACTTGGACAAACCTGACATCCGGGAACTCTCCCCAGACTTTCTTCAGGATGGCCGGCGTCATGAATCGCCTCGCATCGTAAACGATGATGTCCGCCGGCCTCACATGGGCCTGGTGGACCAGCTGCCGCACCATCGCCATCACGACCTGCGGCGAGGCGTCGATCTTGTTGTCGGCCTTGTCAGCCTTCTCGGAGTTGTTGAGGTTGATCTTCACCGCGACCCCCTCGCCCGCCTTGTAGCCGCGCCCGGTCATCCCGAGAACCTGGCCATTGTGGTACTCGAAAAGAGCCTCCCAGGCGGCTTCATCGGTCGCAGCTCCGGTCAGGCTGCGCAGCGCCGTCGAAAGCATGGCTTCCACCCTTCCCTGGTCGGTATTTGCGTCGGTCCAATACTGGTCGGAATTCTGCTTCCAGTTGCCGGCCCACCGTGTCGCCGCCGGATCGCGGGTCCAGACGACGCGGCCCGGAAAAATGCCCCGGGCGAGGCCAATAGGCATGTTGGGCGCGCTTGGGACCCAGTCATAATGTCCGGTCGCGGGCGGTGTCGTGTCCGGAGCCGGCTTGTATGGCTGGCCGGCCAAAGGAGCAATTCCCGCCGAACATGCGAGCAGCAGTGCCGCGGCGGCGGCTCTCCGGTGCGCTTGGAGCCGGTTGCAGGAAAATCCTTGCGCGATTGATGATCCCGGACGGAAAAGGGCGTTGGCTGGCATTCAGGCGATGTAGCCATCGCCACGGGAAAACGCGAGTGCATCGAAACGCCTAGTAGTCCAGCTCTTGCACATTATCACAAAATCAGCACGCTCCCATGCCGTGGCCGAGCGCGAACAGTCCTCGTCCGGTTCCGGGATCGCGCTGGCCGCGGCCATCCTGTGCGCGGTCACGGCGATCGCATATTTTCCTGCCCTCAGGAACGGCTTCGCCTGGGACGACGACCTGCTGCTCACCCAAAACAAGTTGGTCAAGTCGGCCTCGGGCCTGCGGCAGTTCTGGTTCACGGCCACCCAGGCCGACTACTGGCCCGTCACGTACTCGGCTCTCTGGGTGCAGTGGCGGCTCTGGGGCATGCACGCCGCTGGCTACCATGCGGTAAACGTGGCGCTTCACGCGGCGAATTCGCTTCTGCTGTGGGCCGTGCTCAGGCGGATCAAGCTCCCCGGCTCATACCTGGCGGCGCTGATCTTCGCCGTCCATCCAGTGAACGTGGAGAGCGTCGCCTGGATCAGCGAACTGAAGAACCTGCTGGCGATGCTGTTCTGCCTGGCGTCCGTCTGGTTTTACCCGCGGCCTGAAGGCCATTCGACCGGAATGGGTTGGCGCGCCTACGCGCTGAGCCTGCTCTGCTTTGTCCTGGCCATGCTGAGCAAGGGTTCGGTCGCCATTCTGCCGCTGATTCTGCTCGGCATTGTCGCCTGGCATCGCCGGGTGCGGGGAAAGGACGTGGTGGTGGTTTTGCCGTTTCTCGCCGTCGCCGTCGTTCTGGCGCTGACAGACGTCTGGTTCCAAGGGCACGGCACGGGGCAGGTCTACCGGAACGCAGGCTTTGCCGACCGCCTGCTGGGCGCGGGAGCCGCGATCTGGTTCTATCTGGGCAAGGCGGCCTGGCCCGCGAACCTGACGTTTGTCTATCCGGAATGGCACGTCAGCGCCGGCCGTCCTGGTTGGTGGGCGCCGCTCATCGCCGCGGCCGTCTTGACAGCGGTCCTCTGGCGGAATCGCGGCACGTGGTCCCGGCCTGCGCTTTTTGCCTGGGGTTATTTCTGCGTGGCGCTGGTTCCGGTGATGGGCTTCACCGACGTGTACTTCATGAAATATTCGCTCGTCGCCGACCGCTATGCGCAAATCGCGATAATCGGGGTCATCGCATTCGCGGCGTTCTGCGCGGCAAAGGCGCACGCCACGGAGAGGGGAATGCTGCTGTCGCGCGCCCTGGCCGTGACGGTGGTCGCCCTTCTTGGCCTGCTGACCTGGCGGCAGTGCGGCATGTACCGCGACGCGCGCACCCTTTTCCTGGCGACCCTTGAGAGCAATCCCGATTGCTGGATGGCCTGCAATTACCTCGGAGCGACCGAGCCGCAGGCAAACTTGCCGGAATCGATCGCCTATTTTGAAAGGGCGCTGGCGATCAAGCCCGATTACGCCGAGGCCCGGGACAACCTCGGCGTCGCCCTGGTCAGGGCCGGACGGCTGTCGGAGGCCGGGGCCCAGTTCGAGGAGGAGGCCAGGCAGGAACCGGGAAATCCGCGGGCGCGCGCCAATCTGGAATGGGTGCGCCGGCTTCAGCGCGAATTCTGACCCGATCGGAGCGAGGGAGCGCCCGGCTCCTCGGCGTCGACCGATGCGCCGGAGCGGATGGGCATCGATTCAAGCCAGCACCGTTGCGAGATAGTCGATCGCGAGGGGCGGGCTCGCCAGGATCGGCACCCGCCTCTTGTCCAGCGGGATCTGGTCCGCGACACGGGCCATCGACGCCTGGGCGAGCACGATCACATCCACCTGACCGGAGAGAATGGCAAGCGCCTCCATCACCCGGGCATCGTGCGCCGCGGCGTCCCCGCTCATCAGGGCGGCGAATGCCCCTTCGCAGAGCCGGGTGGTCAATTCGACGCGCCGGCCGGCCGACAATGCCCGCCGGCGGATCAGGTCGGCCGTCGGTTCGAGCGTCGTCGGAAGTGTTGCGACAACGCCGATCCGTTCGCCCGTCTTGACGGCCGCATCAGCCATCGGCTGGTCGACGCGCAGGACCGGAATGCCGGTGAACGCGGCGGCGGCCTCGACGGCCGCTCCGATCGATGAACAGGTCACAAGGATATAATCGGCGCCCGCAGCCTCCGCCGATGCGATATGCCCCGCCACACGGCGCGCTGTGGCCGGCGTCAGCCGCCCGCGGGCGATGACATCCTTGATGAGGCTGTCGTCTGCTATATTGAAGGTGTCGACCCCGGGGAGCCGCGTCTTGCAAAGTTGCTGGAACAGCGGAACAAGGGTCGAGGAAGTGTGGATCAGTGCGAGGGTTTTCCCGTTCATTGTGGCGCTCAGGTATCAAGGTATTCGCCCGGCGGTGTCAAACCGCGGCCCTTTCAGGGGGCTCAACCGGCCTCTGCCGCCAGTAGTTGGCGAGAATCGATCCGGATATGTTGACCCATGGGGTGGAAATCGCCGCCGAAAGCCCGAGCGTCGCGAGCTTTCCCATGGCCCCGGCAATGCCCGATGCCATGGCTCCGTTCTGGACGCCCACCTCGAAGGCGATGCTGCGAGCCGAATTCACGTCGAGGCCGGACCCCCGGCCGAGCCAATAGCCCATAAAATACCCGGCCGCGTTGTGAATGACCGACGCAAGGAAAAGCAAGCCACCGATCTTCAGCAGGCTGTCGTGTCCGGCCGCCGTCGTCACCACGACAAAGTAGGCGATTCCCGCTATCGAGATCACCGGCATGCAGCGCGAAATCGCGGGCCAGAACCGCGTCGCATGATGATAGGCGGTGCCGGCGACGATGGCTTCGCAAAGCAGGCCGAAGAGCGTGATCGCGGTCCGCGGCCCTTCCGGGGTCCGGGAGACAAGAGTCGAGCCTCCAATCACCAGAAACAAAAGCCATGCGAGGGCCCCGGCCGCAAGCACCCCCGCCCGGCGGGTGCGCTCGGGGTGGCTCCTGATGAAATCGTGCAGGAGCGCCGCACCGATCGGAATAAGGACGATCGTCACGATTTCGATCATCATGTCCAGGAACCGCACCTCGATCATCCTGCCGGCCAGCAGCTTCATGAGAAGCGGCGTCATGAGCGGCGCGATCGCGGTCGTGGCTGCGGTCACCGTCACCGAAAGCGCCAGGTTCGCCCGGGCGACGTAGGCCATGACGTTCGAGGAAAGACCGCTCGAACAGGAACCGATCAGGATGACACCGGCGGCGATTTCATCGTCGAAGCGAAACAGTTTCGCCAGCGCAAACCCCACCAGCGGCATCACTGAAAAACGGCACACGATCCCGATCAGGATCCCGCGCGGGGCCCGCGCGATATCCCTGAAATCCCGGATCGTCATCTGCGTTCCCATCCCGAACATCACAAGCTGGATCAGGATCACAAACAGCCACTTCTTCCGCGGATCAAATGCGCCGATCGAGGCGATCGGCCCTGAAAAGGAGAGGCCGAGAATCACTGAGGCGACTATCAGAAGCGTAAACCAGCTGCCCCGGCCCGGGCGCAGGGCCGGCAGACTGCGCTTGTCCGGGTGTTTGTTCATGGGCCGAAAAGGATCAATCCCCTCCCCGGGCAAGCCGGGCAAAATAGTCCTCGGTTCCGATCTGTCCTCCCTTGAATGCGATTTCCATCCCGTCGGCCGGGCTGCCCGGAGCGCGGGCCCTGCAGAGCGGGGCCCCGGGGGTCAGCGGCGCGATCATCTCGAGCGATTCGACACCCAGCGCGCGCGCGGCATGGCTCGACGAATCGCCGCCGGCGAACGCCACGCGCGGCACCTCTGCCCGGTCCAGGATCTCGCGCACCGTCCGTCCGAGAAGTCCGCCGATCCGGCGGGCAACGACATCCAAGTCGAGGTGGCGCCGTTCCATCAGCTTCCGGGCGGCCGCGTACCGGGCGTCTGTGGAGCCTCGGCTCGCATGGAGGAGGACGCTCCGCCCGGCCCTCAGCTCCCTCACGGCCGATGCGACCGTCTTCCGGTCGTGCGCGCCGTCGTCATCCTCCAGCGCGCGCGCCGCATCGACGGGAAGACCCGCAAATCCATGGCTGAGAGCCCAGGCGATCTGGCGTTCCGTCACGGCGGAGGTGCTTCCGGAGGCGACGAGGATTGGATGGGCGGCCCCGGCAGACGACCTGGCAGCGGGCAGGGGGCGCTTTCTGCCGCCCGTCCGCCAGCACGCTCCCAGCGCTTCGGTCACCGACGAAGGCCCCACCGAAAACAAAGTTCCACCCCGCGCCGCCATCCGGTCCAAAACAACGCCGATTGCGTCCACCTGCGCCTGGGTCAGCCCGTCGAAAAGAATCACCTCCGCCTTGTCCGCCAGCAGCCGGTCGATCTCTTTTTCAAGTCCCGCCCTGGAAAGGCCGAGTTTCAGGACATCCAGGGATCGGATTCGCTTTCTCGTCTGGCGCGCCAGGTGCACGCGCAGATCGCCCTCATCCGCCGGCGTCACCGGATGCGCGCTCATGACCGGATGCCGGTCGATCCTGTGGATCGGCCCGTCGGTCCCCACGCCGACCCGGGCGAAAAGATTTCCGAAAACGCAGTAGCGCCCCAACGTCGGGTTGGAGCCGATCACCGGGACGAAGGGTGACGGGAATATCTCGGCCCCGATGTCGATCGCCCGGCCGATGCTTCCGATCCCGGGCGAGGAATCGAATGTGGAGCAGATCTTGTAAAGAAAGTGGACTGGATGCAGGGACTTGAGGGCGGAGAAGACCCGGCGCAACTCCGAGTCCATGGCGGCGGTCTTCATCGCCCGGCTCACGCCCGCGACACCAACCGCCCCTATGCCCGGGTGGCGCGCGAGCGCCGCCGCATCAGGCGGCTCGAAGAAAAGCACCGAGCGGATGCCCTCGAAGGCAAGCGTTTCCATGACCGCGGCCGAGCCCGTCAAATCGTCCCCGTAGTACGCGAGCCGCAGGGCGCGGCCTGGTGCAACGGCATTCATGAAATCGGCCTTATCCGGCCGAAAAGGGCGGCCGGACGGGCAAGTTCGGGGTGGCGTTCGACCGCCTGTTCGACGGTCAATCCGGCCATGGCGGCGTCCCACCACAATCGCAGGGCGCGCACCCCCGCGGCCGGCCCGTCGGGATGCGCAAGGATGCCTCCCCCGGCGAGGTAGAGCAGGTCCGCCGTGCCGGCGCGCCGGTAGGTCTCGGGCGCCTGGCCTCCCCACTGGCCCGACGATATCACGGGCATGATGGGCTGCAATCCGCCCAGCGGAACCCGGCACGTCGCGATCGAATGGAGCACCGACTCGTCAGGCTCCCAGAACTTGTTCGACAGTCCGTTGACGTGCAGGTGGTCCACGCCGGCCAGCCGCCAGATCTTCGAATAGGCGGCAAAATCCATGCCCAGGAACGGATGCCGGGTCAGCATTCCCCAGCCGTTGCGATGCCCGTGAACGGCCAGCCGTCCGATCCCGCAAATGCGGCGGGTGGCGGCCAGGCCCACGCTGTTTAGGCTGACCATCACGCAGGTTCCCCCCGCCTCGGCAACCCGGTCGTAGTTGCGAAGCATGTCGTCCATCTCCCCGCTTATGTTGAAGGCGTACATGACCTTCCTGCCCGAGCGCTGCGCATGCTCCCGCACAACCCGCATCACCGCTTCCAGGCGTTCGGCGAACGGGGAATGGGGCGGGTCCGCCATCAGCTCGTCATCCTTGATGAAGTCGATTCCCGCCCGGGCGAGCGTGCCGACCAGCTCGGCCGTCTGGGAGGGGGCAAGGCCGATGCTCGGCTTCACGATCGTGCCGATCATGGGGCCCTTTTCCACTCCGGCGAGCCGCCGGGTTCCCGGAACGCCAAACGACGGCCCCCGGAACGGCCGAAGAAACGCCCCCGGGAATCCGATGTCGAGCAGCCGGATGCCGGAGAACTGAGACAATTCGTACAGGTTGCCCTGAACCGTCGAGACGAGCGCCGGCAGATTATGGCCGAAGTTCTCGATCGGCCAGGAGACCTCGATGATCGCGCGCCGGTAACCGGCCGCTCGCCGCGCCCCCGGCAGGGAGGGCGCCGGCACAAGGCCTGTCTCAGAGATCCTCTCGACCCTCGCGGCAAACCGCTTCTTCAGCGCCTCGGTTTCGCCCGGAACCTCGACAAATGTTCCCGAGGACTGCTCTCCGGCAAGGGCTGCCGCCGCGTCGGCGACCGCCAGGGGAGTCTCGACCAGGTAGGAGGCCGTCAGGCGGTCCGGATCCGATGCAGGGCAATTGTCCTCGGCGGCTGCGTTCATGGCATCCAGGTGATGACGGCCATCCTCTCGCGCACTCTCGAAAGAATCCAGCCTGCTATTGGCCGATAATCTTCACCAGGACGCGCTTGCGGCGCAGGCCGTCGAATTCGCCGTAGAAGATCTGCTCCCAGGGGCCGAAGTCGAGCCCGCCGTCGGTCACGGCGACGACCACCTCGCGGCCCATGATGGTGCGCTTCAGGTGCGCGTCGGCGTTGTCCTCCCCCCGATTATGGGCGTACTGGCTGTGGGGTTTTTCGGGCGCCAGCTTTTCAAGCCACTTTTCGAAGTCCGCGTGGAGGCCGGATTCGTCGTCGTTGATGAAGACCGACGAACTGATGTGCATTGCGTTCACGAGACAAAGGCCGTCCCTGATGCCGCTCTCCGAAAGGGCGGACTCGACCTGGGACGTGATGTTCAGGAATGCCCGGCGGGCCGGCACCTCAAACCACAGCTCCTTGCGGAATGACTTCATTGTCTCCTTTTATCCGGCTGAACCGGAAATTTCAATAGGGTTGAACCGAACCCTTTGCCTTTTGGCCGCATTGGAGTCTACTGTCAGCCAGACGGACGATTCGTCCCGTCGATGGGCTGCCGTGCGGGCAATCCATTTCTCTGGCGGCGTTGCCGGACGATCCCTCGCCAATTGAGCGATTGCAAGACATGGCCTGCCCCGATTCGTCCCCCAGACCCCATTGCCAAAATTGCGGTGCGCCGCTATCAGGACCGTATTGCGCCGCGTGCGGGCAGCACGACGTCGACTATCACCGGTCGTTTTGGCACATCGCGGAGGATGCGCTCGAGGGATTCTTCCATTTCGACGGGAAATTCCTTCGAAGCGCCCGCTATCTTTTCACGCGCCCGGGCTTTCTCACGACCGAGTTCATCGCGGGCCGGCGCGTCAGATACACGCATCCCATCCGCTTCTATTTTTTCGCGAGCTTCCTGTTTTTTACCGTTGGCGTACTGACCAGCCGCAACCCGGCGCTCACCGAAGCGGCGCAGGCCGGACAAAAAACGCCGAAGCCGATGGAGAACGCAGTGAAGGCGGACCGGAACTCGGCCGACACGGTGGCGGCCCTGGAATCCAAGCCAACTCCCGCAGACCCTGCGAACGCTTCTTTGCCCAAGGATGCCGGGAGGCGGAGCTGGCTCGATGACCCGCTCCGCCTAAGGTTCGATTCCACCGACAAGGGAAACTTTCAGGACTTTACCAATGAGTTCTGGCACCTGCTCCCGGCAATGTTGTTCTTCTGCCTGCCCCTGCTCGCGTTGGCGCTCAAGTTGATTTATATCCGGTCGGGCCGCCTCTATGTTGAACACCTGATATTCGCACTTCATATCCAGGCATTTGCATTTCTGTCGTTCATCCTGATCAAGATGGCTGGATTGCTCGCGTCGCTGGCCGGCAAGGGTGCTGAAAGCGCAGTCGGGACCGTGCTGCTTATGGGCATGTTTTTCGTGATCTATTGCGCGTTCCGGACGGCATACGGGCAGAGCCGCGGCAGGACGGCGGTCAAGCTGGCGCTCACTGTCGCGGCATATGGATTGATCCTGATCTTCGCATCAGCGTGCCTCGGCGTTGCGTCGGTTCTCCTGGTATCCCGCAATTCCTAACGCCGCCACCGGCAATCTCCGGCTTCGCCGCGAGTCGGCTGCCGTTTGGACGACCGGCGGATCAGCCCACGGGCATCCTGTCAGGCAAATTATGCGACAGGATTGGCAATTGATGCGGAGCAAGGGGCCCGCTGCAGCCCTAGTCTATTCGCACGGAGCGACTTCCCGCTCCCGATCCCCCTCCGATACGCCGAGAACCCAATGCACCGAGCCCGCCCGGACGCGATCCTGACGACGCAAAAAATGCACCAAACATGAAAACCTGCATCTCGCGCCGCCAGTTCCTCCAGTACTCCGCAGCCGGCCTGGCCGCCTCCTGCCTTCCGCACAGGACACAGGCGGCTTCGACGGGCGTGCCGGGTGAATTTCGCAGGGGCGGAATGCTGTATCGGCCGCTGGGAAAGACCGGGATGAATGTCTCCGTCCTCGCGTTCGGATCCCACACCGACCGGGCGTACACCATCAAGGGCGGGATCCGGAACCTCCTCAATGCGGAGGGCCAGGTGCGCCGCGACCGGCAGATTTCCCGGGCAATGGATCTGGGCGTCAACTTCATCGACGTCTATGAGCACATGGGCCAGTGGGAGCCCCTGGCCAAAATGCTGGGGCCCAACCGTCAGAGGGTATTCGTCGCCGGCGCCTACGACAACCCCGAGTTCATTGGAGCGAACATCGACCGGCTGGCCAAACTCTACGGCGGATACATCGATCTTTACCGGATCCGCAGCGAGACGATCACATTCGACTCCGGAAGCCTGATCGAGCAGTGGGACGTCGTGCGGCGGGCCAAGGAGGCGGGCAAGATCCGCGCCATAGGAATTGCGTGCCATCTCGAGGGGCCGATGCTGTCAGCCCTGAAGGAGCTGGAAGGCCTCGACTACATGTTCCTTCCGTACAATTTCATCCACGCCAAGGCGGACTACAGCGAGCTCCTGCCCGCCGCCAAGGCGGCAGGCATCGGGCTTATCGGCATGAAGCCGCTTGCGGCCGGCTCGATCGTCAGTCTCGACCCCCGGTTCCAATCCCAGACCAGGCCGGACATGAAGGACTTCAGGCTGTTCAATTCGGCGGATCGCGCGATCCTTCCCGCGGCCGTCGCCGAGCTGTCGAAGACCCTGAAGCAACTGCCGGACGAATCCCTTTGCCAGGCGGCCATGCGCTACGCGTTCTCGCGGCCGTTCCTCTCCTCCGTGATGACCGGCATGTTCGACGACAAGTTGGTCGAGGACAACTACGCGGCGCTGACGCGCTACGAGGAGATCAGCCGCGAGGAAGTCGCCGCCCTGGACGCCGCGAGGAATGTCACGCTTCTGACGGGAGCCAGATGGCTGCCCGGCGAATACCAATGGTTGGACGAACAATGGCGCGTATGAAAAGCATCCTGGCCCTCGGGGCGATCTGCCTGGGAATTTCCCTGCCGCTGGCGGCGCAGGATTTGCAGCACCAGGGCGTCACAAGCGCGGGAGTTTGCGCCCGCTGCCACGTCTCGTCCTCCCTCGAGTGGGGCATTTCCAAGCACAGCACGCTTCCGGACTCGGCCCGCGCGCCCAATTGCACCGGATGCCACGGTCCCAGCAAGGGGCACATTGCCGACGAGCAAAACAGCGTGAAGCCCGAGCGCGTTCCGCACGGGGCGGCGATCGCCGCCCTTTGCAAGGAGTGCCACCGGGCCGGCTGCCCGAAGTCCAAGGAGAAAGCCTCCTGCGAGACCTGCCACCATCCCCATGCCCTGGTGAACCCCAAGTTCGACCCGGCGGCCATCCAGGCGCACGCCCGTCAGCTCGCGGTCGAGCAGGAATCGTACAGGACCCTTCTCGCCAAGGGCGAGCAGCTGGAGCAGCTCCAAGAGTGGGCCGGGGCCCGGGACGCCTTCCGGGACGCCCTCAAGGCAAATCCCACGAGCGCCCGCGCTGCGGGGGCCCTGCTCGTTTGCGAACGCCGGCTCAAGCCGGGAATCCCGGGCTTTGCGATCGTCGGCGACCAGTTCGATCCGGAGAGCGGCCTGCCCAAGGAAGTCGTCATGGACGCCATCGGCCTGAGGATGGTGCTCGTCCCCGCCGGATCGTTCGAAATGGGCTCGGAGCAGCGGCCCAACGCCGCGCCCGTGCACACAATCGGCGTGGCCGCATTCTACCTCGGCAAGTATGAACTGACGCAGGCGCAATGGAAGGCCCTGATGGGGACAAACCCCAGCAACCATCAGGGAAAGAAATTTGCCGGGGAGGACCGGATGCCGGTGGACATGGTTTCCTGGCAGGACTGCCAGGGGCTCCTGGGGGCGATCAACAAGCGCTCGTCCGGCGGACTATTCCGCCTGCCGACAGAAGCCGAGTGGGAGTACGCCGCCAGGGCGGGGTCGACCGGGCCCCTGACAGCCGCAGATGTCCTGCGCTCCGCATGGCTTGTCGAAAATTCCGTGCCGCCCAATACTCCGCCGACGGTCCGCACCGGCCTCTACCTCCTCGGCGCGGGAGCTGTCTCCGTGCCTCACGCGGTAGGCACCAGCGAACCCAACCGCTGGGGTCTTTACGACATGCTCGGGAATGTGTCCGAGTGGTGCTCCAGCCTTTACGAGCCCTATCCCTATACCGCCTCGGATGGACGCGAATCCGCCGCCGGCAAGGGCATCC
This sequence comes from uncultured Opitutaceae bacterium, assembly GCA_964605835.1. Classification (GTDB taxonomy): domain Bacteria; phylum Verrucomicrobiota; class Verrucomicrobiia; order Opitutales; family Opitutaceae; genus Palsa-1447. The sequence goes on from CAZSEH010000045.1 coordinate 19,962, forward strand.
GCGTTGTGCGCGGTGCGAATTTTGCGGATTATATCGAGAACGCGGAGGTCACCCAGCGCCACGGGGACCGCCCGGACCACCGCCTGAAGTGGAACGGGGTGCGGCTGGCATTCAGCCCCCCCGCCGGCAGCCCGATCGCAACCGTGGCGGCGAACCCGCTCTCCGCGAAATAGCCCAAAAACGGGCGACTATCGGGCGGCGGATTCGGTCGCGGGCCGCCCGCTTGCGGGAGCGCCCCTCCCCCGCCCCGCCCGGTAGCCGTACAGACCGTAGAAGGCGATGTAGGCGAAGGCGATCATCGGCACGACGTAGGAGGTTTGGATGCCGAGGCGGTCCGCAACCGCGCCCTGGACAGGTGGCAAAATAGCCCCGCCGAGGACGGCCATGACAAGGAGGGATGAACCCTGGCTCTTCAGCGGTCCAAGGCCCTCGATCGCGAGGGAGAAGATGTTCGACCACATCACCGAGCAGAACATGCCGACTCCGAGAATGGCCCACTTGGCCGTTTCTCCGCTGGAGGATATTCCCGCCGCCAGAAGCGCAATGATAAGGACGCTGAAAAGGGCGAGCATGCGGTGCGGGCTGGACTCCCCGAGAAAGAAGGCGGCCAGGAGAACCGCCAGCAGGATGCCGTAGTGCTCCACGTTGGCCACGCTGCAAAGGGCGCCGATCTTTGCCACCGATGTTTGATCGAGGAATCCGCTGAAGGCCGGCACGCCCCCGAGCCCAGAGGCGATCCAGGGAAGCAGCACGATCACGGCAAAGGCGATCACGGGCACGCCGATCACAAGCGTGTTCTTGAGGGCGCCCCGGATGTCGCTCAGGGCAAAGGCGCCCATGAACCTGCCGATCATCAGCCCGCCCCAGTAGAACGAGAGGTAGCTGCTGGCGGTTTCATGGGGCAGGCCGCCCAGCGGCGCGGTGCCGAGAAAATTGACGATCGAGCTTCCGACGGTGACCTCGCCACCCACGTACATGAAGATCGCCAGCATCCCCAACGCCGTGTGGGGATATTTCAGGGCCCCCAGGCCGGCTGCCTGTCCGGAATTGGTGAAGCTCGGCAGGTGGGCAAACTTGAAGCAGACAGCCAGGACGACAAAGACCGCGGCAAAACAGAGGTAAGGCACCTTCACCGATTCGGCGCCGTTGGCGCCCGCCCTGTTGAACACCTGGAAGATCAGGTAGCCTGCGATCAGCGGCCCGATCGTCGTCCCGAACGAGTTGAACGCCTGCGAAAGGTTCAGCCGGCTCGATGCCGTCCGTTCCGGGCCGAGAATGGTAACGTAAGGATTTGCCGCGATCTGGAGCATCGCGAACCCCAGGCCCACAACAAAGAGGGCAAGCAGGAACAGCGGGTAGGACGCAAACAACGCGCCCGGGAAGAACAGCGCGCTGCCCAGGGCCGCGATCAGCAGCCCGATGATCACCCCGTTCTTGTAACCGATCCGGTTGATCGGGTCGCCCCAGGCCATCGAGCTCAGAAAATACGCCAGAGAGCCGATTCCGTAGGCGCCAAAGAAGGCAAACTGCACGAGCATCGCATGAAAGTAATCGAGGGTGAACGCCTCCTTGAATCGCGGAATGAGGATGTCGTTCCAGACAGTCATGAATCCCCACACGAAAAAGAGGATCGTCATGACGGCGAATGGCCCGCGGTACGCGGGAGATACGGCCGGTTTCCCGGAAATCGGCAAGGGGTGGGGGGTGGTCATTGGCTGTCTTTCGGGGTTGTTCGGAAAATCGAATGAAACCAGCCTGCATCGATCACAAATTCCGACGATCTCGGGCAATCTTCATTGGTTTTGTGATTGATGCAGGCCAGCAGCTACCTCCCCCTTGCAGGTGCGGGCACCACCGTGAAGATGCGGGGCGCCGTGGGACTCACGATCGCGTCCGTATTGGTGTCTATCTCCGCTCCACCGTCTTCGGGGAAAAACCGGTAGGCGACGGATGTGTTCCATCCGTCGACCACGATCCGCGGCACATCGCCGTTCAGGTCGGCTTGAGAAGCCTCGATTGAGATGACCTTGGACTCGCCCGGAAGGAGCGAAACGTAGTTGTCGCTGTAGTAGACGGGCAGGACGCGCTCGTCCGTTCCCTTCCGGCGCAACTGGAGGTGGGCCGTGATGGCGACAAACCCGGATTTGTTGTCCAGGGTGACATCGAGCAGGCATTTGCCGTCCGCATCGCGCCGGACGACCGCTGCGTCGAGGACTACGCCGGGAAGCCTGTTCAGCTCCTGGAAATCGTCCTGATCCTGCGGAAGCGCCCGCCAGTAGAAATTGTCCGATATGAGGATCCCATCGGCGCCCATGAGCCTTAGCTTGATGAAATGCACCCGGGAGAGGGTTGGCGGCCAGTCGATCGCACCGAGGTCCGTCGCGATGCTGGGCGGGGCGCTGCACGGCATTTCGCGGGTCAACTGAAGGGAGCCGTCCAGATTGTACACGGAAACGACCGCCCGCGCGGACTCGAGGGCCGACGGCAGGTTGTTGATGACCATGACATGCCAGTCGTTCTCGTTCATCTGGATATGGACCGGCTCGCACGCCTTTCGAACGGCGAAGAGCGAGGCGTTCGGCTCCAGGTCGTGGCTGTACAGCTGCCACACAAAGCTCGGCTGGGAAGGGTTGCTCATCCACGCTATGACCCCGGTGCAGGGATGGAAGAGCTTGGCGTTGCGCCCCTCGTACATGGCGCGCCAGGCCTCGAAGTTGGCAAGCTGGGCCTTTCGCACGAAATCGGGAAGATTGATAATTGCGCCGAAGCGGGCGGCGATCACACCGGGATATCTTCCTCCGGCCTGGGCTCCATTGCACAGGTCGTGCTCGGCCCAGTCGTCGTTCACGGTCTCCCAATCCTTGCGCGGCATCATCGCATGGACGGCCTCCAGCGTCGGAACCGACACGCTGCCCAGCTCCGTCTTGAACGCCTCCTTGAAGTCATAGTACTCGCGGGGAAACCGGTAGCGGTAGGGCCCGCCCGAATGGACGCCGCGGCCCTCCGTGGAGCTTCGCTGGTACAGCCGGCTCGGGTCCAGTTCGGCCATCAGCCGCTGGGCCGCGGAATCGATCTCGGGAGGGGAGAAACCCTCGTTTCGGGCGCACCACACCGCGATCGAGGGATGGCTTCGGAAACGCAGGATCTTCTCCCGCACATTCGCCATGTAGAGGGCGGTGTCCTCCGGGTTGGGGCCGTCGGAGGGGTTCGGCTGGAAGAACTCGTCCCACAGGAGGATGCCATACTTGTCGCACAGTTCGTAGAAATCCTCGCTCGTGCTCTGCCCGACCCAGTTGCGGATGATCGTGTAGTTGGCGATCTGGTGCATCCGAACCTGGGCTTCCAGGCGCGCGCGCGGGATTCGTTTCATCGCCTCGTCCATGCCCCAGTTGCCTCCCTTGGCCATGACCCGGACGCCGTTGACCGAGATCGTCAGGTTCTCGGAATCGGGAACCTGGTAAGTGACCTTGCGGACGCCGAAAACGACCTGGGTCGAATCCGAAACGCCCCCGTCGGTTTCGAACCGCAGGTTCATGGTGTAGAGATTCTGCGGACCGAATCCGTTGGGCCACCACAGCCGGGGATTGGCGAGGCGGAGCTGGGGAATAGCCTCCGGCGTCAGCCTAACCACCCGGCTTTCGTTCGACTGCAAGGTGACGGAATACTGGAACGCAATCGGGCCGCACTCTCCCACGAGCCGCCCTTTCTGCCGGGAGGCCGCTGTGTTGTGCAGCGTGGCTTCGACTGTCAGGTCGGCCGAGTCGGTGCGCGGAAGCGGCAGGTCGGAGACGACGTAAGGGTCCTGGACAAGCACAGGCCCCGTAGCGGAGAGAAAGGCCTTCTGCCAGATGCCTGTGTCACGGTCGCGAATGCCGGGAATCCAATCCCACCCCAGGGTGCAGAGAAAAGTCGGGCCATCGGCCGCTGAAATGCCACCGTTGAGCCCTGTGCCGGCCGCGACCGTCTGCTCCGCCGGCGTTCCCGGATGCGGCGGCGGGAAAACGTGGACGGCCACCGCGGCGGGCAATCCGGGCCTCACCCATTGGGTGACGTCGAACCTGCCCCTTGCGAAGGCGCCCTTGGTCTCGCCGGCCCTTGCGCCGTCAACCCAGACCTCAGCGCGGTAGTTGATGCCTTCGAAATTGAGCCAGATCCTCCGTTTGGCGAATGAGTCGGGAACCGTGAATCGGACGCGATACCAGTAGGAGGTTCGGCAGAGGCCCTCCGGAATCCTGTCCGGGCGGTTGTTCTCGCCAAAGAGCGGCTCGGGATAGACCCCGTTGTCGACAAGTGTCGTCAGCACCGTGCCCGGGACCGTTGCCCTGTACCATCCGGCCGGCGTGAACGAGACTTGGGAAAGGGTGTTGCCGCCTTCGGGAATCCTGGCGGCATCCTGCAGCTGCCATCCCGACGACAATTCGACCGGGGCCGGCGCCCCAGGGACGGCGGCCCGGGCCAGCCCCAATGGGCCACCTCCGGACAGAAGTCCGATGGCCAGGCCAACGCGGCGGATATGGGTCAAACGAGCCGATGAGATTTTCATCTTGGGGTTGCGGCAGCGGGAAATTCCGTGGCTAGTCTAGTGTATCCAGCCTGCCACCCCCCTTTTCCGAAACGCGTCCGCGGAACAATCCTAGGAAATCGGAGGCTTTACAGACGGGTGCGGGGCGCGGACCAGCTTGCTGTGGCGGCGGCTGTACGTGAAATAGATCACAAACCCGATCAGCATCCATACGATCAGGCGGAGCCAGGTGTCCCAGGGAAGGGCGCACATCTGGGCCAGGCAGACGATTGCGCCGAGGATCGGCACCCAGGGAACGAAGGGCGTCCGAAAAGGCCGCGCAAAATTGGGATGGGTTCGGCGGAGGATGATGATTGCGATGCAGACGATCGTGAACGCAAAGAGTGTGCCGATCGAAACCAGTTCGCCGAGAAGGCCCAGGGGCAGGATCCCCGCAAAGATTGCCGCGACGATTCCAGTGACGGTTGTCGTGACATAGGGCGTCCTGAAGCGCGGATGAATCTTTGCAAAAACGGCGGGCAGGAGCCCGTCCTGGGCCATCGAGAAGAAGATGCGCGGCTGGCCCATCAGCATGACGAGTATCACCGAGCTCAGTCCCGCCAGGGCCGCGATCTCCACGCCGAAGCGCAGCGCGACCGGGGCGTTTGTCGACTGCAGGGCGAACGTCACGGGCGCATCCACCTTGAGCACGGTGTAGTGCATCATTCCGGTCAGGACGAGCGACAGGGAAATGAAGATCACGGTGCATATCGCAAGCGAACCCAGGATGCCGACCGGCATGTCCCGCGCGGGCCGGTTCGCCTCCTGGGCGGACGTGGAGACGGCGTCGAATCCGATGTAGGCGAAGAATATGACCGCGGCCCCCTTGAAGACGCCGCTCCAGCCGAATTCGCCGAATGTGCCCGTGTTCTTCGGAATGAAAGGCGTCCAATTGCTGGTCGCCAGACCCGGATGCCTGAGCAGGTACCAGACGCCGAAGGCGATCACGGCCAGGAGCACGGTGACCTTTGTCACGACCATGAAATTATTGAATGTCGCCGACTCCTTGATCCCGACGACCAGCAGCACCGAAATCAAAAGAACAATCACGACCGCCGGAAGATTCATGACTGCGCCGGTGGCGACGAGGCTGCCGTGCACCTGCACGAAAGGGGCCGTCGAGAGGGAAGCCGGAAGATTGAGGCCGAATTCCTTCAGGAATCCCTGAAAATAACCGGACCAGCCCACGGCGACTGTCGGCGCGCAGAAGAGGTACTCCAGTATCAGATCCCAGCCGATGACCCAGGCGAGGAATTCCCCCATGGTGGCATAGGCGTAGGTGTACGCGCTGCCCGCCATGGGAATCATGGCCGCAAATTCCGCATAGCACAGCCCTGCAAAAAGGCATCCCACCCCGGAGATGACAAACGACAATGCTATGGCCGGACCCGCGTACTGGGCGGCGGCCTGCCCGGTCAGAACAAAAATGCCGGCTCCGATGATCGCTCCTATTCCCAGGCTCACCAGGTTGAGCGCGGAAAGGCTCCTGCGAAGGCCCTGGTCCGAGGCGGCCTGCTCTTGGAGGTGTTCGACCGATTTTCTCCGAAACAGGCTCATGGGACCCGATGAATGGCCGGTCGCATCCCGATTTCCAGCATAACGATAGGAGGCCGACCGACAGCAGTTTGCACGCGCATTTCGTTTAGGGCATGTCGAATAACTTGCAAGGAGGGAATCAGGGCGGCGCGCGTTTCATGAAACGTGCGGCGGGAGAAACGCAGACTTCTTCTGCGAACGCCCGGCGGCGGCGGCCAAAAGGTCGCCCGCCGGAGGCATCCCATCGGGACGATGCTTCAAATCGCCGTCTCCGTCCGCTGCGAAGTCCAGGCGCCGTTCCGATTCTGGTAATTTTAACCCATTGTCCTCTAATGCGTTATTTAAATTCTGGGGTTGGAATGGAACGCGGGGCCGGCCGGTACAATCAATGGGAAGCCAAGGAACGCCAAGAAATGACCCCTCCAATGTTCAGATCCATCGTTCCATTCCTCACTCTCACCGCCGCGTGTTCGGCCGCGCAGGGCAATTCCCAGATCCAGCCGGATACGCCTCCGCAGTTTGTGTCCGATTTTCTATTCGCCATCCGCCAGGTGGAATCGGGAGACCGGTACGACGCGCCTCCTGGGCCGCTCGGTGAATTGGGAGCATACCAGTTCCGCCGCCAGGTCTGGGCCCAGCACACCCGCGTTCCGTTTTCCGAGGCGCGCACGACGTATGCGGACAAGGTCGCGGCAACGCACTATCGATGGATCGCCGATTCGCTGCGATCCTGGGGAGTCGCCGACACACCCTGGAACTGCGCGGCCGCGTGGAACTGCGGCGTGGACAAGGTCCGCGTCGGGCGGATCCCCCGGACGACCCGCGACTACGCGGAGCGCGTGCAGAACATCATCGACGACAAGGCCGTGTTCCGCCGCTCTCTCACGCCCCGGTTTCATATCGCCTATGCGGATGCCTCCAGATGATTTTGAGGAGGCAGGTTGAAAAAATTGCGGCGTGAAATGTTGCAGCTGGAGTGCATATCCAGGCACGTCCGGGCAAAGACCTCAGGCCTCAAGTATTGAAATCCGCAACGCGATTTCAATACCTGAGGCCTGAGGTCTTTTCGGCGTATTCCGCCGGGATCGCCGTGATCGGCTGGATCTCCATCCCGCGATAGTAGACCTCGCCGCCTTCCGTCTGCAGGCAAATCTGCCCTGAATCGAGGGTGGCCATCGCGGGGCCGTCGGGGATCTGCGCATGGTAAAGCCGGTTGACGACCTTGCCGTTGACAATGTGGATGCTGCTGTCGCCGAGGCAGACGAGGTCGAGGTTGTTCCACTCGCCATGCGGCAGCTCCATGTCCTCAATCCTCCGGAGGCGGTTGCCGATGGGCGCCCTGGCGACAAACACGGTCGGCGTGCCCTTGGGGTCGTGGAAGTAAGCCCTGGCGCGGCGCCCGTTGACCATGTCCGACACAATGCGGGCATTTCCCGTGGCCTCGGCAAGCCCGAGGGTGAAGAGATCGCCGAAGTCCTTTTCCTGGATTTGAAACTCAAGGCAGCGCGGCCAGGTCAGGTGGTCGATCCCCGCCGGACCTCGTGCGAAATAGAGCAGTCCGGCGTCGAGCGCAGCGTGGGTTGTCCGTTTGTAGCCCCATTTCTTCTCGCCCCATTTGACCTGCATCCGCAGGTGGAAATTGGCGAAGGTCTCGTTGGTCGTCATCACGCCGAAGCCGGCTCCGGAGACGTGTATGGCCGGGAGCCCGTCCACCGTCTCAATCCTGAAAACGTGCAACGGATCACGGTTGAGGCCGATCGGCTCGAGGTAATTGCCCTTGTCGTCGCGCTTCAGGCCCGGCACATCCGTCTCGGGCGGCGGGGCGGCCATGAAAGTGCTCCAGCCCTCAAGGTCCCTGCCGTCGAAGAGCGGTCGCCAACCCTCATCGGCTCGCAGGACGCCAGCCGCCAGAATCATGCCTGACAGGATATAACGGGGAGAAGGCAAGCCGGTACCTACTGCCCATTTCTCCGTGAAGTGCAAGAATACCCTTGGGCCGGGTGGAAGTGGGTCAGCACAGGCCCGGCAGGCTGCTGGCCGGGCAAACTGACCCACTTCCTAGGGCCGCTCCAGGGCGAAACGCTCGGTCGTCCGCGCGTAGAGGCTCCCGCCCAGGCGCCCGACCAGGTCCAGCTTGCCCGGATCGGGCTGGCCGTCGGCCCCGAGGACGTCTTCGCGAACATGCGCGGCGAGAATCCTCCCAAAAACGACGTTCGCCGCCATCCCCCCCTCGCCTATCGCGACGATTGAATGCAGCGCGCATTCGAACGCCACCGGAGCTGCCGCGACCCGCGGCGGACGCACGCGCTCGCTCGGCGCGGAGGCGATTCCGAATTTCTCGAACTCGCTCTCGCCGTAAGGCAGCGTCGCCGCCGAGTTGTTCATCGGCCCGGCGAGGGCAAAGGACACGAGATTGACGACGAATTCGGGGATCTGCTCGATGTTGCGAAGCGTGTCCTTCTTGCGGCCGTCCCGATTGTTGACCGGGACAAACATCAGCACCGGCGGATTCGACGTGATGCCCTGGAAGAAGCTGAATGGCGCGAGATTGGTGTGGCCGTCGGAGGAAAGGGTCGAAACCCAGGCGATCGGCCGCGGAAGGATCGTTCCGGCCATCCAGGCGTACGCCTCGCGGGCCGGAATCTTCGTGAAATCGATGAGCATGACGCCGGCCAGCACAACAACGGTCCCGGCGTCTTGCCAGTGAAAACCGGCATTGGGACTGGGTTGAGAAAGCTGCGGTGACGTGAAAAGACCTCAGGCCT